>DASZJZ010000337.1:0-14344 GCA_035947555.1 Thermoleophilaceae bacterium | reverse complement strand
GCCCGATGGGCGACTGCGGGCTGACCGGGCGGAAGATCATCATCGACACCTACGGCGGCATGGCCCGCCACGGCGGCGGCGCGTTCTCAGGCAAGGACCCCTCCAAAGTGGACCGCTCGGCCGCGTACGCCGCGCGCTACGTCGCCAAGAACGTGGTGGCGGCCGGCCTGGCCGACCGGTGCGAGATCCAGGTGGCGTACGCGATCGGCGTGGCGCACCCGGTCTCGCTCATGGTGGAGACCTTCGGCACCGAGCGCGTCTCGAAGTCGACGATCGCCGGCCTGATCGACCAGCACTTCGACCTGCGGCCCGGCGCCTTCCGCAAGGAGCTCGACCTGCACCGGCCCATCTACCGGAAGACCGCGGCCTACGGCCACTTCGGCCGCGAGGACCGCGACTTCACCTGGGAGAAGACCGACAAGGCCCAGACGCTGCGCGAGGCGGCCGGGCTGGCCGAGCCGAGCGGCGCCCCCGCCTACTAGGCCCGGGCGAGCTCGCGCTCCAGCAGCAGCTCGCCCATCTCCCGGGCGCGCCGGGCCGCCTTGCGGTCGCCCTCGCCGGCGGCCACGATCGAGCCCTTCATCAGGATGTGCCACTTGCACGCCATGTCCTCGGGGTCGACCACGCCGGCTTCCTCGGCGAACTCCCGCACCAGACCGCGGATGTTGGCGAGGTACCGGCCGCTCGCCTGCCGGATCGGGTGCTCGAGGTCGCCGAACTCGAGCAGGACGTTGATGAACGAGCAGCCCTCGAAGTCGGTCTTCTGGAACCACTCGTCGAAGACCTCGAAGATGGCCAGCAGACGGGTGGGGCCGTCGTGGCCGCGCCGCATGACCTCGGCGTGGAGCCACTCCATCGTCCAGCGCCTCTCGCGCTCCTGCAGGAACGCGAGGACCAGAGCCTCCTTCGAGTTGAAGTGGCGGTACAGGCTCATCTTGGCCACTCCGGAGGTGGCAATGATCCGGTCGACGCCTACCGCCCTGATCCCGTGCCGGCTGAACAGGTCGTAGGCAGTGTCGAGGATGCGCTCGCGGGCCGAGAGCACCGCCCAAGGTTAGCGTCGCTCTAAGCAGCCGACTTGTCGTTGGACCGCACGCGGTAGACCTCGACCTCGCCGCGAACGCCCTTCACGCGCCGGCTGCCGACCTGCGTCCAGTCGTACCCGTCGGGTGCGGCGTCGTGCACCTCCTTCGACGTGACGACCGATCCGCGCCGCGCGAACGAAGTCAGGCGGGAGGCCAGGTTGACCGGACGCCCGTAGAGGTCGCCGGCTCGCGGGAGCGCCTCGCCGGAGGCGATTCCGGCCCTCAGCAGCGGCCTGTCGTCGTCCTCGCGCGAGCCCTCGACGAGCTCCAGCATGGTGTCGATCAGGGGCGGCGCCTCGGGAGCGGCGAGCATGGCGGCGTCGCCGATCGTCTTCACGAGCCGCACCGGCGACCGCACCGCGTCCTCGACCATCTCCTCGAAGCCGCGCACCACCGCGCCGAGCTCGTCGGGCTCGACCTGCTCGCCGAGGCGCGTGAAGCCGACGATGTCCACGAAGCCGACCGCCACGTGCTGGGCGTCGGGGAGGCGCCCGCTCTCGAGCTCGGCCTGGCCGACCACGGCCTGGCGGATCTGGTCGCGCAGGCGCAGGTTGAGCATCTGGGTCAGGGCCGGCCCGGCGAGCGGGCCGAGCTCGCGCAGCGTCTGGGCGTAGCGGAGGCCGAGGTCGCGCTCGGTGTCGCCCGGGCGGAGGAGGGCGCCGCCGATCGTGGACGTGAGGGACGCGGCCACGGCGGCCATGGCCTGGCTCATCGCGCGAGTGACCTCGAGGAAGCCCTCGCGGTCGATCCCGGCGTCCAGCAGGGCGGCGGCGCCGTGGGCCAGCTCGACCTCCTCGGACGTGATGACCGGGTCCTCCGGGTCCACGGCGGGAAGGCCGAGGGCGCGCCGGGCCTCGGTCAGGAACTCGACGTCCAGGCCGGTCTCCTCGGCCACGTCGACCTGGCGCTTGCGGGGGCCTTCGCCGGCCAGCACCATCTCCATCGGGAGGAGCGCGAGCCGACCCTGGCGAGTCGCCTCGCGGAGCTCGTCGAGCGAGCAGCCGGCGTCCTCGAGCGTCTTGAGCAGCTCGCGGCGGGCCTCCCGCGCCCGCTCGTCGCCCGCCCCGTCGAGCAGTCCCTCCGCCTCGAAGTCGGTCGCCACGGGCACATCGTCACAAATCGCGGCGGCGGCGGCCCGTCCGGGCGCTCGCGTACGTTCGGGGGCCGTGATCGCCAAGGTCGAGCCGCTCACCCCTGCCCGCGCCCTGCGCGGCCCGTTCGACTATCGGCTGGCGGGGTCGCTCGCGGGCGTGGGGGTGGGGAGCATGCTGGTGGTGCCGTTCGGGCGCCGGCGGCTGCTGGGAGTGGTGGTGGAGCTGGCCGAGCGGAGCGAGCTGCCCGCCGAGCGCCTGGTGCAGCCGGTGGCGGCGCTGGAGGCGGACGTGCCGGAATCGCTGGTGAGGCTGGGGCTTTGGGTGGCGCACGAGTACGTCTCGACACCGGCCCGCGGCCTCGCGCTGGTGCTGCCGCCGGGCACGGGGACCGGGGCAGGCCGGCCGCTGCGGCGGCGCCGGTCGCTGCGGGCGGCGTTGACGGAGGAGGGGCTGGAAGTGCTCGCCGTCGATGGGCCGGCGCTCACCGCCGAGCGTCGCGCGGCGTGCGCCGGCGAGGGCGGGCCTGCGGTCGCGTCGCCCGCGATGGCCCGGCTGGGCTCGCGCCAGACCGCCGTGCTCGAGGCGCTCGCCGCGGGGCCGGCCACAGTCGCGGCCGTCGCCCGGCGCGCGGGCGCGGACCACTCCACGCTCCGAAGCCTCGAGCGGCGCGGGCTCGTTCGCCTGGAGAGCGCGGCGGAGCCCGCGCGGCGGCCCTCCGTCGTCTCCGTTGGTGCTCGCTCGAACGGCGTGGAGCCCACGCCGGCCCAGCGCGCGGCGCTCGAGGCGATCGTGGCGCGCCTGCCCGGAGGGCCCGGCCCGGGCCCGCTCCCTGCGCCGGCCCTCCGGCAGCGGTCCGGCGATCGCGCGGCGCGGCCGGTCCTCCTGCACGGCGTCACCGGCTCCGGCAAGACGGAGGTCTATCTCCGCGCCGTCGCCGCCGCCCTCGAGCGCGGCCGCTCGGCGATCGTGCTGGTGCCGGAGATCGCCCTCACGCCGCAGACCGCCGGCCGCTTCGTCGAGCGCTTCGGCGACGCCGTCGCCGTCATGCACTCCCGCCTCTCCCCGCGCGAGCGCTACGACGAGTGGTGGCGGATTCGCCGCGGCGAGGCGCGGGTGTGCGTCGGCCCCCGCTCGGCGGTGTTCGCACCGCTGGCCGACCTCGGCCTGATCGTCATCGACGAGGAGCACGACGGCTCCTACAAGCAGGAGGGGGACCCGCGCTACGACGCCCGGGTGGTCGCCGAGCGTCGCGCCGCCCTCGAGGGCGCCCTGCTCGTGGCCGGCAGCGCCACGCCGCGGCCTGAGAGCGTCGTGCGCTCGGAGCGCATCGTCTTGGGCGAGCGGGTCGACGGGCGCGCGCTTCCGCCGGTGGACGTGGTGGGCATGGCCGGCACCGCCGGCCCGCTTCACGAGCGCACCCGCGAGGAGCTCGACGGCGTGCGCCGCCGCGGCGAGAAGGCCATCGTGCTCCTGAACCGGCGCGGGTGGTCGAACTTCCTATCCTGCCGCCTCTGCGGCCGGGTCTGGGAGTGCCCCCACTGCGACGTCACGCTCGTGCTCCACCGCGCCGCGGGCGAGATGGCCTGCCACCACTGCGGTCACCGACAGGCCGTGCCGTCGGCCTGCCCGGACTGCGGCTCCGTGTCGGTGGCGCGCCACGGCGCCGGCACGGAGCAGCTCGAACGCGAGCTCGAGGAGCTGGTGCGGCCGCTCCCGGTGTTCCGGCTCGACTCCGACGTGGCCGCCGCGGCCGGGATCGCCACGGTGCTGCGCCGCTTCGAGGAGGCCGGCGCCGCCGTGCTCGTCGGCACCCAGATGGTGGCCAAGGGGCATGACTTCCCGGACGTCACGCTCGGCGTGGTGCTCGACGCCGACGCCACCCTCCGCTTCCCGGACTTCCGCGCCGAGGAGCGCACCTTCGCGCTGGTCGCGCAGCTGGCGGGCCGAAGCGGCCGAGGCGCGCGCGGCGGTCGCGTGATCGTGCAGGCGCTGGACCCGGACGCGCGCGCCCTCCGCCACGCGGCGGCGCACGACGCGGACGGCTTCCTGGCCGGCGAGCTGCCCCGCCGCAAGGTGTTCGCCTACCCGCCCTACGGCCACCTGATCCGCGTCGTGTGCTCGGCGGCCGACCTCGGCCCCGAGCACGCTGCGGCCGAGGCGATCGGCGCGCGGGTGGCGGCCGCCGGCGTGCCCGTGCTCGGCCCCGCGCCGCTGTTCCGCCGCCAGGGGCGCGTGAGGGCGCAGCTCGTGGTGCGCTCGCGCGAGCGGCAGCCGGCGATAGCCGCGGTGCGAGATGCCGTGGAGGCGGTGGCGGCGGACCGCGCCCACGGAGCGGTCGCATTCGCGGTGGACGTGGACCCGCAGTGATCGCGCGCCCCGCGCCCGCGGTGCGCACGGCGCCGCGCCCCGGTGATCCCGCGCCCTCGCAGTGCCCGTCCGCGCGGCGCCGCTTCCCAGTGCTCCCGCGCGCGCTGCGCCGGCGCTAGACTCGCGCGGGATGGCCCAGGAGAGGGAGCGCACCCCACCGGAGGAGGAGCTCGAGGCGCAGGAGCCGCCGCCGCTCGACCCCGAGGTCGAGGCGCGGCGGGCCGCCGCCATGTCCTTCATCCGCAAGCTTGGTGACCCGGTACTGAAGTCCCGCGCCACTCCCGTCGACCGCTTCGACGAGTCCCTCCGCCGCCAGGTCGGGCGTATGGCCGCGATCATGAACGACGCCATCGGGGTCGGCCTCGCCGCGCCACAGCTGGGGATCTCCCAGCGGCTCCTCGTCTATCGCATCGGACCGGATGCGCCCGTCATCGCGCTCGCCAACCCCGAGCTCGAGTGGACGAGCCAGGACATCGAGCCGGGCGAGGAGGGCTGCCTGTCCATCCCCGGCGTCACCGTCGACGTGGAGCGACCCGTCCACGTACGCGTGCGCGCTCGGGACGAGGAGGGCGAGCCGCGGCTGGTGGAGGCTTCGGGACTCGAGGCCCGCGTGATCCAGCACGAGATGGACCACCTGGACGGGGTCCTCATCCTGGAGCGCACCAGCCGCGACGAGCGCAAGCGCGCCCTGCGCGAGCTCCGCGAGGCCGAGCGGTCTCGCGAAGCGGCCTGAGCGGAGCGTTGCCGGAGGAGAGTCCGGCCGGTGGCGTGGCACGGGCCTCCGATGAGGACCGCGAACGCGTGGTGGCGGCGCTGAAGGAGCACTGCGCCGCCGGCCGTCTGACCCTCGAGGAGCTCCCGGCCCGGGTCGAGCGCGCCTACGCCGCAACCACCATGGGCGAGCTCGCCGACCTGACGCGCGACCTGCCGGCGGGAAACGCTCCACGACGCGAAGCGGCGGCCCCGGGCGGCAAGCGCCCCTGGATACCGGGCAACGCGCACTTCAGCGAGACGATCGAGTTCGATCGTCCTATAGCGGAGGTCGAGACTGCGGCGCTGCGACTGATCGCCCCGAGACTGGGTCGGTACGGGTTCAGGCTGGTCGCCACCGACCGCCACAACCTCACCTTCGTGCGCTCCGCGTGGATCCGCACCCAGCGGGTACAGCTCACCCTCCACCCGCTGGACGAGCACCGGACCCATCTGATGATCCACGGCACGGCGCCGCTCACCGTGAGGCGGGCTTTCGCCGAGCTGCGCAGCTAGCGCTCGAGCTTCAGCAGCTCCTCGTACGCCGGCAGCGTCAGGAACTCGACGAAATCCTCCCCGCTCAGCGCCACCCGCTCGAACAGGGAGCGGGAGAGGTCGGGGCGGCCCTCCTTCTCGAACCACTCGTCGTCGCCGATCTCGCCGCGGATCTTCTCGAGCTCCGACTCCTCCAGCGAACGCACCAGGTCGGGCGTCACAGGGCGGCCGTCGTCGAGCGTCTCGCCGTGGCGGATCCACTGCCACACCTGCGCGCGTGCGATCTCGGCCGTCGCGGCGTCTTCCATCAGCCCGTAGATCCCGGCCGCCCCGTTCCCGCGCAGCCAGGAGGAGATGTACTGGATCCCCACGTTCACGTTCGAGCGCAGCCCCTGCTCCGTCACCTCGCCGGGCGTCATGGCCACCGACAGCAGGTCGTCCGCCTCCACGGACACGTCGTCGCGCTGCCGGTCCACCTGGTTCGGGCGGTCCCCGAGCACGGCGTCGAAGGCCTCCATCGCCACGGGGACCGAGTCGGGATGGGCGACCCAGGTGCCGTCGAACCCGTCGCCGGCCTCGCGCTCCTTGTCGGAACGCACGGCCTCGAACGCCTTGCGGTTCGCCTCCTCGTCGGTCCGGCTCGGGATCACCGCCGCCATGCCGCCCATGGCGTGCGCGCCGCGGGCGTGGCAGGTCTCGACGAGCAGCTCGGTGTAGGCGCGCATGAACGGCACCGTCATCGTCACGCGGTTGCGGTCCGGCAGCACGAACTCCGGGTGCGAGCGGAAGCACTTGATCATCGAGAAGATGTAGTCCCAGCGCCCGGCGTTCAGCCCTGCCGAGTGGTCGCGCAGCTCGTACAGGATCGCGTCCATCTCGAAGGCGGCCGGCACCGTCTCGATCAGCACCGTCGCCTTGATCGTGCCGCGGTCGAGCCCCAGCTCGTCCTCGGCGATCACGAAGGCGTCGCGCCACAGGCGCGCCTCGCGCGCCGACTCGAGCTTCGGGATGTAGAAGTACGGCCCGGCCCCACGCTCGAGCAACTCCGAAGCGTTGCGGTGCATGTACAGCCCGAAGTCCATGAACGCGCCCGCCACCTCGTCGCCGTTCAGGCGCAGGTGGCGCTCCGGCAGGTGAAGGCCGCGCGGGCGCACCAGCAGCACCGCGGTCTCCTCGTCCAGCTCGTAGTGCTTGCCCTTCTCGTCGTGCTCGATCGTGCGGCGGATCGCGTCCGCCAGGTTCACCTGGCCGCCGACCATGTTGGCCCAGTAGGGCGAGTTCGAGTCCTCGAAGTCGGCCATGAAGCCGCGGGCGCCCGAGTTGAGGGCGTTGATCACCATCTTGCGGGAGGCGGGGCCGGTGATCTCGACGCGCCGGTCCTGGAGGGCGTCGGGCGCGGGCGCCACCTCGAATTCCTCGGGCGCCCGCACGAAGTCGAGCGAGCCGCCGGAATCCAGCTCCGCCTGGCGCTCCTGGCGGGCGGCCAGCAGCGAGCGTCGCGTGTCGTCGAGCTCGCTGTGGAGACGGCCCACGAGGGCGAGTGCGTCGTCGGTCAGGACTTCGTCGTACCGGTGGGCCTGGGGCGCGCCTATGTCGATGTTCATGTCCTCGTCAGTCGCTTGTAGGTGATCCGGTGCGGGCGGTCGGCGTCGGCGCCGAGGCGCGCGCGCCTGTTCTCTTCGTACGCCTCGAAGTTGCCCTCGTACCAGACGACCTGCGAGTCGCCCTCGAAGGCGAGCACATGCGTGGCCACGCGGTCGAGGAACCAGCGGTCGTGCGAGATGATCACCGCACAGCCGGCGAACGACAGCAGGGCCTCCTCGAGCGCGCGCAGCGTGTCCACGTCGAGGTCGTTGGTGGGCTCGTCGAGCAGCAGCAGGTTGCCGCCGCGCCGGAGCAGCTTGGCCAGGTGCACGCGGTTGCGCTCGCCGCCCGACAGCGCGCCCACCTTGCGCTGCTGGTCCGAGCCGCGGAAGTTGAAGCCGGCGGCGTACGCGCGCGAGTTCATCTCCCGCTCGCCGACCTTGATCTGGTCGTAGCCGTCCGAGATCTCCTCCCACACCGTCTTGTCGGGGTCGAGCGCGTCGCGCGACTGGTCCACGTACGCCGGCTCCACCGACTCCCCGAGTCGCAGCTCGCCGGCGTCCGGCGGCTCCTCGCCCACGATCATCCGGAACAGGGTGGTCTTGCCGGCCCCGTTGGGGCCGATCACACCCACGATCCCCGCCGGCGGCAGCGTGAACGAGAGGTCCTCCATCAGGACTCGATCGCCGTAGCCCTTGCGCACGCCGTCGGCCTCCACAACGACGTCGCCCAGCCGCGGCCCCGCCGGGATGTGGATCTGCACGCGCTCGAGCTTCACGGCCCGCTCCTCGGCGAGGAGGGCCTCGTAGCGGTTCAGGCGGGCGCGGGCCTTCGCCCGCCGGGCCCGCGGCGACTCCCGCACCCACTCGAGCTCGCGCGCGATCGTGCGCTGACGGGCCGACTCCTGGCGCTCCTCCTGAGCCAGCCGGGCCTGCTTCTGCTCGAGCCAGGCCGAGTAGTTGCCTTTGAACGGGATGCCGCGGCCGCGGTCCAGCTCCAGGATCCAGCCGGCCACGTTGTCGAGGAAGTAGCGGTCGTGGGTGACCGCCACCACGGTGCCCTTGTAGTCCTCGAGGTGCTTCTCGAGCCAGGCGACGGACTCGGCGTCGAGGTGGTTGGTGGGCTCGTCGAGCAGCAGCAGATCGGGCGCCTGCAGCAGCAGCCGGCACAGCGCCACGCGCCGCCGCTCGCCGCCCGAGAGGGTGTCCACGTCGGCGTCGCCGGGCGGCAGCCGCAGGGCGTCCATCGCGATCTCGAGCGTGGTGTCGAGCTGCCAGGCGTCGGCCGCGTCGATCCGGTCCTGGAGGCGCGCGAACTCGCCGGCGTTCTCGTCGGAGTAGTTCGCGGCCAGCTCGTTGAAGCGGTCGAGCATGTCGCGCATCTCGCGCACGCCGTCCTCGACGTTGCCGCGCACGTCCTTGGCCGGGTCGAGCTGCGGCTCCTGCTCGAGCAGTCCGACGCTGGCGCCGGGCGCGAGCTGAGCATCGCCCCTGAACTCCGTGTCCCGGCCGGCCATGATCCGCAGCAGCGTGGACTTGCCGGCGCCGTTCGCGCCGAGCACGCCGATCTTGGCCCCGGGTAGAAAGGACAGTGAGATGTCCTCGAGCACCCGTTTGTCAGGCGGGTGAACCCGGGACAGCTTGTACATGGTGAAGACGTACTGCGTCGACATGAGCGGTCGAGG
Organism: Thermoleophilaceae bacterium; assembly: GCA_035947555.1. Taxonomy (GTDB): domain Bacteria; phylum Actinomycetota; class Thermoleophilia; order Solirubrobacterales; family Thermoleophilaceae; genus JACVRW01. The sequence goes on along the minus strand of DASZJZ010000337.1, from coordinate 5,285 downwards.
ATAGAGTTCAGGGCCGTGGGACAGGACGTCACCGCGGCGGTCTTCTCCCGCGAAGACCGGCAGCGCTACCGCCAGAAGGTGCGCACCTGCCTCGACGTGTTCGCGCACATGTTGCGCGAGGCGCGCTTCGATTCCGACCGCCGTTCCATCGGGCTCGAGATCGAGCTGAACCTCACCGACGAGCAGGGCGACCCGGCGATGGCGAACGCCCGCGCGCTCGAGGCGATCGCCGACGCCGACTTCCAGACCGAGCTCGGCCGGTTCAACGTGGAGATCAACGTGCCGCCGCGACTGCTCGAGGGGAACATCGCCTCGGAGCTCGAGGATGCGGTGCGGGGCAGCCTCAACCGCGCCGAGGAGCGCGCCCGCACGGTGGGCGCGCACATGATGCTGATCGGGATCCTGCCGACCGTGATGGACCGGCACCTGACCGCCGACAGCTTCAGCGACAACCCGCGCTATGAGCTCCTGAACCAGCAGATCTTCGCGGCCCGCGGCGAGGACCTCGAGATCTCGATCAGCGGCGTGGAGCGGCTTCAGACGTTCGCCGACACGATCGCGCCCGAGGCGGCCTGCACCAGCGTGCAGCTGCACCAGCTGGTCGATCCCGAGGCCTTCGCCATGTACTGGAACGCGGCGCAGGCGATCGCCGGACCGCAGGTGGCGGTCGCGGCCAACTCGCCGTTCTTCTTCGGGAAGGAGCTGTGGCGCGAGACGCGCATCGCCCTTTTCGAGCAGGCCACCGACACCCGGCCCGAGGAGCTGAAGGCGCAGGGCGTGCGCCCGCGCGTATGGTTCGGCGAGCGCTGGATCAACTCGATCTTCGACCTGTTCGAGGAGAACGTTCGCTACTTCCCGGCGCTGCTGCCGGTATGCGAGGAGGAGGACCCGGTCGAGACGCTCGAGCGCGGGGACACTCCCTCGCTGCCCGAGCTGCGGCTGCACAACGGCACCGTCTACCGGTGGAACAGGCCGATCTATGACGTGGTCCGCGACCGGCCGCACCTGCGGGTGGAGAACCGCATCCTGCCGGCCGGGCCCAGCGTGGTGGACATCGCCGCCAACGCTGCCTTCTACTACGGCCTGATCCGGACGCTGGTCGAGGAGGAGCGGCCGCTGTGGTCGCGGATGTCGTTCTCCGCCGCGGAGGACAACTTCCACGCCGGCGCCCGGGATGGGATCGACGCGCGGCTCTATTGGCCGGGCGTGGGCGAGGTGCCGGCGGCCGAGCTGGTGCTGCGCCGCCTGCTGCCGGCCGCAGCAGAGGGGCTGTCGTCCGCCGGTATCGACCCGGCCGACCGCGACCGCCTGCTCGACATCTTGGAGCGTCGCTGCGTGACGATGCAGAACGGCGCGGCGTGGCAAGCGGCGGCCTTCCACAACCTGTACGAGGGACGCAAGATGGACCGCCTGGAGGCGCTGCGCCGGATGACCGTCACGTACCGCGAGCACATGCACGCGAACGTGCCGGTGCACGAGTGGCCGCTGCCGTAGGCCGACCAGACGACGCGGCCCGGGGGCGGGATGCCCCCGGGCCTTCGCGCTTCCCATCTTCGCTAGGGGCGCGCGCCGAGTGTGCGGTTGTGCTACCGCCCCATTGCTTGGACCGCGGCGCCTTCCTGCGGCCCGCTGTTGAACTGGCTGGTCGTGGGGACCGGGCGGTCCGTGGTCCGCTCACTGAGGACGGACGGGGCGCTCGACCTCGTCGCCTGCGCGGGCGCGCCCTCCTGCGGACGCTCGCTGAACGAGGATGAGACCTGCGGGTCCGCGGGCTGACTCAGCGCGGGCAGGCGGATGACTTCGTCGTCAGCGACGATCGCGCTGACGGTTGCTCCACCAGCGGCGCCGAGCAGCAGCGTCACCAGCGGGATCGTGATGGTCTGAGTGGGGCGGGGGAGTGCGTACTGCATGGTTGCCTCCTGGGCGGGTGGGGAGCGTTGCCAGCACGCTACGGCCGATCCGAGCCGGCTTCCACGGCGTAGTACGCGGCTCCAGTGTGTAATCAGGCGCACTAGCGCGCGGGTCGGCTCACGCTCCGCGTGCCGCACCTCGAGGGCGACCCCCGGACATGCGCGTCGGGGAAGAGATCCTCTGGGAGATCGACGCCGCCAGCGCGTCGCATCGCTCGGCCGAGACCGGCGCTTCATAGGGGTTTCCAGCCCGCGGTTGCCGGGAATCCCTCTCACCGGAGTCGGCAGAGGGAGAGGTGCTCTTGGAAGCGCGGTCGCCATCGGTCGGTGCGCCAGTCGAGACCTATCCACTGGGGGTCGGGCGTCCACCCCTGAAGGTCGACGACCTCCCCGAGCCCGAGCAGGTCTTCGGGGTCCGGCGGATCGGCTTCAAGGCGCTGGTCACGCTGGTCGTCGGGCCGAGCCTGATCGCGCTCGGCCTCTCCGTCGGGAGTGGGGAGTGGATCCTGGCGCCGCTCGCGATCGGCACCGAGGGCTGGGTCGGGATCGGCTTCGTGGCGCTGATCTCGATCCTGTTGCAGGCGCTCTACAACATGGAGGTAGGCCGGTACGTGCTGGCGACGGGTGAGGTGGCGTCGCTCGGCTTCGGGCGCATCCCGCCCGGCTTCTACATCGGCACGGTCCTCGCCGTCCTGCTCTTCTACCTGGCGTTCATCACCGGCGGCTGGGCCTCCGGCGCCGGGGACGGCCTCTTCACGCTCATCACCGGCGACATCCCGGGCGAGGAGGACACGAACACGAGCAACTGGCTCGCGGTGGGCCTGATGGTGGTGGTGTTCGGGATCACCCTCCTCGGCCGCAAGATCTCGCGCACGATGGAGCTGGTCAACTGGGTGATCGTCGGCTTCATCCTGATCACCGTCACGCTCGCGGCCATCCTGCTCGCGGACGCGAGCGACTGGGGCGACGGCCTCGAGGGGCTGTTCCGTCCCGCGCTGCCGCCGGAGGGCGTGGACGCGACCACGATCGGCTCCGTGGCCGGGTTCGCGGCGATGGCCTCGGGCCTCAACTACGTGTTCATGAACTACTACCGCGACAAGGGCTACGGGATGGGCAGCAAGACGGGCTTCATCCCGGGCCTGCTGGAGCGGGAGAAGCGGGAGGTCGACCCGGTCGGGACGACGTTCCGCGAGACGCCCGAGAACGCCGCGCGCTGGAAGCGCTGGTTCGGCTTCCTGAAGATCGAGATGTGGGCGGTGTTCGTGCCGGGGGCGCTGATCGGGATCCTGATGCCGGGCATCCTCGTGAGCTCCCTGGCCGACCGCAGCGGCAGCGCCCCGACGGAGGAGAACATGCCGACCTACGTGGCCAGCCAGCTCGACCAGCTCGGCGAGCCGCGGATCTACTACTGGTGGGCGCTGCTCGTCGGCTTCCTGATCCTCTTCTCGACCCAGCTCGTGGTGTTCGAGATGCTCGTCCGCAACTTCGTGGACGCCGTCTACGGATCGAGCGCGCGCTTCCGCCGCGCGATCGGCGGCGACCCCCGCCGCTTCTACTACCCGTTCATGGTCCTGCTGCTGATCGTCATCTCCGTGATCATCTTCCAGGCGCTGTCGACGGAGCTCCTGCAGTGGGCCGCCAACATGTCGAACCTGGCTGCGCTGATAGCGCCGTTCGCTTTGATGTACCTGCTCAGCAAGCTCCCCAGGCCCGCGAAGGCGAGGTGGTGGACGTACGTCGTTCTGATCTGCGTGTCCGTCTACTTCGGGTTCTTCTTCCTCAACTTCCTGGTGAGCAAGATCAACCCGGGGACCGATCTCTCGTTCTGGTAGTCCGCCTCAGCGCGCCGTCCAGCCCAGGTCCATCGGAATGGCGGCCCCGGTGAAGGCGCTGCCGCTCGGCCCGGCGAGGAAGGCGACCACCTCCGCCACCTCCTCGGGCTCGATCAGTCGCTTCACGGCGTGGGGCGCCAGCACCACGTCTTCCAGGACTCGCTCGGGCGCGATGTCGTGCGCCCGGGCCTGATCCTCGATCTGCCGCTCGACCAGCGGCGTCCGCACGAAGGCCGGGCAGATCGCGGTGGCAAGGATCCCGTCGTCGGCCCCCTCGAGGGCGAGCGTCTTGACCAGCCCGAGCAGCCCATGCTTCGCCGCGACGTAGCCGGCCTTGTAGGGGGAGGCGACGAGTCCGTGGACCGACGCCACCGCGACGAAGCGGCCGGCGCTGGATTCCCCCAGCGCGCTCCATGCGTATCTGGCGAGCAGGAAGGGGCTGGTCAAAAGGAGCGCGATCAGCCGGTCCCACTGCTCCTCCGGGAAGTCTTGGACGGGACTGACGTGCTGGAACCCGGCGTTCGCCACGACCACGTCCAGCCGGCCGAAGCGATCCAGCGCCGTCTCGACGGCGGCGCGGTTGCCCTCCCGGGTGGTCAGGTCGGCCCCGAAGGGCTCGCCCGGCCCGTCCGCCTGGGGCGCGAGGTCCACGGAGAGGACCTCCAATCCGTCGCCCTCGAGCCGGGCGGCGATCGCCCGCCCGATGCCGCTGGCGGCCCCGGTTACGAGCGCTGCACGGGTCATGCAAGCGAGCGGGCCAGCAGCTCCATCGGGTGCAGCACGGGCAGCGCGCGGCCGAGGCGCTCGGTGTGGGCGGTGATCTGCAACGCGCAGCCGGGGTTGGCGGCCGCCACGGCCTCAGCGCCGGTGTCGAGCAGGTTGCGGGCCTTGCGCTCGCCCAGCTCGGCCGCCGGCTCGGGCTTCACCAAGTTGTAGACGCCCGCCGAGCCGCAGCACAGCTCCCACTCGCGCGCTTCGACCAGATCCAGCCCGGGGATCGCCCGCAGCAGCTCGCGCGGCTGGGCCCGGACACCCTGCGCATGCGCGAGGTGGCACGCGTCGTGGTAGGCGACCTTCATGCGCACCGGACGGCGGGGGGCGCGCGGCCCGGCCTCGGCCACGAACTCGCTCGCGTCGCGCACCTTCGCCGCGAAGCGCGCCGCGCGGCCGGCCCAGTCGGGCTCGTCGCGCAGCACGTGGCCGTAGTCCTTCATCGCCGAGCCGCAGCCGGCGGCGTTCACGATCACCGTCTCATAGCCCTCGAGCGCTTCGATCGTGGCCTTGGCCAGCTCGCGCGCCTGCGGATCGGCGCCGGCGTGCAGCGGCAACGCGCCGCAGCAGCGCGGCAGGCGCGGCACGTGCACGTCGTATCCCTCGGCGGCCAGCACCCTCGCCGTGGCCTCGTTGACGTGGCCGAAGAACACCCGCTGCACGCAGCCCTGGAGCAGCGCCACCTCGCCGCGCCGCTCGCCGTGCGCAGCGAAGCGCCGGGGCAGCCGCGACAGCGCGCGCCGCGCCGAGGCGTCCGGCGTCATGGCGACCG
>DASZJZ010000336.1:0-21631 GCA_035947555.1 Thermoleophilaceae bacterium | reverse complement strand
CCGAGGCGGAGGCGGCCCTCGAGCAGGCCGTTCTGAAGTTCCCGGGCGACCCCGAGACCTGGTACCGGCTGGCCGCCTTCCAGCTCGGCACACTGGACGAGCCGGCGAAGGCCGCCCAGACGGTCCGCGGCGCCCTCTATTTGGACCCGCACTCGCAGGCGGCGCGCCAGCTGTTCCTGGAGGCGAGAGCGAGCGCCCGCGAGGAGCAGGTCGAGCGCTCGAGTCCTTAGGCCGCGGCGGCGCCCGCCGCGTGCTCCACCTGTCTGCGCAGGCCCGCCTCTAGCGGCGTCCGCGGCGTCCAGCCCAGCTCGCGCCGCGCTCGCCCCAGGTCCGCCGCGGTCGAGCGCGGTTCGCGGGCGTCTGGCGGCCGCTCCGCGAGCTTCGGGGCGTCGCCCAGGGCCGCTCCCAGCATTTCGAGGGCGTCGGCGAGCGCCACCGGTCGGCCGCCCGCGACGTTGTAGACGCCTCCCGGCCGCCCTCGCTCCAGCGCCACCGCGGTCGCCTCCGCGGCGTCGCCCACGTAGGTGAAGTCGCGGACCTGCCGGCCGTCACCCAGCAGCGGCATCTCGCCGCCGTTCAAGGCCGCCTGGACGAACCGCGTGAACGCCATGTCCGGGCGCTGGCGGGGCCCGTACACGGTGAAGTAGCGCAGCGTCACCAGCTCCACGCCGTGACGGCGCGCGAGCCGGTTCGCCACCAGTTCGCCCCGTCGCTTCGAGCGCGCGTAAGGGGAGAGCGGCCGCAGCGGGTCGTCCTCGCGGACCGGGCGCTCGGCCGGCCCGTAGATCGAGGACGACGACGCGAGCAGAACGCGGCGCACTCCTGCGCGAGCCGCGCCGTGCATGACCGCCTCCGTCGTCCGTACGTTGCCCGCCTCGAACAGGACCGGTGCGCCGCCCCGCACGCCGGGGCGGCCGGCGAGGTGGCAGACCGCGTCCGCTCCGGCGAGCACGTCCGCCCAGCGGGACCGGTCCAGGAGGTTGCCTTCGCGCAGGCTGAACCCGGGCGCTCGCCGCAGCTCGGCGAGGTTGCGCTCCTTCAGCTCGCGAGCGTAGAACCGGGTGAAGCCGTCGATGCCGACGACCGCATGGCCGCGCCCCACGAGCTCCTCGCAGACGTGCGAGCCGATGAACCCCGCGGCACCGGTGACGACGACGCGCATCGCGGGGTTCTATCGAGAAGCCCGCGCGAGCAGCGTCCCCGCCCGGCGTTCCAGCGAGCGCACCTCGAACCCCAGCTCCGTGAGCACCCCGCCCAGCGAGCGCCGCGTGAAGCGCCGCAGGTGCGGCGACAGCGGGTCGTCCGGGCGCCCCAGCCGTCGCGCCGCCGGCGTCGTCAGCGCCAGATCGCCGCCGGGCCGAAGCACGCGGCGGATCTCCGACAGGAAGAGCTGCACGTCGCGCACGTGCTCGATCGTCTCTGCGCAGAGCACGACGTCGAAGGCGGCGTCGTCCAACGGAAACGGGGCGTCCGGCTCGAGCTCCACGAGCATGGTGTCCGGCAGCCGCCTCCGTGCCCGCTCCAGCGCCACGACCGACACGTCTGCCGCCGTCACCTCCTCGGCACGCAGCTCGGCCGTCAGCCGCCCGTCGCCACACCCCACGTCCAGCGCCCGCCCCACCGGCCCCAGCCCCCTCACGAACTCGACCAGGTGAGCCGGCGGCGGCCCCGGATCAAGGGGTACGAGCTCCCACAGCTCGTCGTCGTAGCGGCTGCCCATCGAGGCATATCCTGGCCGGATGCCCTGGTCCCTGCGCCCCGCCACGATGGCGGACGCCGAGCGGCTCGCCGCCGTGGTCGCCGAGGCCTTCGAGGGCTACCGCTCGATCGCACCTCCCGGTTGGGAGCCGCCGGACCCGCAGGGGGAGCTCGACCGGCTTCGCGAGGACCTCGCAAGCGACGGGGTCTGGTGCCTCGTCGCCGAGGAAGGCACCCAGCTGGCGGGCCAGGTGGCGATCATGCCCGCGCGCATACACCGGCATCCCGCAGCCGACACCGCCATGGCTCACCTCTGGCAGCTGTTCGTCCGGCCGCCCTGGTGGGGCACCGGCCTAGCCACGGAGCTCCACACCCGCGCGATCCAAGCGGCCACCGCCCGCGGCTTCTCCTCGATGCGCCTCTTCACCCCCGCCGCGCAGGCCCGCGCCCGGCGCTTCTACGAGCGCGAGGGCTGGACCGTCGCCGGTGACCCGCCCGTCGACCTCGACCTAGGCATCCCGATCGTCGAGTACCGGCGCGCGATCAGCAGCAGCGTGTGACCGAACCGGGCCAGGCGCGGCCGCGAGCCCAACACATCCAGCCGGTGTAGCACCCGCTGCACCGCGGGCGGCAGCCGCCGCCACCCGAACGTCACCGCGTGCAGCTCCGGCTCGAGCCCAGCGGCACGCGCCTCACGCACCAGGCCGACAGGGGACAGCGGCACGTCGTCCGGCGTCCCGTGCACCAGCGTGCCGAGCCCAACGCGATTGGCCAGCTCGAGCCCGGCCCCGACCGGATGCCACAGCCCCGGCTCGATCGCCACGACTGCACCACCCGGCCGCAGCAGCCGCGCCGCCTCCTCGAAGCACGGCGCCAAGGACCCCTGAAAAGCGATGTGGTGGAGGACGAGCCGGTAGAGCACGGCGTCGAAGGACTCGACCTCGAAAGGCAATTCGCCCGCCCGCCCCTCCACCCCGGAATCGAGCGAGCCCGACTCGAGCCCGTGAGAGATCATCGCCGGGTTGAGGTCCACGCCGGTCATGCGCCAGGCCGGCGCAGGGAACAGGTGGCGCCCGGGGTGCCAGCCGCACCCGACCGACAGAACGTCGCCGCCGTCGAGCCCCAGCCGTCGTCCAAGCAACGCGCGTTCGCGCCGCTGCTCCTGGTCGTAGTGCAGCTGCAGGGTCGCCGCGTCCGAGCGGCGGTCGAGCAGGTTGTCCGGCTCGTAGGGCTCGCTCACCAAGCTCCCCGCGCCCGGAAAACCGCGGGGATGGTCTTCAGCAGGATGGTCAGGTCGAGGAAGACCGACCAGCGCTCGAGGTAGAGGAAGTCGAGCTTGACGAGCTCGTCGAAGTCGAGCTCCGAGCGGCCCGACACCTGCCACAGGCCGGTCATGCCCGGCAGCACGAGATAGCGCTTGCGGTGCCAGTCCTCGAGCCGGTCGTAGTCGCGCTGCGGCAGCGGTCGCGGGCCCACGAGCGACATCTCCCCGCGCACCACGTTGAAGAGCTGCGGAAGCTCGTCGAGCGACCAGCGTCGCAGGAAGCGACCCACCGGCGTGACGCGCGGATCGAACCGGATCTTGAACAGCGCGCCGCTCAGCTCGTTGTGCGGCTCGAGGTGGTCCTGCAGGTGCTCGGCGCCGTGCACCATCGTGCGGAACTTGAGGCACTTGAACGGCCTCCCGCCGATGCCCGGCCGCGGGGAGCGGTACAGCACCGGCCCGCGCGAGCTGAGCTTGATCGCGAGCGCGGCGAGGCCCATCACCGGCGCCAGGAAGACGATCAGGAGCACCGAGCCGACGATGTCGAAGCTGCGCTTGACGAGGAAGTCGATGCCGTCGAACACCGGCGGCTTGAGCTCGAACAGCGGGAGGGCCTGTCCCGGCACGAACTCGACTCGATCCATGAGGATCTCCATCGTCGACGGCGCCACCCGCACGCGCACGCCCTGCCGGTGGCAGCGGTCGACCAGCTCGACGGCCTCCTCCTGCGGGAAGTCCGGATCCGCGATGAGCACCTCGTCGACGGCGTCGAAGTGGCGCTCGAGCTGCTCGAGCGAGCGGAAGTCGCGCAGGCCGTCCATCAGCGCAACCGGCGTGCGCGCCACGAACCCGAACGGCTCGATCACATTCGAGTCCTTGAGGGCGTGCGCGACGGCCTGGATGTTCGAGCCCGACCCAACCAGCACGGCGCGGCGCCGGTACCCCGCGGCGCGCAGCACGGCGCCCGAGGCTCGCTCGAACATCCAGCGCAGCAGCGACACGTACAGCAGCGCGAAGAACAGCGACCCGTAGAAGATGTAGTACGACTGGAACGGCTCGCCCTCTATCTCCGCGTAGATCAGCACCACGAGCGTGACCTGGAAGAGCGACGCGATCACACGCGAGAAGCCGGGGCGCTGGGCGCGGTCGCGGTAGAGGCCTGAGCGGGCGAACAGCAGCAGCATCACGAGCCCGGCGAGCGGGGCGTACTCCTGGGCCTGGCCCCACATCTGCCCGACCTGCTCGGGCGCCACCAGCGCGGCCTTCACCACCAGCGCCGTATAGATGGCGAGGAAGAGGCCGACCAGGTCGAGCGCGGCCAGCGTCGTCACGCGCGCGACGGAGCGCAGCGTGTCGAAGCGCAGGACACTGCCGAGCAGCACGGGCTTCCCCGCGCGAACGTCGCGGTCGGGGAGGGAGGCCGGCTCGACTTCCCTCAGCTCTTTGACGACTCCGTTAGGCAAAGGTCGTTCCCGGGACCTCTAGTCAAACAGTTGGCGCGGGCGAATGTAGCGGCGCGGGCCGCGAATGCCACTTCTATCGCCCTTCGCGGCGCTCCTCCAGCAGCTCGCGCCGCTCTTCGAGACGTTCCTCACGCAGCTCCCGGCGCTCCTCGATGGCCTCCTGCTCGGCGGCGCTGGTGGGCCCGAACTGGGCGGTGACGACGGCTATCGCTATCGCCACGATGAGGACCGCCACGACGAGGGAGCCGATCAGCTGGCGGGTGTGCGAACGCTGCTCGGGCATGGCTGCTCAGGAGCCTGCCAGGAAGTCGCCCGCCGAGGTGAGCCAGGTGAGGGCCAGCAGCAGCCAGACGGAGATGCCGAGGACCGGCAGGAAGCGGCCCATCGCATGCCACCGGCGGATGACGAGGACCTTGATCGCGAGCACTGTGAGGAGGGCGATCGCGGCGGTGATGTGGAGGGCGGCGTCGTCCTCGAAGCCGAACCAGCCGACGCACATGACGGCCGTGACCACGAGCAGCGCGGCGATCGTGTCGCCGACGGCGCGGTGCGCCCGGGTGGCCGGCCGGGCGGCGAGGAAGGACGGCTTGAGCTTGCCGTACCCGACCGCGATCAGCACCAGCTGGTACACGGCGAGACTGAGCGCGACCGAGGCGAGGATGACCTTGACCTCGGTGGGATTGCCGCGCGTCAGGGTCTCGATCACGTCCTCCACGGCTCACGAAAAGTTCGCACGTTGCGGGGTCGGTCGTCGCAGAGCGGGGCGACAAGTTGCAGGATCCGCCTTTATCGCTGTGTCGATGCTGATCAGGCGTGCGCGACCTGCTCGGGCCGAGATCGACCGCGCGGCGCTCGAGCTCCTGGACCGTCACGGGGCACAGATCCTCGCGACCGCACGGCGCTACGCCGCCACGCCCGAGGACGCCGAGGACGCCTACCAGCGCGGCCTCGAGATCCTGCTCACGAAGGCGCCGACCACCAGCGAGGCGGACCTCGTCCCGTGGCTGAAGACGGTCGTCAAGCACGAGGCGTTCGCGCTGCGGCGCCACCGCGAGCGGCACGCGCCGGTGACCGACGACGGCGAGGTGGGCGACCGCGGCGCGGTTGCCGCAGCCACGCACGACCAGGCCGAGCGCTACGAGGACCTGCGCCAGGGGGCGGAGGCGCTCGGGCAGCTGAAGCCGCAGGAGATCCGGGCGCTGCTGCTGCGCGCCGAGGGCTACTCATACGCGGAGATCTGCGAGATCACCGGGTGGACCTACACGAAGGTGAACCGCTGCTTGACGGAGGGGCGCCAGGCGCTGTCCGTGCGGCTGGCCGGGATCCAGGGTGGGATCGAGTGCGCCAAGCTGGCGCCGCTGCTGTCGGCGCTGGCCGACGGCGAGGCGAGCGCCGAGCAGGTGGCGCGGTTGCGGCCGCACATGAAGACGTGCCTCGCGTGCCGGGCGACCCTGCGTGAGTTCCGGGCGGCGCCGGCGCGGGTGGCGACCTGGGCGCCGCCGGCCGCACTGCTCGCCCCCGACCCGGGCGGCGGGCCGCTGCGGAGCCTGTTCGAGTCGATCGCGGGGGCGGCGCAGCAGAAGGCGGAGTCGATCGCCGGCGCGGCGCAGCAGAAGGCGGCGGTGCTGGGCGAGCGGGCGGGAGCTGCGGCGGAGCTCGCTACGGGTCAGAAGATCGCGGCGCTGGCGGCTTCGGCCGCCGCGGTGGCGGGCGGGGGTACCGCGGTGGACCATCTCGCGAACCACCAGGGCCCGCCGCTGCCCCCGGCGCAGACGATCGAGCAGGTGGAGACGAAGCCGGTGAAGGACGAGGTGGTGATGGGGCCGCCACCGGCGACTCCACCGCCGGCGCCCGCGCCCGCGTCGCCCCCACCGGCCCTGGAACCGAGTGCCCCCGCACCGGCGGCGCCCACCCCGGCACCCGAGCCACCACCGCCACCGCCCCCACCTCCGCCGGACCCGGCGAACGAATTCGCCCCAGGTGGAGCGAGCGCGGCTAGCGCCTCCCCGGCCGCCGCGCCACAGCCGGCACCGGCGACTGCACCCCACGCCGCGCCGGCACCCGCGCCGGCCCGACCCGCGCCGGCACCCCCGGGCAGCGGCGGGAGCAGCGAGTTCGCACCGTGACCCCGCGGCGCGCGCGCGGTGATCGCCCCGGGACCCCCGCAGCGGCCGAACCCAGCGATGTGTATGCTGGCATACCCATGCGCCGCACCACGGTAAAGCTGCCCGACGACCTCGACGCGCGTCTGCGGCACGAGGCGCAGCGCCGTGGGGTCCCCATTGCGGAAGTGACCCGCGCAGCGCTCGAGGAGCACCTCGGCGCCGGGCGCCGGCGGCGTCGCCTAGGCGCGCGCGGCGCGTTTCGGAGCGGGAGGAGCGACGTCTCTGAGCGGATCGAGGAGATCATCGCGGCGGAGATGGCCCGATCGCGCTGATCGTCGACGCGGGGCCGCTCTACGCATACGTCGATGGCGACGACGCCCATCACGCCGCGTCGCTCGAGCTCCTCGAGACCCATCCCGGACCACTCCTCGTCCCCACGCTGGTCGTCACCGAGGTCACTCACTTGCTCGGGACTCGGCGCGGTTGGCAGGCCGAAGTGCGGTTCCTCGGGGACATTGCCAGCGGCGACCTGGTGCTCGAGCCCGTTCACGCAGCGGACACCGTCCGGATGGCCGAGCTCGTGGCGCGCTACCACGACCTGCCGCTCGGTTCGGTGGACGCCTCGGTTGTCGCCGCCGCTGAGCGGTTAGACGTTCGGGAGATCGCGACGATCGATCGGCGGCACTTCGGCGTGGTCCGGCCCGCCCACGTGGACGCGTTCGACCTGCTGCCCTGAGGGCCGCCGCCCGCTCAGCGCAGCCGCTCCACCAGCCGATCGACCAGCTCCGCCTGTGCCGCCACCAGCTTCTCGCGTGCCTCCTCCACTCCGAACCACCCGGCCCGGTCGATCTCCGGGAATTCGGCGGTTCGGCCCGAGCGGGGTGGCCATTCCATCGTGAAGGTGTTGCTGCGGACCGAGTCGGCGTCGAGGTCTCCCTCCGCCGCCCAGGCGGTCACCACCTTGCCGCCCTTCTGCTTCACGCTCCCCAGCTCGAGCAGCTCGCCCGGCGGCAGTCCCACGCCCGTCTCCTCCTCGAACTCCCTGAGCGCGCAGGCCTGCGGCGCCTCGCCGTCTCCGTACTCACCCTTCGGGATCGACCACGACCCCGCGTCCTTGCGCGCCCAGAACGGCCCGCCGGGATGTACCAGGAGCACTTCGGGGCGGCCGCCCGCGATCCGGTAGAGGAGGATGCCCGCGCTGCGCTTCGCCACGGTCGTGCGCTAGGAGTCCACGAGCGCCATCGCCACAACCGACCGCACTCGCACCGGCAGCTCCTCCCAGCTGTCCCCCCGGTCCACGCTGCGGAACAGGCGGCCGTCGGCCAGGCCGGTGACGAGGCCGTCAGTCGAGGAGACGAGCGCGTACGGCATCGAATCGATGGGCCGCGGAAGGCCCTCCCCGATCGGCTCCCACGGCCCGTCGCCCTCCCAGCGGTAGAGACCGGCCCGCGCCGGCCCGCCCCCGTGCGCCTGCCGCGGGCCGTAGGCCGCCGAGACGTACCAGCGATCCGGATGCTCCGGGTCCACGGCGAGCGCCCAGCAGTACCGGTGCGCGCGCCCGCTCTCGGCCGGCTCCCACGTCCAACCCCCGTCCCGGCTCCAGGCCGCACCGCCTCCGCCGGACTCGTAGGCCCGGCCCTCCACCCGCGGGTGCCAGGCGAGCGCGTGCACGTCGCGCTCGGCCTCGGGGCGGTGATCGGTGAAGCTCTCGCCGCCGTCGTCCGAGTACATGAGCCCGCCCAGCTCGATGCCGACGAGCAGGCGCTCGGGCCGGTGGGGATCCGGGGCGATCCAGCGCAGGTGCGACGTCCATGGCCGCGGGGGGTAGCTCCACTGCTCGCGGGAGGGGATCTCCTGGAGCGCGGCGAGCTCCTCCCACCGCTCCCCGTCCCCGCTGCGGAACAGGCGGCTCGGCTCGGTTCCGGCGAAGAGCGTGCCGTCGCCGCCGATCGCCACCGAGAAGACGTCGCTCTCGGGCAGCTCCGCCCGGCGCCAGCTCAGCCCGCCGTCGGTGCTGAGGAGGGGCCCGTCCTTGCCTCCCACCAGCAGCCGCCCGTGGCCGGCGGCCACGCACCGGGCGGGCGTCTCCTCGAGCAGTGCCGAAGCGCCCCACGACCCGTCGGTGCTGTCGACGCGCACGAGCGCATCACCGGTGCAGACCAGCAGGCTCGACATGCCGGACCGAGGATCGCACACGGCCGGTGGAGCGCCGGGCGGACCGCGCCGGTCCGCCCGGCCTCCGGCTTCCTAGGACGTGCGCGTCGCAGCCTCGACGACAGGCCGCTCGGGATCGGCGGGCTCCTCGTCCCGCTCGTGCTCCGCAATCGGCGTCGGCCGTGAGCGCTCCCGCTCCTCGTCGAGCAGGTAGCGCAGCTCCTCGTCGAAGCGCTCCTGGCGCCGCCTCTCCGACCGCATCCACCGGTCGTGACACATCTCGACCACCTCGGGTGGTTCGGGGCAATGGCCCCCGAAATGATTGCACCCGCGTCATGTGAGCTTGGTCACGCAGGCGGAATAGACCCGGTAAGGGGCTCGTCCTTGGCCACGTATCCGATCACTGGAAACCAAGGAGCGGACGTGGCACGACAGAGGCGACACAAGAAGGCAAAGGCGGGGCTGGTGGCCGGTGCCGTGGCGGCGGCACTGCTGGCCGTCCCGGGCACCGCGAGCGCAGATGTGACCTCCGCGGTCAACGGCGCCGGGGTGCTGACCGTCAACAGCGACGCGAACGACGCGATCACGATCACCAGCGTCGGCGATGACGTGAAGGTCAACGGCGAGAATCCCGGCGGCGGCCTGGCAGTCGACAGCGCCGACATCACGTCGATCGACGTGAGCGGCGGTCCGGGCGGCAACAACATCAACCTCGCGGGCGTGAACGCCACCGACTTCACGGCGCTCACCAGCGTCACGGTCGATGGCGGCGAGGGCAACGACACGATCAACGGGAGCCAGATCGCCGACCGGCTCGAGGGCGGCAACGGCGACGATCGCATCATCGGCGACAACAACCCTGGCGGCAGCCGGGACCAGGCGATCGGCGAGGCCGGAAACGACACGATGGTGTGGAACCCCGGCGACGGTGACGACGACAACACCGGCGGTCCCGGCGACGACACGGTCGAGGTCAACGGCGGCGGCGGCGGCGAGCAGTTCGAGGTGAAGCCGTCGGTGGTCAACGCGGGCGGCGCGCGGTTCGAGCGCACCGGTCCGACTCCGCCCGGCCCGTTCAACATCGAGATCCTGGAGTCCGAGCGGCTCGATCTCAACGCGAACGGCGGCGACGACACCCTCACCACCGCCAACGGCGCGCTCGGAATCGGGCTCGACATCGACGGCGGCGACGGCAACGACACCCTCGACGGCGGCGACGGGCCCGACCTGCTCTCGGGTGGCAACGGCGACGATCGCCTGATCGGCGACAACAACGCGGCCGGCACGCGGGACGTGTCCCGCGGCGACGCCGGCAACGACACCATGGTGTGGAACCCCGGTGACGGCGACGACGTCAACGAGGGTGGCGACGGCGTCGACACCGTCGAGGTCAACGGCGGCGGCGGCGGAGAGGTGTTCGAGGTCAAGGCCTCGGCCGTCTCAGGCCGCGTGGCGTTCGACCGGACCGGGCCCACCCCGCCCGGGCCGTTCAACCTCGACATCGGCACGTCCGAGCGGCTCGACCTGAACGCCAACGGCGGCGACGACAGCCTCAACGCCGCAGGCCCGGCGGCCGGGCTGGCCGGCTGGACGATCGACGCCGAGGGCGGCGACGGCAACGACACGCTCGCCGGCGCAAGCCAGGCGATCGACCTGCTGTCCGGCGGCGCCGGGCAGGACCGGCTGCTGAGCCGCGACCAGACGGCCGACTCGGTGAGCGGCGGGAGCGAGGTCGACTCCGCGGTCGTGGACGCTCAGGACACGGTGAACGCCGATGTCGAAAACGTCGACCGCGGCCAGGGCCAGCAGCCGCCGGCCCAGGACCCGCCCGCTCGGGACACGGCGGCCCCCGCGGTCAAGGTGTCCAAGAAGGCGGTGCAGGTCAACCGCCGGCGCATCGCGGCGATCCGGGTGACCGGCCCCGCAGCCGAGGACGCCACGGTGACCGTGAAGCTCCGGCGCAAGGGCAAGCTGCTCGCCAGTAAGTCGATCGCGCTGGACGCCGGCGAGTCGAAGCTGGTCAGGGTCAAGCTGTCCCGCAAGTCCTTCGCCCTGCTGAAGCAGCGCGACCGGCTGCGGGTCAACGCAGTCGTGACCGCCGAGGACGCGGCCGGGAACTCCCGGAAGCGGACGGTGGCGCTCACGCTGAAGGAGCCGAAGCCGAGGCGCTAGGGCCTCAGCGGCGGACCGACGCAGGCGGGCGGCCTCGAAAGGGGCCGCCCGTTTGCGTTCCCTAACGGATTCCCTCCGGCACCTCGCGCAGGTCGCGCAGCGCCCGCGGGCGCAGCCGCTGCCAGACGAACGCGCCCGCCAGCAGGAGCAACCCGAGCCCGATTAAGGACACGACGCGGTACATCGACGACAGCGTGGCGAGGTCGAAGAGGAAGACCTTCGCCACGGTCACCCCGAGCAGGGCCAGGCCGGCAATCCGTAGCGCGTGAAGGTCGCGCTGAAGGCCGGTCACGAGCACGGCCACGCCAACCAGCGCCCAGAACACGCTCAGCACCATCTGTCCCTGCTGGTGAGCGCTGAGAAGCGCCGAGTCGACCGCCTCGCCGCTCTCGAACGGGGTGACCACGAGACCGGAAGCGAGGTACAGCACGACCACGCCGGCGGCGCCGAGCAGCGCCGGGCGGGCTCGCGGATGGAAGGTGGAGAGGGCGCTTGCGGCCAGGATCGCGGCCGCAGCCACCGCGCCGAGCGCCACGGTGGCGTCGAGCGGGTGCGCCAGTCCTGTCACGAGGGAGACAGGCGGTGCCGACATGGCGATCGCGTGGACCACCGCGGCTCCCAGGACCACCAGCGCGGCTGCGGCCGCGGGCTCGTCGCGGTATCGACTCGACACCAGCGCCAGCACGAGCGCCTCGCCGGCCAGCGCCGCCGTCAGGGCGGGCCCGTCGAGCAGCAGGACGGTCAGGTAGAGGCAGGCCGTGAGACCGGCGTTGTCGAGCACGAGCCGCAACGCGCTGGACGACCCCTCGCCGAGCCAGGCCGGAAGGAGCCGTCCGGCGGCGAGGGCGGCGGCGGCGAATGCACCGAGCGTCCCGAGCGACGGCAGTGACGGAATGGCGCCGACTCCGAGCGAGTCGGGCGGCACCACGACCGCGGCGACGCACACGGCCGCGAGCGACAGGAAGCCGAGACAGGCCCAGCCGGCCACGTGGTCGCGGATGCGATGCGCGAGCGCCAGCAGCGCGGCGGACTCGGCGGTCCACGCGAAGGCGAGAGCCGGGCCCTCGAGGGACAGGCCGGTCAGGTACGCCAGCGCGGCCAGCCCGAGAGCGTCGAGCACGACCCGCCAGGCCACGAGCTCCCGGCCCGCAAGACGACCCGAGATGAGACACGCAGCGGCGAGGACGACGATGCTGGCCGCGCCCGCGGCCGACAGCGGCGCCCCCTCGGCGATCTCCGATACGGGGGCGTCGACGGTCAGCGTGTGAAGCAGAGCGAGGGCGACGTGGCCGCCGAGGCCGGCCTGGACGAGCGCCGCATCGCGGGTCGAATGCCCGAGTGCCGCGCCCCGAAGTCGTCCGTCGGATCGCCGCGCGAGCGCTGCGAATCCGACCGCGCTCGCCGCCCAGCCGGCGGTGAGAACCACGCCGTCCGCGAGCAGGCCGAAGGCGACGTTCGCGAGGATCACGCCGATCACGAGCGACAGGAGCCCGAGGTCGTGCGAGACGCGGGCGACGCGAGGCGCGGTCAGGCCCAGGGCCACGTGCATCGCGGCCACTCCCGCAAGCCACAGCTTCGCGATGCTCGGCTCGCCCATCACGTGGAGGGTGAGCCAGCCGATTCCCGCGACAGTCAGGGCGTTCAAGGCGAGCAGGAAGGCCGACGAGGTGCGGATAGAGCTCGCGGCGGCGCGGATCTCGTGTCCTACGGCCAGCACGATGCCGAGGCCGCCGAAGGCGACGAGGGTGATTAGAGCGGCGGCCGCGTCCGCCCCGTCGAACAGGAAGAAGCCCCACTGCGGCACGCTCACCGCGAAGGCGGCGAGGGCGAGCCAGTCCCAGCGCTGCCACAGCAGCACGCCCGCCGCCGACGCGAGCGCGACGAACAGGATCGCCACCGACCCCGCCTCGGGCTCCGCGCCCGCCAGGACCGGAGCCACCAGCGCGCCGAGGATGCCGAGGGCGCCGATCCCGCGTGACTCCCAGCGAACGGCGAGCGCGGTGGCCACCGACCCGGCGGCGATCGCCATGACGATCGCGACGAGGTCCGGAATCACCTCGTACACCTGCGCGGCGACGGTGATGGTGACGAACATCGCGGAGACGCCGGTGGCGACCGCCGCCAGAGCGGCGTCGGTGCGGCCCTTGCGCTCGTGGAGCCAAACGCCCACGACGAGCAGCGCCGTCGACGCGAGTCCGGCGAGCGCGACGCGGGCGCTCTCGCCGATCCAGCCCCGAGAGGCGGCCATCGCGAACAGGAAGGCGATGCCGAGAAGGACCGCGAGCCCGCCGACCCAAGCGAGAACCCGCCCGCCGAGCACGTCCTCCACGGACTCGCGATCGGGCGAGCCGAGCCGGTCGCTGACCGCGGACAGCGAGAGCGTGCCCCAGACCGGGACCGGCGGCAACGGGGCCGCGGGAGGCTCCGCTGCCGGCTGGGAAGCGGTGCGCTCGCCCGGCTGCGCATCCCGCTGCGACTCCAGCTGGCCCGGCAACAGCCGCGGCCTCGCCGCCCGCTCCTCGCTTCGATCCCGCCGCTCCAGCGCCCGCACCCGCCGGTGCAGCTCCGTCATCTGCTGCTGGAGCTGCTCGATGCGCTCCCGTTCTGTGACCCCGCCTGTGCTCATGCCGCACTCCCTGTTGACCGATGGTCGACAAGGGCAGCGTATCGCACTATCGACCATCGGTCAATAAACCAGCTAGGCTCACCGAGATGGGCGAGCCCGCCTACATCCGCCTGCAGGTCGACGAGCGGCGCCGTCGGCTGCTCGAGCTCGGCACCGAGCTGTTCGCCCGTCACTCGTTCGGCGAGCTCTCGATGGCCCGCATTGCCCGCGAGGCCGGCATCTCGAAGGCGCTCCTCTACCACTACTTCCCGAGCAAGCAGGACTACTTCGTCGCCACGCTCACGCAGGCCGCCGAGGAGGTGCGGCGCCGTACCGAGCCCGATCCCGAGCTCCCTCCCGCCCAGGCGCTCGCCAACAGCCTCGACGCCTTCCTCGGCTGGGTGGAGGAGAACGACGTGGCCTATCGCAAGCTGCTCGAGAGCGCCGGGAGCGTTCCGGAAGTGGGCGCCCTGATCGACGAGATCCGCGATAGGACGTCTGCCCGCATCCTCGAGGGGATCGGCGCGGGCGACCCTCCGCCGCCCCGCCTGCGCGCCGCCGCGCGCGCCTGGCTCTGGTTCATGGACGGAGCGATCCTGGACTGGCTCGAGCACCGCGATCTCGAGCGCGGCGAGCTCAGAGACCTGCTGCTCGGCACGCTGGCCGGCGCGATGACCGCCGCGGGCGGCGCGCACCTGCTGCAGGGTTGATCAAGCCCCGCGCGCGGTGCTGTCGGACTCAGCCCCGCGGGGGCTCGGTCCCCTCGACCCAGCGGCCCTCGTCGCCCTCCATTTCCTTCTTCCAGATCGGCGCCTCGGCCTTCACGCGGTCGATGATCTCGCGGGCCCCCGCGAACGCCTCGCCGCGGTGCGGCGCGGACACGGCGACGATCACGCTCGGCATCGTCAGCGGCACCTCGCCCACGCGGTGCTCCACCGCGGCAGCGCATAGGCCGTGTCGCTCCACGGCCTCGGCGGCGATCGCCGTCATCCGCTCCTCGGCCATCTGGACGTAGGCGTCGTACTCCAGCCGCTCCACCTCCCGCGTCACGCCGGAGAACGTCACGACCGCGCCGGCGCCTGCGTGCCGCACGCGCTCCACGAGCTCCTCCAGCGAGAGCGGCGACGCGCACACCCGCACCCATGGCGCCGCCCGGGTCTCGCCGCCGCTGACCGGGGGGATCAGGGCGAGCTCGTCGCCGGCGTCGAGCACGCGGTCGGCGTCGGCGTACTCGCGGTTCACGGCCATCACCAGAGGGATTCCCTCGGCGAGCTCGGAGAGCGAGTCGATCGCGTCACGTACGCGAGCGCCGTCGGGCAGCTCGAGCGTCACCTCCGGCACCCCGGCGCGCTCGCGGAGCATGGCGAACAGGCGAACGGTGATCTCCACGGATCAGATGCTACGCCCGGCCTGGCGGGCTGCTCGCTCGGAGCCCGCGCCACCACCCCGCCGAGCGCTCAGCACGCGCGCCGCCACCACGCCGCCGATGGCCCCGAACAGGTGGCCCTGCCATGAGATGCCGCGCTGCGGCTCGAGCCCGGCCATCAGCGCGCCGCCCCACAACACCCCCACCACCACGCCGATCAGGATCTCGAGCGGACGGCGGTTGAACAGCCCGCGGGCGATCAGGTAGGTGGCGTAGCCGAACACGACGCCGCTGGCGCCCAGGTGGATCGTGTCGGCCGGCGCGATCAGCCAGGTGCCGAGCCCGCTCACCACCGCCACGATCGCTGTGACCCCGGCCAGCCGCCACATCCCCTCGAGCGCGATCACCAGTCCCATCGCCACGAACGGCACCGTGTTCGCGAGCAGGTGCCCGAAGCCGACGTGCAGGAACGGCGCCGCCGCCACGCCGTCGAGGCCGTCCACCTCGCGGGGCTCGATGCCTAGCCGGTCGAGCCGGTGGTCGACCGCCGCGTCCACCACCTCGAGCGCCCACATCAGGAGCACCATCGCCAGCAGCAGCTGGACCGCCCGACCGTATCCTTTCCTGTCGATGGCCACCACTCCTGACCATAGACCGAGCATCGCTCCGGTAGTCGGCCCCGACGATCCGCGACGCTTCACGGACTCCGGTATCGAGGTCGAGCACGTCTACACCGAGCAGGACGTGAAGCCGGGCCTCGAGGAGCGGCTCGGCGAGCCGGGGGGCTACCCCTTCACCCGCGGGATCCACCCCGACATGTACCGCGGCCGCAAGTGGACGATGCGCCAGTACGCCGGCTACGCCACCGCCGCCGAGACCAACCAGCGCTTCCGCTACTTGATCGAGCACGGCTCCACCGGGCTGTCGATGGCCTTCGACCTCCCCACCCAGCTCGGCCGCGACTCGGACGACCCCCTCTGCATGGGCGAGGTCGGCCGCACCGGCGTGGCCATCGACACGATCGATGACATGCGCCGGGTGTTCGACCAGATCCCGCTCGGCGAGGTCTCCACGTCGATGACGATCAACGCGCCCGCCGCCGTGCTGCTGCTCCTCTACGAGCTGGTGGGCGACGAGCAGGGCGTCGAGTCGCACCAGCTGCGCGGCACCACGCAGAACGACATCCTCAAGGAGTACATCGCGCGCGGGAACTTCATCTATCCGCCCGAGCCGGCGATGCGCCTGACCACCGACCTGTTCGCCTACTGCCGCGAGCGCGTGCCCAAGTGGAACACGATCTCGATCTCCGGCTACCACATGCGCGAGAAGGGCTGCTCGGCGGTGCAGGAGGTGGGCTTCACGCTCGCCAATGCGATCGCCTATGTGCAGGCGGCCATCGACGCCGGTCTCGAGGTGGACGAGTTCGCCCCCCGACTGGCCTTCTTCTTCAACGGGCACAACAACGTGTTCCAGGAGGTGGCGAAGTTCCGCGCCGCGCGGCGGATGTGGGCGCGGATCATGCGCGAGCGCTTCGGGGCGCGCGACGAGCGCTCGATGAAGCTCCGCTTCCACACCCAGACGGGCGGCGTGACGCTCGCCGCGCAGCAGCCCGAGAACAACATCGTGCGGGTGGCGCTGCAGGGGCTGGCGGCGGTGTGCGGCGGCACGCAGTCGCTGCACACGAACGGGTTCGACGAGGCGCTGGCGCTGCCCACCGAGCGGGCGGCGCGGATCGCGCTGCGCACGCAGCAGATCCTCGCCCACGAGTCGGGCGCCGCCGACACCGCCGACCCGTTCGCCGGCTCCTACTTCGTCGAGGCCTTGACGGACGAGATCGAGGACGCCGCCCAGGCGCTGATCGACAAGATCGACGAGATGGGCGGCTCGGTGCAGTGCATCCCGTTCATACGGGCCGAGGTGGAGGAGTCGGCCTGGGGCTACGAGCAGCGCTACAAGCAGAAGCAGGACATCGTGGTCGGCGTGAACGAGTACGTGACCGAGGCGGTGGACGAGGTGGAGACGCTGCGGGTGGATCCGGAGTCCGAGCGCCAGCAGGTGGAGCGGCTTCGGGCCTTCAAGTCGGAGCGCGACGGGGAGGCGGTGCAGGCCCGGCTGGAGGAGCTGCGGGGGGCCTGCTCGGGGAGCGAGAACCTGCTGTTGCCGATGCGGGCCGCGCTGGCCGCTCACGCCACCTTGGGCGAGGTGTGCGGCGTGATGCGTGAGGAGTTCGGGGAGTACTCAGAGGCCTGAGCGCGCGAGCCACGCGAATTGCCCACATAGCGTCAACTTGATCTGGTTGCGCGTCCGGGCGTCTAGTCGCCGCGCCCGCCCCGCGAGCTCAACGATGCGATTCAGCGGGGACTCGCGCGGCCCCCACCAGCGGTAGAAGAAGCGCGGCAGGCCGAGAGTGCGCCACGCGACGAGCGTGAGCCCGTCGATAACGGGCCGCAGCTCCACGACTTCGAGGCCGGCGTCCTCGATCATCAGCGTGAGCCCGTAGGGGGTGTGGTTGAACGTGCTGCGCGAGTGGAAGGCCTCGAGCTGGGAGGTCGAGCCGGCGAACCAGCCGCGCGGGGCGAGCACGCGCGCGACCTCCTTGACGAGCGCGTCCGGGTGGCGCACGTGCTCCAGCACCTGCTTGCAGTACACGAGGCCGAAGCTGTGGTCGTCGAAAGGGAGGCTGACCCCGTCGAAGGTCACGAACTCGGCGTCGTCGCGTACGCGCTCGTCCACCTCCGGCGAGCGCTCGAGGTCCACGCCCACCCAACGCACGGCGGGGTCGAGGCCACGGAAGAGGTCGACGGAGTCGCCCGTCCCGCAGCCCAGATCCATCACGCGGGGCGCCTCCGGCCGGTCGTCCCGGCTCAGGTAGCGCCCCGCGTAGTCGTCCGCGACGACCTGGCGGCTGTGGTCGCGCGGGATGCGCGGGCCGAGCAGCTCCCCCAGGTCGTCGCCGAGCACCCGGGAGTTGTATCCGCCCTCAGGCGGCCAGCGCGGGCATCCCGAACATGTTGCGGAAGGACTCCGTGTCGTTCAGGTGCGGCATCGGCTCGTCAGGCACCTCGACGCCGAGGAAGTCGCACAGCGGTCCCCACCCCTGCTTGATCTCGTAGACCAGCAGGCGGTCGGCCGGGACCTTGCTCTTCACGTCCTCGTTGTGGCGCCGGAACACCTCGAGCGCGAAGTCCTTGTCGGTGAAGCGGCCCTTGAAGGTGCCGTTCCAGATCAGGCCGTTGATCATCTGCATCACGGCGGGGTCCGGGGGCTCCTCGGTGTTGCCCTGGAGCTCGCCGCGCAGCGCCATCTCCTTCGCCTCGTGGATGCTGTTGTACGTGCTGCGGTACCAGGCCTCGGGGTCGCGCACGCTCAGCAGAACCGGGGCGTCCGGCCAGATCTCGGCCATCTCCTCCCAGAAGGTGCAGCCGGGCCAATCGATCGTGGACTCCCAGCCGTCGAGCGCCTCGGTCCAGTCGACCTTCTCGCCGTCCGCCGCGGCCTGCCAGTAGGGGAGCGGAGTGGGATCCCGGATCAGGTCGATCATGTGGAAGCACGGCCCGAAGCCGAGCCGCTCGAGCGCCGCCTTCAGGGACATCGTCCCCGTGCGTCCGAAGCCTGCGCCGATCACCTGCATGCGACTACCTCCTCTTGGGTTGCTCTCATCGCCAAGCCAGCAGCATCAATCCGACCGTCACGCCCGGGCCGATCGCGATCATCAGCCCGATGTCGCCGGGCGAGGGACGGCGCTCCTCGACCGTCTCGGCGAGCACGAACAGGCTCGCCGGCGTGCCGACGTTCCCGAACTCCGACAGCATCCGGAAGCTCGGCGCGACCTGCTCGTCGGCGAGCCCGAGCCCGCGCTGAACGGCCTCGATGAGCGGAGCTCGTCGACGAGCCGGTGCGCGAGCGTCGGCCCGCCGAGCGAGTAGTAGGTGGCCGTGAGGACGAGGCCGATCTCCTCGGGCTCGAACGCGAGCCGGCTCGTGGCCTCGAGGGCGAGCCGGAGGAGCTGCTCCTCGGTCGCCTCGGTGCGGCCCTGGAGGCTCGTCGCGAGCGTCTCCGGGTCCAGCTCAAGGTGGCGCTTCTGCACACCGGAACGGGCGAAGATCGACTCCGCGAAGGGGTCGGCGGGCAGGCCGAGCAGGGGCAGAAGCTCGTCCTGCGTGAAGGAGGTCGAGGGGGTGGAGACGGCCGGCCCGCATAGCCGGGCGAGGGCCGCATCGCCGTGCTCAGCGGCTACGGGAGCGAGGGCGGCTTCCGGCACCGGCGGAACTATCGAGACGGCCGCGCGGCCTCACAAGCGTGCGAGACCGCAGCTTGATTCCGGCGGCTGGTACCTAGCGGCGTTGCGTAGAAAGTACGGAGGCGGCGGCGTTGGCGCTGGCCGCCGTGCCACAATCCCGCGCGCGATGCCCGGCGGCCGGCCCCTCACGGTGGTCCTTGCCGACGACCACGTGGTCGTCCGCAACGGCCTGCGCCTCCTGCTCGACTCCGAGCCCGGCATCGAGGTTGTGGCCGAGGCCGGCGACGTGCCCGGCGCCGTGGAAGCGGTGGAGCGCCACCGCCCCGACGTGCTCGTGCTCGATCTACTGATGCCGGGAGAAGCGGGGCTCGGCGCGATCCCGCGCCTGCACGAGGTCTCACCCGAGACCCGGGTGGTCGTGCTGACGGCCCAGCAGGACCCGAGCTTCGCCGGCGAGGCGATGAGGCTCGGCGCCGCGGGCTACGTGCCGAAGGAGGCGGCCGGCAAGCAGCTGCTCCGCGCGATCAGCATGGCCGCCGAGGGCAGCACCTACCTGGAGCCGCGGCTCGGCGCGCGCCTCGCGGCGGACGTGGCGGCGGCCAAGCGCTCGGCGCCTGAGCTGACGGAGCGCGAAGTCGAAGTGCTACGCCTGATCGCCCGCGGCCACACGAACCGCGAGATGGCGGAGCGGCTGTACCTGAGCATCCGCACCGTCGAAAGCCACCGGGCGCGGATCCAGCGGAAGCTCGGCCGCTCGAGCCGGTCGGACCTCGTGGATTACGTGATCGAGCGCGGGCTGATCGAGCCGGCCGAGGTGCCGGCCTAGTCAGATCAGCGGCAGCGCCGCGCTGACCTCCGTGCCGCGGCTTCGCTCGCTCTCGACGGTGAGGCTTCCGTCCAGCAGGTCCACGCGCTCGCGCATCCCGCGCAGCCCGTAGCCGGCCGACTCGCTGCCGGGATCGAACCCGTTGCCGTCGTCGCCGACTCGCACGCTGAGCGAACCGTTTCGCTGCGTGAGCTCCACCTCGACCCGAGTCGCGTCGGCGTGCCGGGCGGCGTTGCTGAGACACTCCTGCACGATCCGGTACGCCGCCGTCTCCACCTCCGAGGCGAGCCGGCGCGGCGCGCCGTCGCCCCCACCCAGGTCGAACCGGGTCTCGACGTCGAGCCCGTAGATCGCCTCCGTACGCTCGGCGAGGTCCCGCACGGATGCCTCGAGACCGAGCTGGTCGAGCGCGGCGGGCCGCAGCTCGGAGATCAGCCCGCGCAGTTTCTCCATCTCGTTCTCGATCTGCTCCTGCGCGACGCGGATGCGCCCGGCCATCTCCTCCAGGGTCGCGCCACCGCTCGGCGGCGACAGCAGCACGTGCAAGGCGGCGAGGCCCTGCATCGTCTCGTCGTGCAGCTCGCGCGCCCACCGCGCTCGCTCCGCCTCGGCCGCCTGCAGCCGCTCGCGCGCGGCGCGCTCCCCCGCTGCCTGCATGGCCCGCTCCATGCTCACACGGCCGCTCAGGTCGGAGAACACGACCACCGCGCCGCCGGGACCCGGCACGGGCGTGCTGCGCCAGTGGACCGGGAACCTGCTGCCGTCGCGGCGCCAGAAGACGTCGTCGATCGCGCTCTCGAGCGGCTCCTCGGCGGCTTCCGGCCCGTGGATGGGACAGCGCTCGCGCGGGTAGTGCCTGCCATCGGGCCGCGTGTGGTGGAGCAGCTCGTGGGCGGGCTTGCCGATCAGCTCGTCCTGGGGCCAGCCGAGGAGCTCGGCCGCGGCCGGGTTGGCGAACGTGATGCGGCCGCGCTCGTCGGCGTGGTAGATGCCCTCGCCGGCGAGCTCGAGGATGCGGTCGCGGTCGCGACCAAGCCGGCCGAGCTCGGTGCGGGCGCTCTCCAGCGCGCGCCGGCGCTCGGTGATGTCCTGGACGAGGCCCATGCCCTTCAGCGGCCGGCCGTCGTCGTCGCGGATGACCGAGACCGTCAACGAGATCCAGATGACCTCGCCGTCCTTGCGGACGTAGCGCTTGTCGAGGGTGTAGCCCTGGATCTCGCCGCCGAAGACGTCGCGCGCGAGACGCAGGTCCACGTCCCGGTCGGCCGGGTGGGTGATGTCCGTGAAGCTGAGCTCGGCGAGCTCGTCTGCGTCGTAGCCCGTGAGGCGGCAGAACGCTTCGTTGACCTCGGCGAAGCGATAGTCGTCGCCTACTAGGGCCATCGCCACTGGGCCGTCCGCGAAGACGCGCTGGAAGCGCTGACCGGCCTCGCGTAGGGCGGCCTCGTCGCGCTTGCGCCGGCGGAGGGCGCGGAGGGCGACGACCGTGTGGCCGCCCGGGGCGGGCCCGAGGGTGGCCTCGACCGGGAGCTCCTGGCCGTCCTTCGCCCGACCGGCGCATTCGACCGGCGGGCCGGTGCCGGCGGGGAGCGTGAGGACGTCTTCGACGGGCCGGCCGCGCAGTGTCTCGAGCCGGTGGCCGAACAGCTCCGCGGCTTGCTCGTTGAGGGCCACGATGGTGTAGCCGGGGTCGACGACGAGCGTCGGGTCCGGGGCGAGCCCGACGAGGGCTCGGAGC
>DASZJZ010000335.1:0-4337 GCA_035947555.1 Thermoleophilaceae bacterium | reverse complement strand
GGCGGCCACGGCGTGCCGGGCCCGATCGTCGAGATCGAGCAGGAGACCGGCCGCCACTTCCACTTCGAGGGCACCGAGGCGCTGCCGATCGACCACTTCGAGGTGGTGCTCGAGGGCAGCCGCGACGAGGTGGAGGAGCGCGCGCTCCCGTTCCGCGAGGGCGAGGAGGTGCTCGTCCACATCGAGGAGCCGCACATGTACAACGACGACGACGCGGTCGCGAAGCTCGACGGCTACGTGATCTCGGTGTTCGGCGCGGCGTCGCTGGTGGGCGAGCGGACCCTGGTGCGGATCGAGAAGGTGGGCCGCAGCGCGGCGCAGGCCTCGCTGGTGGACCCGCCCGAAGGCGTGCTCGCGGGGTCCTCGGCCGACTCCTCGTCGGAGGCGTCAGGCGACGGGCGCCGGCGGCGCCGCGGTCGCCGCGGCGGGCGCGGGCGGCGCAAGAAGGCGGAGTCCGCCAGTTAGCGCCGGTAGGACGTCGCCTGGCGCCGCGCCACCTCGACGAGGTCGCCCAGCGCGAGGTTCATGTCGTACAGGTGGAGGCCCCAGTCCGGCCCGAGCGTCTGGCTCACGGCCGGGCGCGGCCCGCTTCATGCGTCCCGATGCACCGTCTCCGGCGAAAAGGCCGGCAGGCAGACGGCGATGTACTCGGCGCCCTGGGGAGTGGAGTAGCGCACCCACTCGCCGGCGCGCGCCAGCACGCCCTGACCGGCGGGGACGTCGAGCGTGCCGTCGTCGCTCTCCACACGAAGCGACCCCGAGAGGACCACCGTGTACTCGTCGAAGTCCGGCCGCTGGCCGGGCTCGCTCCAACCGGCGGGCGAGCGCATCCGCGCGACGCTCACGCGCTCCTCCGAATTGCTGGCCCGGCCGGCGAACTCGTCGATCAGCTTGGGCGGCTCACCGGCCGCCTCGACGCGCACCGGCGACTCGATCAGCTCGGGCATCGCCGCGCAGGCTACCGCGCGGGTGGGCCAGGTTTTCGGGGCGTCGCTCAGCCCGGCGGCGCGCTCGGCCGACAACGCACCCATGTCCACCGATTCCCGTGCCGCCCTGCTCGGCACGATCCACGAATCGCTCAGCGGCCTCGTGGCCGACATGATGGGGTCGGCCACCGGTCGCTCCGCGCCGGCCCCGCACGTCAGCTTCCTCGCCGTCGGGGCGCGCGAGCCGCACGCGCTCGAGCTCATCCAGGTTCTGAACGCCGTCTTCGGGCTCGACCTCGCCGCGGACACGGTCCTGCGCTCCCCCACGCCGGACGCCCTGGCCCGCAGCATCGAGACCGCCTGGTTCGAGAGCGGGGGCAGCGCCGCCGACCTCGCCGAGCGGATCGCCGCGCTCACCGACGACTAGTCAGGGCCGCTTCGCGCCGGGAGAGGAGTCACCGAGCTCGGTGATCGCCGCCACGGCCACCATCTCCGGCGTCACCTCCACGGGCAAACGCGCCGCGCCGACCGCCGCAAGCAGCGTGAAAGCCGCGGCGTGCAACCGGCGACCGCTCTCCTCGGCGGCTCGCTCGAGCAGCTCCTCGCGCGCGGGCTCCGGCAGGCCCCGGAGGTGCGCCTCGGCCATCGCGGCCCCTCCGTCCGGCGACTCCTCGATGCCCTCGAGTACGGCGTCGTCCGCGTTGGGGGCCATGTCGCCGAGGGCCATGTGGCGGGCCATGAACCGCCCGAACGCCTCGGCGGCGTCCGACTCGATCACCCGCCCCATCAGCTCCTTGAGCTCGGTGGCGCCTGGCTTGTCGCTCTCGTTCATGCCTCGCTCTGCCACCCTGGTCGCGTGTCGCGTGCCGCCGTCATAGGCCTCTACCTCACGCTCGTAATCATATGGTCGAGCACCTGGGTCGCCATCAAGATCGGCCTGGAGGACTGTCCGCCATTGCTCGGCGCTGGCATCCGGTTCGCCGCGGCGGGGCTGCTGCTGCTCGGCTTCGCGGCGGTTCGCGGACGTTCGCTGCGGACCGACGCGCGTCTCGCGGGGATCCTCGCACTCATGCCGTTCGCGCTGGCGTACGGGCTCGTCTACTGGGGCGAGCAGCACATTCCGTCGGGCCTGGCCGCGGTGATCTTCGGCGTGCTGCCGCTCTACACCGCGTTCCTCGGGGCGGTGTTGCTGCCTGACCAGCCGCTCCGCGTCCGGCTCGTGGTGGGCATCCTGGTGGCCATCGGCGGCCTCGCCCTGGCGTTCGCCGAGAGCGCCGACAGCGGCGATCCCGAGCTGGCGCTGGCGGGCGCGGCGGCGCTGGCGGTGGCGCCGCTCGGGGCCTCGGTCGGGAACATCTCGCTGAAGCTGCGGGCCGGCGAGCTCGACGCGGTCGCGCTGAACGGCTGGGGAATGCTGGGCGGGGGCGCGCTGCTGCTGGTGGCCTCGGCGATCGGCGAGAGCTGGGGCGATGCGGCGTGGACGGCCGAGTCGCTGGGATCGATCGCCTACCTGGCGGTGATCGGCTCGGCGGTGCCGTTCGTGGGGCTCACAGTGCTGCTCCGGCACATCAGCGCGCAGGCCACGTCGTTCCTGGCCATGCTGCTGCCGTTCGGGGCGCTCGTCTTCGGCGCGGCGCTCTACTCGGAGTCGATCACGACCCGGGCCCTTGGCGGCGCCGCCCTTGTGGCCGTAGGGCTCCTGATCGCGCAGGCCTCACCGCGCCGCTCCGCGACCCCCGAGCCCGCTCTTGCGGCGTCCGGCGGGGGCCAGGAGAGTCGCTAGACTCGCCCGTCGGTTCCGATGAGCTACGCGATCGTGAAAGTGGGCGGTAAGCAGTACCGCGTCGAGGAGGGCGACTCGATCGTCGTCGACCGCATGCGCGCGGACGAGGGCGACAAGGTCGAGCTCCAGCCGCTGCTCTACGCAGACGGCGACAAGTCCGTGCTCGAACCGGGCGAGCTCGGCCGGGTCACGGTGAGCGCCACCGTCACCGGCCACGAGCGCGGCAACAAGATCCACGGGCTGAAGTTCAAGCCGAAGAAGGGCTACAAGCGGCGCTACGGCCACCGCCAGGACCTCACCCGGCTGGCGATCTCCGGGATCAAGGTGAGCTCCGGAAAGCGCTCGGCGAAGAAGCAGGAGGAGGACCGGGATGGCTCATAAGAAGGGACTCGGATCGAGCCGGAACGGCCGCGACTCGAACGCCAAGCGCCTCGGAGTCAAGGTGTTCGCGGGCCAGGCCGTCAGCGGCGGCGAGATCATCGTGCGGCAGCGCGGAACCAAGTTCAAGCCGGGCGAGGGCGTCGGCCTCGGCCGCGACGACACGATCTTCGCCACGCGCCCGGGAACCGTGCAGTTCTCGACCGGCCGCCGCGGCCGCGTCATCTCGGTCGAGCCGGCCGGCGAGTAGCTACGCACGGGCGCTCCCGCGTCCGCTGACGCGCCGGTCGGGGCTGAGTCGGCGGCGCCGCGCGGCTACGATCGCGCCGTGACCTATTCCATCGTCGCGCGCGACGAGCGCTCCGGTGAGCTCGGTGTCGCCGTGCAGTCGCACTACTTCGGGGTCGGCTCGCTCGTCAGCTGGGCCGAGGCGGGCGTCGGAGCGGTGGCGACGCAGTCGGTCGCCGAGCCCGCATACGGGCAGCGGGGGCTCGACCTCATGCGCGGCGGCGCCTCGGCGCCGGAGGCCCTCCATCGGCTGCTGGCCGACGACCGGCAGGAGCGCGTGCGCCAGGTGGCGTTCATCGACCGGCACGGGCGGGTGGCCACGCACACGGGCGCCCGCTGCATCCGGGAGGCGGGTCACCGCATCGCGGACGGGGTCTCCGCGCAGGCGAACATCATGGAGCGCGCCACTGTCCCCGACGCGATGGTGGCGGCCTTCCGGGCCGCTCCCGGCGACCTCGCCGAGCGCCTGCTGGTAGCGCTCGAGGCGGCCGAGCTCGAGGGCGGCGACCTGCGCGGGCGCCAGTCCGCCGCCCTGCTCGTGGTGGCGCCCAAGGCGAGCGGGAGGCCCACCGAGGACCGCATCTTCGACCTGCGGGTGGACGACCACCCCGACCCGGTCACCGAGCTGCGCCGCCTGCTGGGGCTGAGGCGCGCATACGAGCGCGTGGACGTCGGGGACGAGCTGGCCGCGACGGGCGACGTGGAGGCAGCCCTGGGCGAATACGCCGCTGCGCACGCCGAGCAGCCGGACAGCGCCGAGCTGGCTTTCTGGCACGGCGTGGCGCTGGCGGCGAACGGACGCGAGCAGGAGGCCCGGCCGCTGCTGGAGCGGGCGTACGCACAGGGGGAGGGATGGCGGGAGCTGCTCCGCCGGCTGCCGGAGGCCGGACTGTTCCCGGACGACCGCGAGCTGGTGACGAGGATGACGCTCTCGGGCCGGCAGGACATGACGCCGGCGGAGG
>DASZJZ010000334.1:0-26197 GCA_035947555.1 Thermoleophilaceae bacterium | reverse complement strand
GCCCGGGGTGCCGCGGTGCGGGGCGGTCCCTGGCGGGCTGGGCCGGCCGCCGCGGCCGCCCGCCGGGTGCGCTGCCGGCGCGCCTCAGCGGGGATCTGGCCGACCTCGGCCTCGCAGTACGGGCAGATCTTCCAGCGCGGGTCGAGCGGCTTCCCGCACACCCCGCAGGGCTCCTTGAGCCGACGCAGGCAGCTCGGGCAGCGCAGGAAGGCCTTCTCCACCTCGAACCCGCAGTACTGGCAGTGGATGTGCTCGAGGTTCGCCAGCCGCGCCTCGGCGGCCGCGATCTCGAGCTCCCGCTCCCGGACGTCCTCGAGGTACTCGGGCGGGCGCACGATCAGGTAGACGATCGTCCCGACGAAGGGGAACAGCGACGCGGCGGTGGCGCATCCGACCAGCAGCGGATCGGCGATGCGGCGCCGGGCGTCGGCGTACGTCCAGTACACCAGCGCCAGCCAGATCACCACCAGGAAGAGGATGAGCAGGTTGACCGCGAGGTTCAGCCCGTCGTTCTCGATGCCGAAGACGGCCAGCGCTCCCATAGGAGGGGCCGAGTGTACTGGCAGGGCCCGCCGTAAACGCTGGCGGCGACCGGCCCTCCTACAGGAACAGTCGCCCCAGCGCGTAGCCGATCCCAAAGAACACCAGGATCACGGTGGCCACCACGATCGCGACCAGGGCGATCATCGAGCCGAAGCGAGGGCCGTCGCCGTCCATGGAGCGGGAATCCTGGCAGGCCCGCGCGGGTAAGCACTCGCCATGGAGGCCAGGACCGTCTTCATGGGGGACTGGGGCCGCGTGGTCCGCGACCCGATCGACCTGCTGCGCGCCACGTTCTTCGTCGGAATCGTCGTCTTCCTCGCGCTGGGCGAGCTCAAGGGCGCCGGAAACCTGCTCGTGGCCGCCATCGCGCTGCTGGTGGCCCGCGCGATCGACCTCCCCCGCCTCTACGACCTGGGCTTCACCATCGCGATGATCTTCACGGGCTGGGGCGAGGCCCTGAACCTGTACGACGCGTGGAAGCCCTACGACAACGTCGTCCACTTCATCGTGCCGATGCTGTGCTGCCAGGTGGCCTACATCGCCCTGGCCCGGATCGAGGTGCTGCCGGACATGCGAGAGGACTTCGTGCCGCGCCACTACGCGGGCATCTTCACGGTCACCTTCTCGCTGGGAGTGGCGATCGGCGGCGTCTGGGAGATCTTCGAGTGGGGATCCGACGAGATCTTCGGGTCCAACCTCTCGATGGGCAACGACGACACGGTCGGCGACCTGATCGCGGACACGCTCGGCTCCCTCACCGGCGGCCTGCTGCTCGTGGCGTGGACCAAGTACGGCTGGGGCTCGGTCCGGCGCATCCCGGGCGACAACCGGGCCGAGGACCCGTACGACTAGAGCATCGAGGCGCGGCTGCCGGCGGCCTGGCGCACGAGGTCCGCGATCAGGTAGATCGACCCCGTGGCGAGCACGGCGCCGCCCGGGCCGGCGAGGGCGCGCGCGCGGTCGACGGCCGCCCGGGCGTCGGCCACGGTCTCGGCCGGCGGTCCGCCGAGCTTCTCGGCGAGGCTCACCAGCGTCGCGGGGGACAGCGAGCGCGGGTTCTGCGAGCGCGTGTAGACCGCGTGGTCGACGTGCGGGAGCAGTTCGGCCAGCATGGCCGCCGCGTCCTTGTCCTCGAGGACGCCGATCACGGCCACGCGGGGGCGGCGGTCGCCGAGCACGTCCTCGAGGGACTCCGCGAGGGCATGGGCCCCGGCGGGGTTGTGGGCGCCGTCGTAGACGGTGAGCGGGTCGCGGGCGACGATCTCTACGCGCCCTGGAATCGTGGTCTCATGCGCCGCGGCCTCGACAGCGGCGCGGTCCAGCGGGCGGCCGAGGAAGGCCTCGGCGGCGGCGGCCGCGATCGCGAAGTTGCCGCGCTGGAAGCGGCCACGGGCGCGCAGCGCGAGGCCGACGTCCGAAGGCGCGAAGTGACCGCCTCCCGGGACGCGCCCCCCTTGCGCGACGCGCCCCCCTTCCGCGACGCCGCCCCCTTCCGCGAAGCGGCCCCCTTCCGCCGGCCCGACCGCCACGAGCGTGGCGCTCCGGCTCCGTGCCGTGCGTTCCGCCACCGCGCGCGATTCCTCGTCCAGCGGCCCGACGACCAGCGTCCCGTGGTCCCTCACCACCGCGAGCTTCTCCTCGGCGATGTCCTTCAGCGTCGGCCCCAGCCAGCGGGTGTGCTCCAGGCCCACCGACGTGAGCACCTGCACCTTCGAGGGGATCACGTTCGTCGCGTCGAAGCGGCCGCCCAGCCCGGCCTCGATCACCGCCACCTCCACCCCGCGTCGCCCGAGCTCGTGGTACGCGGCCGCCGTCAAGGCCTCGAACTGGGTGACCTGGTCATCCGGCTCGGCCGTGCGGTTGACCAGCTCGGCCGCCTGGGCGGCGCGGGCCACCGCCGCGGCGAAGTCGGCCTCGGACACCGGCTCCTCCCCCACCTCGATGCGCTCGCGGAACGAGCCCAGGTGCGGCGACGTGTACGTGCCTGTCCGGAGCCCGTGCCGCTCGAGGATCGCGGCGCAGAAGCGCACGGTCGACGACTTCCCGTTCGTGCCGACCACGTGGATCGAAGCGAAGCGCCGCTGCGGCAAACCGAGCACCGTCATGAGCCGGTGCATGCGGTCCAGCCCGAACCGCATTCCGAACAGCTCGAGCGAGAGCAGGTACTCCTCGGCCTGGCGAAAGGTCACCGGCGCAAGTCTGGCAGCGCCGGAGCGGTCGCTCGCCGCGGTCCCTAGTCCCGCCGCAGTTCGGCGGCGCCGAACTCGAGGCTCGGGAAAGCAGGCGGGGCGGCCGAGGCGGAGCGCACCCCAGTGTCCGACGCCGCCTCGGGCGCCGCGTTCCCGCTAGCGCAGCCGCCGGCATACGACCGTTGCGTGGCGGACTTCTCGAAGCGCAGCGCGTCGCCCAGGTTCGAGTTGCCCTCCAGGAAGCCCACGTCGCGGAGCTCCTCTTCGCATGGTCCGCGGTAGCGCAGGATGTACAGCCCGTTGCGGATGTCCACGAGGTAGATCAGCCCATCCTGGACGATCGGATAGCTCCACATGACGACCTTGTCGCGGCCTGAGCTCAGCGCCGGGTCCTCGGTCTGGACCGCGGCCAGCGGCTGCGGCATGAACTCGGCGACCCTCCGCGGCCGGCGCGGATCCTCGATCGAGATCAGCTGGAAACCACGCGAGTGCCACGTGATCAGAGCGAGGTTCGGCGTGAGCGTCGGGTTGTGTGCGCTCTGGCTCGACAGGTTCTCCTGGTCCGGCGGCGCCTCGTCGCAGTAGCCGGGGAAGTTGTGGGGCGCCACGCGGTACTCGCCGACCACCCGCGGCCGCCGCTCGTTCGCGATGTCGATCGTCCGCGCCCAGCCCCACGGGCAGCCGTGGTCGGGCAGCGCTCCGCCGAGTTTCCCGTACACCTCGTCGGTGGTGAGGGCGAACGGCCGCCCGAACAGCTTGACCGCGCTGTGGGCGCCGGGATCCGTCCAGAAGACACGCCGCTCGACGGGCGTGACCAGGCGCACCTCCGGGTTCGACGCGCCCGCGGCGAAGTCGCTCGTGTCGACCACCATGAATCCACCGCCGAGGTAGGCCAGGTAGCCGCGCGTGCCGTCGTTCGAGATGCCGAGCGAGTGCAGCCGGTTGTCCATCCCGTTCTCCGGCAGGTCGACCTTGAACTCGTCGATCTCCGTGAAGCGGCCCTCGCGGGCGCCCGAGATGTCGGTGACGATCAGCTCCTGATCGCTCCGGCTCGGGTTCGTGTAGTAGATGAGCGCCCTGGTGGGGTCGTCGGGATCGACCCACAGAAAGAACTCGTGCGGAACCTGCGCGCGGCTGCGGCTGGGTAAGAACGTCGAGACGAGCTGCGGGCTTGCCGCGTTCGCACCGGAGATGTCGTAGAAGCGGATCGTCGAGCGCACCGCCGCGCCGCCGGCGCAGCGGTGGATCAGCTCGCTGCAGCCGTGGTTCAGCACCATCAGGAGGTTCTGCTGCGGCCAGATGCGCAACTCGCGGGAGCTCTCGCCGGGGTTGCCCTCGAGCGGCGGACCGATCTCGTTCACCACCTGCGGGCTCGACGGGTCCGAGACGTCCACCACGAGGACACCCGGGTTGACATGGGTGCCGTCGGTGCGGTTGCCGACGTACGCGTAGTCGCCCTTCACCGCGAGAGCGGCGTTCATGCCGCGGTTCAGCAGGGGGCTGTGACCCACCTGCTCGAGCGAGCCCGGCGTGGTGGGAAGTTCGGAGACGAGGGCGCCGCTCGCCGCCTGGCCGTCCGAGCCGGACGGAAGCGCCTCACCGAAGGACCGCACGGCCGAGGCGATGCCATGATCGGCCACCGCCTGCGCCGGGAGCGCGACGGTCGCGCACACAAGTGCGGCGCACAAGGCACGTACCCGCATGTGCGGTGCTTGCCCGGGTCCGGCGGGCGCTGAACGTCAGCCGCCCAAGCGGCGCAGCGCCTCGCGGTACTCCTCGAGCTTGCGGCGCTCCTCCTCCACCACCACGGCGGGCGCTCGCTCCACGAACTTCTGGTTGGCGAGCTTGCGCTCGGCGCGCTCCACCTCGGCGCGCAGCTGGGCCCGCTTCGCGGCGATCCGCTTCTCGGCCTCCGCCGGGTCGAACGCCTCGGACGGCAGCACCTGCACGCCGCCGCCGGGGATCGGTACCGTGGCGAGCACGTCGCCGTTTCCGGACGCGTCCTCCACGAGCTCGAAGCGGGACAGGCGCGCCAGATGGTCGCGCACCCCGCCGTAGCCCTCGGCGGCCAGGCGGCCGCGCACCGGCGCCGACCCGCGCGCCCCCACCTCGTCGCGGTAGCGGCGCAGCGAGGTGACCGCCTCGATCAGGCGCTCCACCTCAGCCTCGACCGCCTCGTCGAAGCGCCGGGGGTCCGCCGCGGGCCACTCGGCGGCGGCGAGCAGCCCCCTTTCGCCCGGCATCAGCGACCAGATCTCCTCGGTCACGAACGGCATCACCGGATGCAGCAGCTTCAGCGTCCGCTCGAGCACCCACAGCAGGACGCCGGACACCGCGCGGTTGTCCTCGGCGTACAGCCGCGGCTTGGCCAGCTCCAGGTACCAGTCGCACAGCTCGGACCAGAAGGCGCCGTAGAGATCGAGCGCCGCGTGCGAGAAGCGGAAGCCGTCGTAGAGCTCCGCGACCCGCTCCGTCAGCCGCTCGAGCCGCGACACGATCCAGCGGTCCTCGAGCTCGCGCGCCGCGCCCGGGTCGGGCTCGACCTCGGACACCCGCAGCAGGATCAGCCGCGAGGCATTCCAGAGCTTGTTGGCGAGGTCGCGGCCCTGCTGCACCTTGCCCTCGTTGAACCTCACGTCCTGCGAGGAGGACATGGCGAGCAGCCCGAACCGCAGGGCGTCGGCGCCGTAGCGCTCGATCAGGTCGAGCGGGTCGATCCCGGTGCCGAGCGACTTCGACATCCGCCGTCCGTCCGGCGCCTGGATCACCGAGTGGATGTTCACGTCGGTGAACGGGATCGAGCCGGTGAACTCGATCCCGAACATGACCATGCGCGCGACCCAGAGGAAGATGATGTCCCGCGCCGTCGAGAGCACGTCGGTCGGGTAGAAGGCGCGCAGCTGCGCAGTGTCCTCGGGCCAGCCCAGCGTCGCGAAAGGCCACAGGCCGGACGAAAACCAGGTGTCGAGCACGTCGGGGTCGCGCTCCCAGCCTTCGCCCGACGGCGGATCGACCCCCACGTACGTCTCCTCCCCGCGGTACCAGACCGGCAGCTGGTGGCCCCACCAGAGCTGGCGCGACAGCGTCCAGGGACGGATGTTCTCGAGCCAGTCGAGATAGACCTTCGCGTAGCTCTCGGGATGGAAGCGGATGCGGCCGTCGCGCACGGCCTCGATCGCCGGCCGGGCGAGGTCCTCCATGTCGCAGAACCACTGGAGCGAGATGAGCGGCTCCACGCGCCGGCCGGAGCGGTGCGAGTGCGGCACGTCGTGCTCGTACGGCCGCGTGCCAGAGATCAGGCCCTCCTCGCGCAGCGCCGCCACCACGGCCCCGCGGGCCTCGTCCACCTCCATGCCGCGGAAGCGCTCGGGGGCGGCGTCGGTCAGGCGGCCGTCCTCCCCGATCACCACCACCTCGTCGAGCCGGTGGCGGCGGCCGATCTCGAAGTCCGCGGGGTCGTGGCCCGGGGTGATCTTGAGCGCGCCGGTGCCGAACTCGGGGTCCACGTGCTCGTCGGCCACGATCGGCAGCCGCCGGCCCACGAGCGGCAGGATCGCCGTCTCGCCGATCAGGCGGGAGTAGCGCTCGTCCTCGGGGTTCACGGCGATGCCGGTGTCGGCCAGCATGGTCTCCGGGCGCACCGTCGCGACGGTGATCGCCCCCGAGCCCGACTCGAGCGGGTAGTCGATCGAGTAGAGCGTGTCCTCCACCGTGCGCTGCGCGACCTCGAGGTCCGAGATGGCCGTGCGCAGGCCGGGATCCCAGTTGACGATGTAGTTGTCGCGGTAGATGAGGCCCTTCTCGTACAGGCGCACGAAGACGAGCGTCACGGCTCGGACGTAGTCGTCGTCCATCGTGAAGCGCTCATCGTGGTAATCGAGCGAGGCGCCCAGGCGGCGGAACTGCTCGGTGATCGTGCCGCCGTGCACGCGCCGCCACTCCCAGACGCGCTCGACGAACGCCTCGCGGCCGAGCTCCTCCTTCGTGATGCCCTCCTCGGCCAGCGCCTTCTCCACCTGGCGCTGGGTGGCGATCCCGGCGTGGTCGGTCCCGTAGATCCACTTGGAGCGCCTGCCGCGCATCCGGGCCACGCGGATGCAGAGGTCCTGGATCGAGCCGTTCAGGGCGTGGCCCATGTGGAGGGAGCCGGTCACGTTCGGCGGGGGGACCGCGATCGAGTAGTTCTCCTCGGCCGTCCCCTCGGGGTCCGGGTGGAAGATCCCGGCGCCCTCCCAGCGCGCGAACACGCGCGACTCCACCTCGGCCGGCTCGTAACGGGTGCGCTCCTGGAGCAGCTTCAGGCGGTCGTCGCTCATCTGAGCGCCAAGTCTGCCAGCCCGGGCGCCGCGTCTAACGGCAGCGGCGGAAGCGGACCACCTTGCGGGAGAAGTTCCCCGCCGTGTCCTTCGCGCGAACCCGGATGCGGTAGCGCTTGCCCGGTCGCAGGTTCTTCAGCGGCACGGTGAGTCGGAAGCGCTTTCTCGTCGTCTTGCGCGAGCGCTTGGGCGCCCTCGCCGCCGCGTAGCGGAGCGGCGACTGGTCGAAGATCTGGATCTTCGCGCGGAGGCGCCGGTGGCGGCAGCGCCTCGGCCTCAGCACGCGGATGTGCGGGCGCGCGTTGTCGCGCGCCCCGGGGGCGGTCGGCAGCCCCGCCAGGGTCGTGTGGCGCACGGCGCCGAGCCGCACGCGCTGGGGATGGTCGCCCACGGGCACCTGCGCCACCTGTTGCTCGCTCGCGTAGTTGATGATCACGACCTTGTCGTCGCCGCTGACCGACAGCCAGCAGTGCGTGCCGCCCAGCCCGTTCGTCGACCAGTACGGCTTCTTGCCGATCGGGAGGATCGTGTGGGCGAACGAGTCGCGCCGCACGATGGCCGCGTAGTCCGACATCGTCCCGGCCGCGCAGAGCTTCGTCCCCTCGGGGTTCATCGCGAGGCCGTGGTGCGCGGAGTCGAGCAGATACTGCTCACGGGGCGTGTTCTGCGCCTCCTCGCTGAGCGGAAGGTTGGCCACGCGCAGGACGCGGTCCTGCTCCATGTCGTACTCGATGAACCCGTGGTGGAAGGAGATCTGGGCGTAGAGGGTCTTCTCGTCCGGCGACAGCGCCATCGGCCGCACCGCCGACTCCATCTCCGGATAGCCGGCCTCCTCGAGCTTCTGGCCCATGTCGACGCGCTCGAGCACCTGCATCGTGTGCGCGTCCACGACCTGGAACCAGCGGTCGCCCTTCGTGGTGTCGCGGATCAGCTCGAGCGGCGGGATCAGCGCCTGGTCGGTGGGCGTGTAGACCCGGCCGATGCTCGCATGGAAGACCAGCGACCCGTCCTTGGAGTAGTTGTTCTCGTGCGGGGAGTCGCCGGAGGGGAACTCGCCGGTCTTCCGGCCGGTCGCGGCGTCGAGGCGGTGCACCTTGTTGGCCGTCGAGTCGGACACCAGGAGACTCTGGCCGTCGGGCGAGATCGCCATGTGATCCGAGCGCTGCCCCTCCATCGGGAAGCGCCACACGATCTGCCCGGTGTCCAGGCTGATTCCGACCACGTCGGCGAAGCTCGGCCGCGACACGTACACGAACTTGCCGTCGTGGGACGTGAACATGTCGTCGGTGTACTGGTCGTTGCCCTCGCCGACACCCTGCCGGATGGCCAGGAAGAACGCCTGGCGCTCGGGATCGCGCTGGATCTCCGCGAGCCGCTCCTCCTTGTCCGGGATCGTGTTGATGCGCGCCAGGCGCTCGAAGGTCCGGGCGTCGACGATGTCGGCGGTGCCCTCCCAGTTGTTGCCCACGAACATGACCGGGCGGGTGTCGGGGCGCTGGGGCGGGCCCTCCTGGGCGGCGGCCGTCCCGGGCCCCGCTGCGAGCAGCAGGGCGAGGGCGGCCACGCCGCCTGCACGCCACATCGATCGCCTCGCCGCCAAGACAATCCGGTACCTACCCGGCTCGGCGCGCGTATACGCACGGATCACATGGGGTGCCCTCCCTGGTCGCGCCTGCGGCGTGGCCTTCGGTAGCCGAGGGCGGCCTGGACGCTCGAGGGCCGCCACAGCGCGCCGCCGCGGATGGTCGGCACGCCCTCGTCGTTGAGCTGGTCGGCGATGGCCTGGAGCGTCAGTCCCTCCTCGCGCATGTCGAGGATGCGCTGCTTGAGGGCGGGGACGTCCTCCACGGCCGGCTGGCCGGCCGCGGCCCGCTTTGCCCTGGCCGCCTCGAGGCCCTTCCGGGTGCTCTCCAGCATCCGCTGTCGCTCCCACGCCCCCACCTTCAGGAGGCTGGTCGCGGCGATCCGCCCGGCCTCCGAGGCGGTGTCGAGGCCCACGTCCACCACCACGAGCCGGGCGTTGGTGCGGGCCAGCGACTCCAGGACCCGGCTGAGGTCCGCCGCCGAGTTCGAGAGCCGGCTGAGCTGGGACACTACGAGGCACGAGGCCTCGCCCCGCGCGATCTTCTCGACCGCGTAGGCCAGCCCTGGTCGCCGCAGGCTGCCGCCGCGGACGGAGTCGACGTCGCGGACGACCTCGAGGAGGCGCCAGCCCTGGCTGCGGCACAGCGCGTCGATCACCTCTGCCTGGGCCCGCATGTCCCCGAGCTCGGGGTCTCCGTTCTGCTCGACGCTCACGTAGCCGAGCGCCTGCACGCTGTTCACGGCAGGTGCGGGCTGGAGATGCCCGTTCTTGGTCCCGTCCTCGTGCGGTGGCCGATCCTGGACATGCGCTGGCTGCGCCACCGCGGGTTCCTCCTTTTCGTTCGGCGTCGGCTGGGATGCCGCCGCTTCTTGTTCCTTCGGCGATTCCGCGTCCGGCTGCACCGGCGCGGCCTCGGCCTCCGCTTCGGGATGGTCCTCGGCTCGGGCCGGACTCTGGTCCGGTTCCTCCCGGCCCAGTCGCTCGATCTCGTCCTGGTCCACCCAGAAGGGCAGGGCCTTGTCGGGATCGCTGATCAGGTAGCGGGCCTCCTGGGTCCGCCGGAGCCCCTGGCGGCCGAGCACCAGGGCGTGCACGTGGCCGCGGAAGCGGCCGACGGAGCCGGCCTTGGCCATCCCCTCGGCGACGACGCCGCGGGCCAGCGCGACCGCAGGGGCAGGCTGGGGTCCACTGCGCATGCGTCCGATGAGGAGACCGGCAATTCCGCCGAGAACGAGCGCCATGAGCGCGGCGAGAATGAGCCAGGCGGTCTGGTCCTCGGCTTGGTCGTGGTTTGTCAGGGCGATTGGGGTTGGGGTTTGGGTTGGCGATGGGGTTGGGAGGGGATCGAGGCCAGAGCGGCGGTCTGCCCGCCTGTCGGCACGATCGCCTGGCGTGTCCGGACGGCTTGCCCGCCGGCCGGGCTGGTCGGCCTGCCCGCCTTGGCTCGCAGGCCGCTCGGCGCGGTCCGGCCGGGCACTCCGGCGGTCCGCCCGCCGGTTGGGCTCGCCGGCCCGCTGACCCTGGCTCGCACGTCGCTCGGCGCGGTCCGGCCGGGCACTCCGGCGGTCCGCCCGCCGGCTGGGCTCGTCGGCCCGTCCGCCGCGGCTCGCACGCCGGCTCGGCTCGCGCAGCGCCGCGGTGTCGAGCGCACGCCGGGTCCTGGCGTCCACGACGCCCTTTGCCGGCAGTCCCGCCCTCTGCTGCAGCCGGGCCACGGCTGCCTCGGTGCGGGGCCCGTAGAGGCCGTCGACCGGCCCGGGCGTCAGGCCCTTGCGGCGCAGCTCGCGCTGCAGCGCCTTGACCTGCGGTGAGCCGCCGGCCGCGTAGCCGGCGCCCCGGTGCAGGGGGTACCTGACGGCCCGCTGAAGGGCCCGCTGGGTGTGCGGCCCGACGATCCCGTCAGCCGCCAGACCGGCGGCCATCTGGAAGCGGGTGACCGCTGCCTCGGTGCGCGGTCCGAACAGCCCGTCCAAGCGTCCCGGGCGCCAGCCGAGCGACCGCAGCTTGCGCTGCACCGCTCGGACTCGCGGGGCCTCACTGGCCGCGCCGTAGCCGGCTCCGAGCTGGAGCAGGCCCGCGGTGGCCTCGGAGGGGGTCGGCTTGGGCGCGCCGCCCGCGATGCTCGTGCCCGGCAGTGCGAGCAGGAGCAGGGTGACCACTGTGGCCACCAGCCCGGCCCGCACGAGAGGCACGTGGTATGTCCGTTGCATCGTTCTCTCCTAATCGAGCGTTTCCCGACCGCATCCCGCGGCCGGGGGAGTCCTGGTCGAAGCCCGTTGGGGCTAGCCAGGCCGCTCGAGAACGGCAACGAACGCCTGCGGCCGCCAGCGCGCGGGCGTGAGCAACAGGCGCGCTAGATGCCACAGGGCGAAGGCCGCGAACGACACGAGAAGAGCAAAGAGGGCGCTGGAGGCGATGCCCGCGGCGGCGGAGCCGGCCGCGGAGCCGCCGCCAGAGGCGGGGAGCTGCCCGGCGCCCGGCGAGGAGCCTCCGAGCGCCTGAGCGACGTCTGGGGAGGCCTCAGCGGCGCTCGAGGCGAAGGCTGCTGCGAAGGGGGCGCTGGAGAGCGGAAGCTGGAAGACCGTCGTCCAGGGAGCGTGGGAGCCGGTCAGCAGGCCGCGTCCGGTCCCCTGTGTGGGCCCCAGGACGATGTGCTGAGCGGCTACGAGAGCGCCAGCGGACGCATCGGAGAGGTCCGCGTAGGGGGCCGGAAGATCGGAAGCGGCGGGCGCACCCGCGGCGGGCGGGCCGGCCGACGGAAGCGACCCGACGCCCACGGCCGCGGTGTCGGTTTCGGAG
The DNA here is from genome assembly GCA_035947555.1 of Thermoleophilaceae bacterium. GTDB lineage: Bacteria > Actinomycetota > Thermoleophilia > Solirubrobacterales > Thermoleophilaceae > JACVRW01. Next base: position 14,765 of record DASZJZ010000334.1, on the reverse strand, counting down.
GACTGCGACGCGGCGGAGCGAGACCGCTCACGTGCGGCCGGCGAATCGGACGGCTGGGTCGAGGAGCGGCCGGCAACCCTGGAGGTCTCGGCGATGGGAAGACTGGGAAGCCGGGTGGGGAGGCTGACGGGAGCGAGCGGCGCGAGCACGGCGCCGACGACGGGAGCAACCGGATCGAGGAGCGACCCGCCAACCGGCGCAACGACCGAGGCGACCGGAGCGAGCACCGCGTCCACGACCGAAACGACCGGGGCGACAACCTCGACGACAACCGGCGTCACCGGATCGAGCAACGCATCCACGACCGACACGACCGGAGCGATCACCTCGACGACCACCGGAACGACCGGAGCGACAACCTCGACCACAACCGGCGACACCGGATCGAACACCTCGTCCACCACCGACACGACCGGAGCGACGACCTCCTCGACACCCGGGACCACCGGAGCGACAACCTCGTCGACAACCGGGACCACCGGAGCGACAACCTGATCGACCACCGGCGTGACCGGAGCGACGGTCTCGTCGACGACGGGTGTCATCGGGTCGACCACCTCGTCGAGCACGGATGTCACCGGGTCGACCACCTCATCGACTACCGGCGCCACCGGCTCGACCACCTCGTCGAGCACGGATGTCACCGGGTCGACCACCTCATCGACCACCGGCGCCACCGGCTCGACCACCTCGACGAGCACGGGTGTCACCGGATCGATCACCTCATCGACCACCGGCGCCACCGGGTGGACCGCCCCGCCCACTATGGGGACGACCGGATCCACGACCTCTTCGACCACCGGCGTCACCGGATCGACCACCTCGTCGACCACCGGCGCCACCGTCTCGCCGATGTCCTCGACGGGGAGGGACGGTTCCTCGATCGCAGGCTCGGTGCCACCGCCGATGATCGGGGCGACGACTTCCCCGTCACCGTCGACCTCCACCGGCGACGTGGTCGTCACTTCGTCGGCCACGGGGTACAGCGCCTCGACCACGGCGTCGGCTATCGGTGTCGCCGGTTCGACCAGATCGGTCACCGTCGAGTCGACGGCCTCCGTCACCGGATCCGTCACCGAGTCGACGGCGTCGGTCACCGGCTCAGTCACCGACTCGACTGCATCCAGCGGCTCGGTCACCGCCGCGGCCGGCCCGGGCTCGTCGGAGGATGTCGGCGCGAGCGTCTCCGGGGCCGGGGCCTCAGGAGCGGGCGCGGAGGTCGCATCGCCAGCAGGTGCGACCGGCTCGGCATCGGCCGGCGCTGACGCGGCGGGCTCGGACGGCGCCGACGTCGACGGCGCGACCTCGGACACCGCCTCGGTCACCGGCGTGACGACTGCCTCAGTGACCGGGGCGACCTCCGGCTCGGGGGCCACCGGCGCCGGATCCGGCACGGCCGCAGACAGCGTCTCGGTCGCGGCCGGCACGACCTCCGTCACCGACTCCGTGACCGGCGGCGCCGCTGCCGTGGGGCCGGTCAGCGCGCGCAACTGGGCCGACGCCGACGAGGCCGAGACAACGAGGATGAGAGCGAGGGCGAGGACCAGCGAGGCCGGCACGATCCGCGACGCCCTTGCGTCGCCGACCGATCCTCGCTTCCTTGTCACACGATCCCCCGAAACTGGCTCACAGCGCTTCCCTTCGCACCGCAAAACGCGACAAGACTGTGAGACTCGTACCCATCAATCGCCCGTCTCGCCCCTCGATGAGCCTACTCTTATGTCGCAATTTGCGGGTTTTTGGTCGCCTCTCGCGGGTGAAATTCGGCCCAAAACGGCCGATCAGGGCGGCGAGCCGAGCCTGATGAACCATCGGCCGAGGGGCTGACGGCCGTCGAGCTCGAACGCGTCGACCGCAATGAAGCTGAACCAGAGGGCCTGAAGACCCCATCCCGGCTCCTGCGGAACGGCGAGAATCCAGCGCTGTTCGCGGTGGGGCTCGCGGAGAAAGAGAACGGCTCCGTCGTCGCGAATCTCGGTGATCGTGCCGGCGACGACCTCGGTCTCGTCACCCCCCGGCATGCCGCGAATCCACACCCTCACGGAGCGTCCCTCGGGGGAAAATCCGAGGGCGCTGCCCACGCGCTCGAGCAGTCGGAGCCGCACGCGCGCGAGAGTACAGGGCAAGGGAGAGGACCCCGGGCAAGGAGGGGACCCCCCGCCCCCCTGCGCATCAGGACGCGGGTAGACGGGCGGTGTCCGAGTCCGCATAGCCGAGCGAAAACCGAGCATGCCAAGGAAGAGGTGCCGGGACAGTGCTCTGCACGGATCGGCACCGATGACGCAGGCAGGCGAAGGTCTGCAGCCGGCTAGGCGGACTCGGCGCGCTGCTGGGCGTCGTCCTCTTCGGGCGCCGCCTCGGTGACCAGCGTGGGCTTCAGGCCCTTCTCGATCGTCTCCTTGGTCACCACGCACTTCTTCACGTCGCGCCGTGAGGGCAGTTCGAACTGCACGTCGAGGAGGGTCTCCTCGAGGATGGACCGGAGGCCCCGCGCGCCGGTCTCTCGATCGAGCGCCTTGTCGGCTATCGCCTGCAGCGAGTCCTCGGCGAACACCAGCTCGATGCCGTCGAACTGGAAGAAGCGTTGGAACTGCTTCACCAACGCGTTGCGCGGCTCGGTCAAGATCGTGACGAGGTCGTCGCGCGTGAGCTGGTGGATCACCGAGGCCACCGGCAGCCGGCCGATGAACTCGGGGATCAAGCCGTAGTCAACGAGGTCCTCGGGCAGCACCTGCTCGAACAGGTCACCGGTGTCCTTGTTGTGCTTCGACGACACCGTCGCGCCGAAGCCCACGCCCTTGTGCCCGATGCGCCGCTCGACCACCCGGTCGAGGTCCGCGAACGCCCCGCCGCAGATGAACAGGATGTTCGTCGTGTCGATGGTGAGGAACTCCTGGTGCGGGTGCTTGCGCCCGCCCTGCGGCGGCACCGAAGCCACGGTTCCCTCGAGGATCTTCAGCAGCGCCTGCTGAACGCCTTCACCCGACACGTCGCGCGTGATCGACGGGTTGTCCGCCTTGCGCGCGATCTTGTCGACCTCGTCTATATAGATGATCCCGGTCTCGGCTTTCTTGACGTCGAAGTCGGCCGCCTGGATCAGCTTCAGGAGGATGTTCTCGACGTCCTCGCCCACGTAGCCGGCCTCTGTCAAAGCGGTGGCATCGGCGATAGCGAATGGGACGTTCAGGATCTTGGCGAGCGTCTGCGCCAGCAGAGTCTTGCCGCAGCCGGTTGGACCGAGCAGGAGGATGTTGGACTTCTGCAGCTCGAGGTCCTGCTCGCCGTCCGACTGCATCATCTGCACGCGCTTGTAGTGGTTGTAGACGGCCACCGACAGCGTGCGCTTGGCCGGCTCCTGCCCCACAACGTACTCCTGCAGTACCGAGTAGATCTCCTTCGGCTTCGGAAGGTTCTCGAGGTCGAAGGTGGGAGCGCCGGTGAGCTCCTCGTCGATGATCTCGTTGCAGAGATCGATGCACTCGTCGCAGATGTAGACGCCGGGCCCGGCGATCAGCTTCTTGACCTGCCGCTGCGACTTGCCGCAGAAGCTGCAGAGGAGCTGCTCGTTGGAGTCCGTAGGTCGGGCCACGCGTCTTAGTTCTCCCTCAGCTGGACGAGGGTACCGCAGAAATACTCCCTCGACCCCCGCGTCCCTTCAACGAACAGCGGCCGTACTGCCAGAGTAGCCCGGAGGGCCATACCGGGGAGGGGGGCTCGACAGGTGTCCTAGTGCTGGGTGATGACGCGGTCGATCAGGCGGTACTCCTGCGCCTCTTCCGCGCTCATGAAGTAGTCGCGCTCCGTGTCGCGCGCGACCTTCTCGATGTCCTGCCCGGTGTGCTTGGCGAGGATCTCGTCGAGCCGGCGCCGCACGTCGATGATCTCCTTCGCGTGGATCTCGATGTCGGTGGCCTGACCCTGGAAGGCGGAGCTGACCTGGTGGATGAGGATCTTCGCGTTCGGGAGCGCCATGCGCTTGCCCTCGGCGCCCCCGGATAGGAGCAGCGCGCCCATGGACATCGCGATCCCGACGCAGATCGTCTGCACGTCGGGCTTGATGAACTGCATCGTGTCGTAGATCGCGAGGCCGGCGTAGACCGAGCCGCCGGGCGAGTTGATGTAGATCGAGATGTCCTTGTCTGGGTCCTCCGACTCGAGGTGGAGGAGCTGGGCGACGATCAGGTTGGCGATCTCGTCGGTGACCGGGGTGCCGAGGAAGACGATTCGCTCGTTGAGGAGGCGCGAGTAGATGTCGAAGGCGCGCTCCCCGCGGGAGGTCTGCTCGACGACCATCGGAACGAGAGGACTCATGGGCGGGCCAGTCTAGCGAGGAGGGTTCGCAGGGCGGGAAGGCTGCCTCTCGCCAGGGGTTGGGCAAGCCTCGATGTCAGGTCGAGGCGTTGCGGAAGGGCTGACCAGGGTAATGTCGGTCTTGGCCCGGTTGTCGCCGCCGACTCCGTGGCCGCGCGGCAGCCTGCGTATACGCAGCTACGACGAGCCCGGCGTCCAGAGCTCGCCCGCGCCCTCGGCGGCTCGCTCCTTGTCCGGCGTCCAGAGCTTCTCGCGTGCGGCGGCCTGCTCCGCCGGGATCGGCGTGGCCGTCTCCACCAGGAGGTCCACCGCCTTTCGCATCGCGATGTCCTCCCGCAGTGCCTCCTCGGCGCCCTGCTTGCGGGCGCGCTTCAGCGCCCGCTTGAGCTGCTTGTCGCTCGCGTCCGGGCCGGCGGCCTCGCGCAGCGCCTGCTGGATCTCCTCGTCCGTGACCTCGATTCCCTCGGCCTTCACGACCTCCGCCAGCACGGCCTCGCGCTTCAGCGCCTGCTCCGCGTCGGGCTCCGCCTCGGTGGCGAGCTCCTCCTCGGTCTTGCCCGTCATCGTCAGGTACTGGTTCGGGTCGATGCCCTGCTGGGCCATCCGGCGCGCCGTGCGGTGCCACATGTCGTGGGCCTTCGCGTGCACCAGCTCGTGCGGGATGTCGATCGTGCTCGCTTCGACCGCGGCGTCCACCGCAGCCTCGCGGAACTCGGTCTCGATGCGCCGCTCCTCCGCCTGCCGGATGCGCTCCTCGAGCTCTGCGCGCAGCTCGTCGAGCGAGTCGAAGCCGCCTGCCTCGACCGCGAAGTCGTCGTCGAGCTCCGGCAGCCGCTTCTCCTTGACCTCCTTGACCTCCACCGCGAAGACCGCGTCGTTCCCCGCCAGCTGCTCGGCCTGGTAGTCGTCGGGGAAGGTGACCTTCACCTCCCGCTCGTCGCCCGCCTTGACGCCGTCGAGCTGCTCCTCGAAGCCCGGGATCAGCCGGCCCGCGCCGAGCTCCACGAGGTGGCCACGCGCCTCGCCGCCCTCGAACGGCTCGCCGTCGATCGTCCCGACGAAGTCGACGACCACGAAGTCGCCCTGGCGCGCCGCCCGGTCGACCGTCTCGAGCGACGCGAGCGACTCCCGCATGCGCTCGAGCTCCGCCTGCACCTCCTGGGGGTCGACCGACGGCTCGCGCCGCCCGACCTCGAGGCCCTTGTACTGGCCAAGCTTGGCCGGCGGCACCACGCCGACCTCGATCGTGAAGGCCAGCGGCGACCCCCTCTCAGGCAGGTCCGAGAGGTCGAGCTGCGGGTCGCCCACGGTTGTGATGCCCGCGTTCGCCACCGCCTCCTCGTACCAGGCCGGCAGGGCGCGGCGGAGCGCCTCGTCCATCACGGCCTCGCGCCCGACCTGCCGCAGCACCACCTCCGGCGGCACCTTGCCGCTGCGGAAGCCCGGCACGCGGATCTCGCGGCCGAGGTCCGCGGCCGCGCTCCGCAGCGCAGTCTCGAGCGCCTCGGCGGGCACCTCGACGTCGACGCGCACGCGCGAGTCGTCGAGCTCGGTGGTCTTGGTGGTCACCGCGGCGGCCATCGCCGTTTGAGACTACCTTGCGCGTTCGTGACGCCGACCGACCGCTTCGCCGCCTGGCTCGTGACCGGTCCGGCCGGCCACCTCTGGAGCGCGGCCGCCGACATCACGGTGCTGTGGGTGCGCTACGGATGGGCGCGGCTCACGCGGCGGCTGCCGGCGGACTAGTCGCCGCCGCCACGGAGTTCTCCCCGGCGCCGCCCCGGAACAGGTCCACGTGAACGACCGGCGCCCCCGGAGCCGGCAGCGGGCTATGGGCTCGTACTGCTGCTCGTGCTCGCCTCCGCGTCGGTTCCAGGTCGCGGCGCCGGATGCGGACTGGTCGCGCCTCGTCAGCATCGGGCTCGGGGCGGCCACGGTTACGAGCGCGGTCTGGGCCACCCGTTCCCGCCGCCGCTGGGTCCGCGCCATCGCCGGCGCCACCCTTGTCCCCCACGGCGGCGGTGGCCATCGGCGCAGCCGCCGGGATGGCGGCCAGCACACGGTTGCTGTTCGCCGCCCTGTTCCTCTCCGCCCTGCTGGTGGGCCTCGCGGGCTTGGACGCCGTGCCGACCGCCGTCTTCGCCGCCACGCGCCGCGTGGCTCACCAGGGCCGCGCTCGACCCGCCGGCGCCCGCTACGCCTGCGCCAGGATGACGGCGAGCGTGCCGATCGCGAGCGCGACGCCAGCCAGCGTCAGGGCCAGAGCGGCGCCCTCCGACACGCCCTCGTAGTCGCCACGCGCAAGGGCGCGGTCCACCTGCCGCCGCCGCAAAGCGCCGCCCGCGAACACCGCGGCCGCCAGCACGGAGTACCCGGCGCCGAGGATCACGTAGGCGGTTCGCCCGCCGTCGACCAGCTCCGGCACCACGCCGCCCACCGCCACGGCCGCCGTGGCCGCCGCGATCCCGGAGCGCCACCAGGCGAGCCAGGTCCTCTCCGCCGCGAGGCGGGTGCGGCGGGTCACGTCGTCGTCAGCCGGCGGGTTCATGCATCCTCTTGCGGGCGAGGCGGTCGATGCGGTCGCCGTACAGCTCGCTCGTCAGCGCGCCGATCACTGCGCCGATCACGACGACGAACGCCATCACGAGCGCACGCTGCGTGCCGAGCTGCCCTCCAGGCCGAAGCGCTCCACGATCCGGTCGGCGATGTCGTCGTCGCCTGGGCCCAACGCCGACGCCACGAGCATGAACGGGATCAGGGAGGTGAAGGCCTGCGCCGTGATGACCGTGGCCTGCTGCGCTCCCTCGATGTCGATGAAGCACCGGAGCGCGCGCAGCCCGAAGTCGGCGACCTCGCGCGGGACCGCGGCCAACCTCGACGCGCCGCGAACTGCTCAAGCCTCCAGCGTGCCCCGCCGGCTCACAGCCTGGATCACCCATACGGCGAGCGCGACCGTGACCAGCACGGTCGAGATCAGCCGCCTCCCCGGCGCCGCCCGATCAGGAACCCCAGCCCGGCGCCGATCAGGATCGAGATCGCGATCACGATGATGAGCGGGGTCGACCAGGTGCCGAGGATCCAGTTCACGTCGACCTCGTCGACGTTCAGCACCGCGAAGGCGGCCGCGAGGGCGCTCACGGCTACCACACCGATCATCCGCGCCTGCTCGCGACGGCGACGCTCCGGCACACCTCCCTCCACACCGGCCGGCTTGTTGGCGGGTCCGCGCACGGAGCGATTGTCCCAGGGCGGCGGTTGGGCGGGAAGTACTCGGCGCCGGTGAACGCGCCCATGGTCCGGGGAGAGCAACATTGACTGGCACGGCCATGCGGATCCCATGGCTGGGACACGCTGCGTTGCTGGAGCACCGCGGCCTGAGATACCGGAATGTTCGCGGGGATGGCCGAGCTCGCGCCCGTGGACGCCACGCTGCTGCCGGTGGCCGGTAGCCCTGCTCGAGTACCTCGCGTACCGGCGCGAATACGGCGCTCTAACCCACGGCGGGTGACCGCCTAACGCAGGCTGGCCGGCGCCGGCAGCCGCTCCAACCGGCGCCGGTAGACGTCCATCACCGGCTTCGGGAAGTCGCCGTGGGTCTGGGTGCGCAGGCGGGCCACGCGCTCGCGGTGGAACCGACTGTCGCGGTTCTCGTTGTGGCCGATCACGTTGCGGGTGACGATTCCGTGGCGGCCCTGGAGCATCCGCGTCAGTCGCAGCGAGGCCGCCATCTGGCGCGGGTTCCCCATCACCTGGGCGTCGCTGCGGCCCACGTGCTCGATCCCGATCGCCGTGTAGTTCAGGCCAACCGTGTGGCGGCACATGATCCGCGTGGAGACGAGCTGGTAGATCGTGCCGTCGCGGTCGATCACGTAGTGCGTGCAGACGCCGGGCAGCTCGCCGAGCTCGGCGTCCGGGCGGTTGGGCGCGAAGGTGTTGTAGACCGGCTCGAACGTGTCGGTGACCGTGTAGTGCTGCACGATCACCTTCGGGTCGCGGAGGCGGTGGTCGTCGATGCCGTAGTGGCGGCGCGCGTAGGCGCGCATGTCGGCCTTCCGCTTCGCGTCGTACGGGATCGGCCTCGAGACGATGCGCGGCGGCGCCACGGCCTTCGCCAGCGCGAGCGTGGCGCGGGCGTGGCGGCGCACGCCGGCCGGTGGCAGAGGGCCGGCGGGCAACTCGACCACGAAGGCCGTGTCGCCGCGGAAGCTCGTGTTCTGCCACGACACCGCCGTCCCGTGGTAGCGCGGAAGGCGCCTGCGGGGAAGCCCTGAGCGGCGCGAATAGAGCCGTTCGAGCTTGGCGTCTCCCGTGCTCTTCACCACCATGCGCAGCGCCTGGTGGTACCAGAGCGTGATGCGCGGGCGCTCGCGCTCGACGAAGCGCTGGATCGCCTGGGTCTCGGGCTCGGACGCCGGTCCGGGGCCCGACTCGTAGACGCCGTCCTGGTGGCGCCAGCGGTACGGGAAGTTGCGGTTGAGGTCCACGCCGGCCGCGTTGTGGCGGGTGCCGGCCGCGGAGCCGTCGGGGTTGGCGTCCTCGATCAGCCATAGGGCGGTTCCGCGCGGCGGCTCGAGCCGGCGCAGGCGGTCCACCACCGCGCGGCCGGCCGGCTCGTTGCCGTGCATTGCGCCCACCACCAGCATCTTCACGCGCGCGCGAGGCGAGCCCACCCGCACTGCTCGGATCGGCCGGCCCTCGGTCGAGCGGCCGATCACCCGCTCGCCGGGCGCCGCTGCAGGGGTCGCCGGCGGGCCGACCAGCCCGCCCACGACCGCGAGAGTTGTGGCGATCAGCGACATCTTCCGCAGTATGGTGGCGGGTGCTTGACCTCCGCGCTGGCAGAGAGGGCCGCCGCACAGGGTCGCATCGCGATCGACACCGAATTCGTGTCGGAGCGCCGCTACCAGGCGCTCCTGTGCCTCGCCCAGGTGGCCGTGCCCGACCCCGGTGCACCCGACGGCGTGCGCACCGAGGTGATCGACCCCCTGGGAGACGATCCCCCGGACCCCGCCCCGCTGGCGCGCGTGTTGGCGGACCCGGCGGTCGAGGTCGTGGTGCACGCCGGACGGCAGGACATCGCGATCCTGCGCCGGGTGTGGTCGACCGAGGTGCGGGGCGTGTTCGACACGCAGCTCGCGGCCGGCTTTCTCGGCTTCGGCAATCAGGAGGGCTACGAGTCGCTGGTGCGGAAGGTGCTGAACGTGCGGCTCAAGGGCGCCGAGGGATTCACCAAGTGGGACCGCCGTCCGCTCACCGCTCAGCAGCTCGAGTACGCGGCCGACGACGCGCGGCTGCTCCTCGCGCTCGGGACGGACATCGAGCGGCGGCTGCGGGAGCGCGGCCGCTTCGATTGGGCGCGTGAGGAGTGCCTCGCGCTCGAGGAGTCGACCGACGAGCGCGACCCCGACCGGATCTACGAGCGGCTTCCCCGGCTGGGGCGGCTGAACGAGCGGGGGCGCGCGGTGGCGCTGGAGCTGGTCCGGTGGCGGGAGTCAGTGGCCCGTTCGATGGACCGCCCGGCCAGCTACGTGCTGCCCGACCAGGCGCTGATCGAGCTGGCCCGGAGCGCGCCGCTCGACCGGCATGGACTCGAGCAGATCCGCGGACTGCCGGCGCAGACCTTCCACCGCCGCGCCGACCGGCTGCTCGAGGCGATCGCGCGCGGCCACGAGCGGCCGGCGCCGCCGCCCCCGCCGCAGCCGCCGGTGCGCGACTCCGCCGACGCGCCGCTCGTATCGCTGGCGCAGGCGCTCGTGCGGCAGCGCTCGATGGAGGAGGGCGTGGCGGTGGAGCTGATCGCCACACAGGCCGAGCTGACGGCGCTGGTGTCGGCGCTGCGCCGCGGCGAGGCCGGCAACCACGTGCGCGTGTCCCGGGGCTGGCGCCGCGAGCTGGTCGGCGAGGAGCTGGTGGAGCTGGTGGCGGGGCGGCGTGCGCTCAGCGTGGGGCCGGACGGGAGATTGCTGGTCACGGAGCGCTGAGGACGGGCCGGACCGTCCTCACCCACGGCTGAGCCCGCGCGGCAGCGCACCCTCGTCGATCAGCCGGCGGATCTCTCCCGCCCTGCGCGGATTCAGCGAGACGTGACGCTGGCCCACGCTTGGCTTCTCCGAGAGCAGCCCCGCTGCCAGCAGCTCCTCGCCCACCTCGAACGCGAGCGCCCTGTCGTTGCCTGCGAAGCCGCGCGCGAGGTGATCGAAGGCGGTGTGGTAGCCGCCCCACTTCCCCATGCCGTCGAGGCGCTGGAGGATGCGCCGCATCGCCCGGCGGCGGGGATCCGGGTCGTCGTGGGCGCGGGTGACACTGCCGGTCTGTTCGAGCAGCCGCAGCAGCTCCGGCTCCAGGCGCTCAACGTCGTCCTCGTCCAGCGGCGAGCCGCCGAGCCGGGTCACCGCCTCCGCCACGCGCAGCGGGTGGGTGGCCCCGATCGGCGTGCGGAGGTCCTCGACGGCGAGGGCGTGCCCGGGCAGCAGGTGTGCGGCGGCGCGGAGGCGGTCGATGGAGGCGACGGCGTCGTCGAGCGCCTCGCGCGCGTATTCGGCGGACCAGCGCGGGTCGGCGGCCGGGTAGGCGAGCGCGAGGAACCCGTCGGATGCGCCGAGCAGGAGGGCGAGGTCATCGCCCGACCCCAGCGGGCCCGGCTCGGCCGCCTCCACGAGCGCTGCGACGGCCGCGGCGGCAAGAGTGGCGCCGCGCTCGGGGACCGCGTCGGCGTCGGCGCGCAGCTCGGGCGTGAGGGGCAACGCCACAACAACAACTTGATTTGGTGCCGGCGCCACCGCCAGCGCCACCGGCCGCTCGCGGCCGCTTCGCGCCTCTTCCATCTCGCGGACGCCTCGCTCCAGCTCCGCCCGCATCAGGGCGCGCAGGCGGGCGGCCCATTCCCGGGGAGCGTCCGCTCCACCCGCGTCCGCCAGAGCGCGCTCGAGCTCGCTGTGGCTCGCCATTCCGGCAGACTACGGCGGGCCATGAACCGCAAGCTCCTCCGCATCTACCTGCAGGACCACCTCGCCGGATCGACCGGCGGCGTCGAGCTCGCCCGCCGGGCGCGGGGCGCCAACGAGGGCACGCCCTACGGCACTTCGCTCGCCAAGCTCGCCGACGACATCGAGGCGGACCGCCGCACGCTCGAGAGCATCATGGAGGACCTCGGCTTCGGCCCCGACCGCGCGAAGAACATCGGCTTCTGGCTCGCTGAGAAGGCCGGCCGGCTGAAGCTCAACGGGCAGATCTCGGGCTACTCCCCCCTGAGCCGGATGATCGAGGTGGAGGGGCTGATCACCGGGGTCAACGCCAAGCGGTCGATGTGGCTGACGCTCCGCGACATCGCCGACGCGCTGCCCGAGCTCGACCCGGACCGGGTCGAGCGCCTGATCGAGCGCGCCGAGCAGCAGCTCGGGAGGCTGCACGAGCTGCGGTCCCGCGCAGGGCGCGAGGCCTTCGTGGAGTCGGCGCCCGCCTAGACGTCCTGGGAGCCCGAGCTCGAGGAGCTCCTGCCGGTGGTGAACTTCGTGGAAGTGCCGGGCTTCGTGATCGGCACGGAGGCTGCCCCTCTAAGCCTCCGCGGGTGATATAGTTGCACACGCAATCATCGAGGGAAGGCCAGGTCCCATGCAGCTCGACGGCATCCACCACATCACCGCCATCACCGCCGACGCGCACCGCAACGTCGACTTCTACGCGCGCGTGCTCGGGCTACGTCTCGTCAAGAAGTCCGTCAACCAGGACGATCCGACCGTCTACCACCTCTTCTACGGCGACGAGCACGCACACCCCGGGCTCGACATGACCTTCTTCGAGTACCCCGGCGCCGCCCCGGGCCGTGCCGGCGAGGGCATGATCCACCGCGTGGTCTGGCGGGTCGGCGCCGAGGAGGCGCTCGACTTCTGGGCCGAGCGCCTCGCGGGCGAGGGCATGGAGACGCGCCGCGACGGAGCCAGCCTCGTCTTTGCCGATCCCGAGGGCCTCGAGCACGAGCTGCTGGTCGCAAACGTCGAGGACGAGCCTCTCATCGCCGACCACCCCGAGGTCCCCGGCGAGCACGCCCTCCAGGGCTTCCACGCCGTGCGGGCCTACACGAGCGACCCCGAGCGCAGCCGCGGCCTGCTCGACGCGCTCGGGTTCGAGCCGGTCGAGCGGGAGCGGGCCTCGGGTGAGGCTGACGGCGGTCCGGCTTCCGGTCTCGAGCACGCCGGTCCGGCTTCCGGTCTCGTGCACGGCGGTCCGGCTTCCGCTCCCGAGGACGGCGCGACCGCGTTCGAGGCCCGCGGCCCCCGGCGCGGTGGCCTCTACCTCTACGACGCCCCACCCGCCGAGCGCGGCATCCAGGGCGCCGGCACCGTGCACCACGTGGCCTGGGCCTCCGAGGACGAGGACCATGAGGCCTGGCGCGACCGCGTGCAGCAGGGCGGCGGCCGCCCCACCCCGGTGATCGACCGCCACTACTTCCGCTCCATCTACTTCCGTGAGCCGAGCGGCGTGCTGTTCGAGATTGCGACCCGCTCGCCCGGCTTCACGGTGGACGAGCCGCTCGAGCACCTGGGCGAGAAGCTCTCGATCCCGCCGTTCCTGGAGCACCGCCGGGCGGACATCGAGGCCACCGTGCGACCGCTCGAGAACCCGCGCGTGGCGCTGCGCCGCGGCTAGCGCGTTACGCGAAAAGCGGTCCGGGTATCTACCTCCCGTCCACCTAGGCAGGGGGTAGTCGAAGCATGCATGCCGTTGGCGTACTGATCGCCGCCGTCCTGATCGCGCTCGTCCCGACGACGGCGTTCGCGCAGGACCGGCACAGCCGGAACATGAGCCTCGTGAAGAACCTTCCGTACGAGGCCCGCAACGGCACCGTGCCGAACTACGGCACGGACATCGAGTTCGCGAACATCGGCGGCCGCCAGTACGCGCTGGCGGGCTCCTACCGCAACGGCCTGCAGATCGTGGACATCACCCGTCCCCGCCAGGCCGAGATCGTGGCCGTCTACGACTGCGGCGTCACGCAGGGCGACGTGCAGGTGTTCCGCCAGGCGGACAAGCCCGGTCGCGTCTTCGCCGGCTACACCTCGGACACGTACGGCGACGGCACCTCCACCTGCTATCGCGAAGCAGAGGCACTCGGCTTCAACGTCAAGAAGTCGAACGGCCAAGGCAAGAACGGCACGTTCATCCTGGAGCTGACGAACCCCCTCGCCCCGACCACCGTCTCGTTCGTCGAGGTCGAGCAGGGCTCGCACAACCACTCGATCCACCCGAACGGCCGCTACCTCTACAACTCGAACTCCGACCTGATCACGTCGCTGCAGCCCGCGATCGAGATCTTCGACATCTCGGACTTCGCAGCTCCGATGAAGGTCGGCGAGCTGGCGCTGCCGACCCGTCCCGGGCTCGGCACCGAGTCGCACGACATCACCTTCTCGGACGACGGCAACCGTGCCTACTCGGCCGCCCTCTCCCAGGGCGTGGTGATCGACACCACCGACCCGGCCGCCCCCAGCATCGTGTCGAGCTGGCTGGACCCGGCCATCAACGTGTGGCACCAGGCCGACCCGTACTCGGCCGGCGGGCGCGACTTCGTGTTCGTGGAGGACGAGTTCGCGGGCGCGGCGGGCGGACCGGTCTGTCCGAGCGGCGGCTTCCACATCTACGAGGTCACCGGCGAGCTCGAGCGGGCCCCGAAGAAGGTCGGCTACTGGAACATCGACGACGTCGGCCCGACGCATGACCCGGCGGGCACCTGCACGGCCCACGTGTTCGACATCCACGAGCGGCAGCAGGTCATGACGGTCGCCTACTACAACGGCGGCGTGCGGGTGGTCGACCTGTCCGGGCTGCACGGCGGCGAGGGCTTGAGGCAGATCGGCTTCTACAGGACCGAGAATGCCGACTCGTGGTCGGCCAAGACGCCCAGGATCGCGCGCAACGGCTCCTTCTGGCTGTACGGGAACGACATCGAGCGGGGCCTCGACGTCTACCGCTTCGACGGCACCGCGCCGGTGTCGGACAGCCGCGGGACCTGGCTCGGCGCGGGCGCAGCGGCGACGCTCCCGGCCGCCCCGCGCACGGGCACGAACTACGTCTGCCTGCTGCAAAGCTGACCGGGGGCTCACGCCACCGGACCCCCGCTGATGCCTGGCCGGCTCCCGTAGCTTCGCTCCTCTTCGAGGGCGGGCCGATCCGGACGCTCCACGCCGCGGCGCCCCTGGTGCCGCGGCTGGCGGTGTCCGGCGGCCGGATCGCCGCGGAGCCGCCGCCGGGCGCGCGCCAGGTGGACCTGGCCGGGCGCTGCGTGGTGCCCGGCTTCAACGACGCACACGTGCATTTCCCGACCTGGTCGCTGGGGCTCCGGCAGGTGCGCCTCGAGGGCGTGGAGTCGCGCGCCGAGGCCGTGGCGCGGGTCGCGGACGCCCTGCCGCGCGTGCCACGCGGCGGCTGGCTGCGCGGACTCGGCTGGCGCGACGCGG
>DASZJZ010000333.1:0-3757 GCA_035947555.1 Thermoleophilaceae bacterium | reverse complement strand
CGCTCGAACGCCTTGTCCAGCAGCACCGGGGCGTGCCGGGAGGGGTCGCGCGAGTTCAGCAGCACCACTCCCATCCGGCGGCCGCCGCGGCGGGCCACCCCCACGAAGCAGCGGCCGGCTTCGGTCGTGTAGCCCGTCTTCAGGCCGACCGCGCCGCGGTAGCCCACTCGCATCAGCGGGTTGTGGCCCGTCAGGTACAGCTTTCCGCCCTTGATCGGGAACCGGAACGCCACCTGGCGCCGTCGCGCGACCCGGCGGATCCGCTCCCTCGACATCGCCATGCGGGTCATGACGGCCAGGTCGCGCGCGCACGAGCGGTTCCCGCGCTCCAGCCCGTGCGACGAGGCGAACCGCGTGCACTCGAGGCCCCACTCCCGCGCGCGCCGGTTCATCAGCCGCACGAAGCGCCGCTCCGACCCCGACACGTGCACCGCGAGCGCGATCGCCGCGTCGTTGCCGGACACCAGCAGGAGCCCGTTCAGCAGCGTCTCCAGCCGCACCCGCTTACCGCGCGGCAGCATCCCCACGCCCGAGCCGGAGTAGTCGAGCGCCGCGCGGGTGATCCGCACGGCCTCGTCCGGCCGCGCCTCCTGCACGACGACCAGGGCGGTCATGATCTTCGTAAGGCTGGCCATCGGGAGCACGCGGAGGGGCCGGCGGCGCCAGAGCACCTTGCCGCTGTCCAGGTCGAACACGAGAGCGGCGCGGGGCGGGCGCCGCATGCGGACATGGAAGGCGTCCACGCCGGCCAGCGGGATCGCCGGCACCGGCTCCCCCTGCACCAGTGGTCCCGGCTCGCTCGGCTCGCGAGGCGCCGTCTGCTCCACCAGCTCGCGCGCCGGCGGGCTGCCGGCGGCGAGCGGAAGGGCGGTCGAGCCGCGCCCGTCCTCCTCGCCCGCGAGGCCGACGTAGGCGGCCGCCGCCACCCCGATCGGCGCGACCAGCAGTGCCAGCGTGGCCAGCACGTGCGGAACCCGGCGCCGGCGCCGCCTCCGCCGGGCGCTCGAGGGGAAGGGCCGCGGCGCCGGGAGCGGGGCGGACCCCGGCACCGGTGGCGGCCCGCGCCTAGCCATCGGACGGCGGAGTGGTCAGCGCGCCCAGCACCCCGAACGCCAGCAGCGCGAGCACGATTATCGAGACGACCACCAGGATGTCGATCCCCTCCTCGACCGCCACCGTGATCGTCAGGAAGGCGAGCAGGCAGATGATGCCGAGGCTCACGAACAGCACGACATTGCGGGCCATCAGTACACAGGCAGCCGGTGGGCGCTCTCGTAGTCGTCGTGTATTCGGTCGGCGAAGAGCTTGATCGCGAGGAGCCCGAACACGAACCCGCCCACATGGGCGAAGTAGGCGACTCCTCCGCCCGAGTCGCTGACCGGCTCGCTGAACGCGGGCAGCAGCTGCAGCAGGAACCAGAAGCCGAGCACGAGCAGGGCGGGCAGCTCGATGACCGTGAAGAAGATGATGATGAAGATCAGCGTGATCACGCGCGCGCGGGGATAGAGGAGCGCGTAGCCGCCGAGCACCGCGGCGATCGCACCGCTCGCCCCGACCGTCGGGATCGCGGAGTCGGGATCGCTGACGATCTGCAGTCCGAGCGCGGCGAGCCCACCTAGCAGATAGAAGACGATGAACCGGACGCGTCCCATCGAGTCCTCGATGTTGTTTCCGAAGATCCAGAGGAACAGCATGTTGCCGCCCAGGTGGAGCAGGCTGCCGTGCAGGAACATCGAGGTAAAGAGGGTGATCCACCAGGGCGCTTGGTCTGGAAGCGTGCCGCCTTCGCGCTCGCAAGCGATCTGTTGCTCGACTTGCGCACATTCCTTGCCGGGATTCGTGACCTCGTAGGGGACCGCGCCGTACTCGAACACGCGCTCGTTTCCGCTGGCGCCAAGATCCCAGAACCCTCGCTCGAACAGGAAGTAGACCGCGCAGCAGACCGCGATGATCGCGACGGTGAGCACGGGAAACCGCCGCGTGGGAATGTCGTCCTTGAGCGGGATCAAGGCGGGTCATAATGCCTGATGCGTGGCGGGCAGGACGGCGCATCCATACGAGGACACCGACGTCATCGACGCCCGTGGCCCACGTACGAACCAGGCGGTCATTGGGGTCCTCGCCGTGGTCGCCTTCGTGCTCGACCTGGAGTGGCTGCCGGCCGTCCTGGGGGCGCAGCTCGCTATTGGGCTGGTTTTCGGCCGCCGCTTCTGCGTGCCGTGCCTCCTTTATTTCGAGGTGATCCAGCCGCGCTTCGGCGAGGGGCCGATCGAGGACTCGCGGCCGCCGCGCTTTGCCAACATGGTCGGCGTCGCGTTCCTCGGCGGGGCGACAGCCGCCTTCGTCGCCGATGTGTCGGCGCTCGGCTGGACACTCACGCTCACCGTGGCGGCCCTCGCGCTGCTTGCCGCCGCCACCGGCCTCTGCATGGGCTGCGAGGCCTACAAGCTCTCGGCCCGGCTGCGGGGCATCGCCGCCCGACGGATCGTGCGAATCGACCCCAGCGACCTGCCGCTCGACGGCGCCGGCATCGTGCAGTTCACGCATCCGCTCTGCTCCGAGTGCCGGCAGTGGGAGCGACGGCTGGAGAGCGAAGGCCGGCCGCACGCCGCCATCGACGTGTCCCGCAGCCCCGAACTGGCGCGCAAGTACGGGGTGGCCGTCGTCCCGACCATCGTGGCCGTGGCTGGTGACGGGACGGTGCTGGAGAGGCTCGCTCCGTAGGGCCGCGAGCACGGCGCTCGCCAGGTGCGAGCGGACGGTCTACCGCCGGGGCACGTCCAGGTACTCGATCGCGTTCGAGAAGTTGAAGCCGGGGATTCGACCGCCCTCGATCGCGTAGATCCTGCGCCCCCGGGCCACGCCGCCGAGTCCGTGGCGCGGGGTTCTGAGGTCGGGGAGCGAGCTCCAGCGGCGCCGGCGCGGGTCGAACAGCTCGACCTCCGCGATCGTGGTGCCGCCCGGCTCGAGGCGCTCGCCGCCGAACACCACGATGCGGCCGTCGCCGAGCCGCACGGAGGCGATCCCGCCGCGCGGGACGCGCATCGGCGGCAGCTCCTCCCAGGCCCGGCGTCGCGGGTTGTAGCGCTCGGCGGTGGGGAAGTTGCCGGCGTCGCGGCCGGCGAGCACGTAGAAGCGGCCGCCCGAGGCGACGCCGGTTGTGTGGTTCCGGGGCGGTCCCGGGAAGTCCGGCCCGCGGCGCCAGCGGGCGCGGCGGATGTTGTAGATCTCGAGCGAGCGGAGCGAGCCGGAGTCGTTGGCGCCGCCGGCGGCATACAGGCGGCCGTCGATAGCGGCGAGGGCATGCGCCGCCCGCGGGGTGGGCGCCGGGGGCAGTTGGCGCCAGCGGCGGCGGCGGGGGTTGTAGCGCAGGAGGGCGCCGGTGGGCCCGCTCAGGGCGGCGGTGGCCCGGTAGCCGCCGTGCACGTACAGCATGCCGCGATGAGCGGTGGCCGTGGGGTGGTTGAGCGCCATCGGCATGTCGCGCACCAGCGACCAGCGGTCGCGGCGGATGTCGTAGCGCTCCACGGCCGCGGTCGAGTGGCCGCTCGACCGCTCGAAGCCGCCGACCACATAGATGAAGCGCCCGATCCGCGCGGCGGCGACCTCGGTGCGCTCGAGCGGCGCCGGCGCGAGCGGCGTCCAGCGGTCCTGGCGGGCGCCGCCGTCGCGGGGGAGGAGGAGCACCGCGGCGATGCCGAGGAGGGCGGCGAGTGCGGCGGCGAGGAAAAGTCGCGATGCGCCGCCCGGGTGCGGC
>DASZJZ010000332.1:0-10381 GCA_035947555.1 Thermoleophilaceae bacterium | reverse complement strand
CCCGCCCGCCGCGGATGAGTCCACCGGGGAGGCGGAGCCGGCGCAGTCGCCTCCGGCGCAGTCGCCTCCGGCGCAGTCGCCTCCGGCGCACTCGGAGCCACCGCAGGGGGAGCCCTCGCCGGCGGAGTCCTCGCCTCAGGCGGCACCAACCTCTGGCGGCGCCCAGTCGGTCGCCCACAACCAGAGCAAGGTGATCCAGGCGGTGTGGCAGGTCCAGGAAGGCTGCCGCACCCACTGCTACGGGACGAGCCAGATTCAGCGGAGCGAGCAGGTGTCGCAGACGACACAGAGCGCGACCGCGGTGTCGGGCGAGTCCGGCGGCGGTGGCTCGAGCGCCACGGCGGTCAACGAGAGCTCGACGATCCAGTTCGTCTGGCAGATGCAGATCGGCTGCGTGGCGTTCTGCTACGACACCAGCCAGGCGCAGGAGGCGTCCCAGCACTCGTCCACGTCGCAGGAGGCCGGCGCCGAGTCGGCGCTCGTCGCATGGGCGGAGAACCTCGCTCAGACCGTGCAGTACGTCTTCCAGATCCAGCAGGGCTGCGAGCACGAGTGCCACGGCACGACCCAGCACCAGTCGAGCGCCCAGAGCCAGACGACGAGTCAATCCGCGACCGCGACCGGCGGCGGCGACGACGTCGACTACGGCAGCTTCCTGGTGCCGGACTGGCTGATCGCCTTCGCCCAGAACATCGGGGCGACGATCCAGACGAGCTTCCAGTACCAGGAGGCCCTCTGCCGGGAGCACTGCACCGGCGACACACAGCTTCAAGAGGCCATCCAGCGCGCCGAGACGGATCAGCGCGCGGTGGCGATGGCGAACCCGCCCGTGCCGGAGGAGGCACCCGTGGGCGAGCAGCCCCCGGGCGGTCCGCCTCCCGGTGAGCAGCCCTCGGGCGAGCAGCCGGCACCGATGGGCCCGAGCGGGCCCGCGCAGACAGGCGCCGCAACCCCCAGCGCCGGCGGATCGGCCGCGCCGGTCCGGCCGGCGTCACTACCTGGACGTCGGCGGAAGCGGACGGTGCGCCGGCAGGAGCTCGAGCTCCGCGCCGGCGCGCATGCCGACGGTGGCACCCGGCCCGGCGGCGGTCCGGGCCGGGGCCACACCGGGTCGTCCGGCGACGGCCCCGGCGGGCACAACTACGGCGGCGCAGCCGGGCAGGATGCCCCCACGCGTGCCGGGGCCGGCGGCCTCGGCCTCGCGTTCCTGCCCGGCCCAGCCGGCGGCTCGCCCCGTCCCGCGACCGCTCCCGTCGACACCCCCGCTACCGGCGACCAGCTGCCCGCGCGGGTGTTCTCGGTGCCGTCGGTCACCAGCCCCGACGGCTCGATGGGCTGGCTGGCGATCCTGCTCGCGGCGGCCGCGCTCTTGGTGCTCGCCGCCACCCTCCGGCGCGAACTTGCAACCGATTTGAGGCAGACGTAGGCTGAACATGACCCCCACCCGTACCCCGCCAGAAAGGGGTATGCATCGATGACCTGTGTTGAGACCCGCTAGTCCCGGGCGTTCCGGGAAAGCGGAAGCGGCGTCCGCCCGTTACCCGGGTGGTGACGGCATGCGCGCCAGGCCCGACCCCGTGCCCGCTCGGATGAGCGGCCGGTCGGTGCTGGTGCGAGGCGTGGCGGCCGTCGCCGTGTTCGCCGTGGCCTTCGCGGTGGGCAACAAGCTCGGCGACGACGACCCGGCCACGCCCTCGCCGGTGCCCGCCGCCGAGAACCGCGCCGCGTCGTCCGAGGTGCGGGAGGATCGGACTAAAGCTCCTCTGGGCTCGCTCCGCCTCGAGCGCGCCCCGGCGCTGCCGGATCTGCGGGCCGAGCCGGTCGCCCGCAGGCCGGAGCCGGCAGCCGCCCCGGCGCGGCCGGCGGAGACCGCCCCCAGGGTCGACTCCGAGGAGGCGCCGGCCTCGGACGGTGGCTACTCGCCTCCGGCGCCCGAGCCGTACACGGCGCCCCCCGCCCCCTCGAATCCGGCGCCGTCGACTCCCGCGAACCCGCCCCCGCCGGACACGAACGCGCCACAGCCGGCGTCGCCCACACCGGCACCCGACCCGGCACCCGCGCCCGCCCCAGCCCCGACCCCGGACCCGTCGCCAAGCGGCGGATCGGGCCAGTACGCCGGCCCCTGATGGAAGCGGCGACGGTCACCGATCCCCGCGTCGAGCGAGCGTCGTCGCCCCGGCCGGAGTCCATCCGCTGATGGAGGCGGCGACCGCAGGCGGCTACCGCGTCGAGCGCGTCCTCTCGACCCGGCTGGGCATCCACACGGTCGTCCAGGCCGTCGGGCCGGATGGGGGCCGCGTGGCGATCACGCTCCTCGACCCCGCGGTGGCGGACGATCCTCACCTCCGCCGCCACGTCCTGCGCCTGGCTCGCACCAGGGCCTCCATCCGCCATCCGAATGTCCTCCCGCTGGTCGGCCCGCGCGAGGTCGACGACCGCATCGGCCTGGTGAGCGTGCTCGCCGGGCCGAAGACACTCGCCGATCGCCTGGAGCAGGGTCCGCTCGAGCCGGGCGAGGCCGTCTCGATCCTGTGCCAGGTGGCCGGCGCGCTCGAGACCGCGGCCGCCAGCGGCCTGGTGCACCGCGACCTCGCACCGAGGTCGATCGTCTTCGGCGAGGGCGACGCCGAGCGGGTCTTCCTCGGCGACTTCGGCATCACCGTGCCGCCGCTCCCGGGCTGCGAGCTCGTGGACGCCGCGGAGGGGATCGACTACTGCTCGCCGGAGGAGGTGCGCGGCGAGCAGCTCGAGCCGGAGAGCAACGTCTACTCGCTGGCCTGCCTGCTGGTGGAGTGCCTGACCGGCAAGCCCCCCTACGCGTACGACCGCCCGCTGCTCACGCTGCACGCCCACGTGGTCGAGCCGCCGCCGCGGGTGTCCGAGCGGCGGGCGGACCTGCCGGCTGCGCTGGACGAGGTGATCGCGCGCGCGATGGCGAAGGACCCGCGTGAGCGGTTCCGCTCGCCCGGGCGGCTGATGCGCGCCGTGGCCGAGGCACTCGGGGTGGAGGCCACGGTTCCGGTGCTGGTGACGCCGCGGTCGGAGGAACAGACGCGCGTGCGGCGGCCGCCCCGCGTAGTGCCACGCCGCCGCCGGCCCCGGGCACGGGTCGGACTGGGCGTCGTGGCACCGGCGGTGGCGGTTTGCGGCCTGGCGCTGGGGTTGATCGACTGGTCCAGCTCCCCGGCGCCGGGCCCGCCGCAAACCGAGCGGACGCCGGCGGCCGCGTCGAAGTCGGCGCCGACTGCGGAGGCAAGGGCAGAGCAGACGAGAACAGTGAGCGATGCGGTCGAGAGGCTCGCCGCCCGGAGGGTGGGGCTGCGCCGTGACCTGGCGGCCGCCCGTCGCCCGGCGGGACAGGCGGCGGCCGCGAGCGCACTCGCGGCCGCCTACAGGGACACCCGCAACGCGCTCGACCGCACCGCGGTGAAGGTGCCGGGAGAAGCGCGCATCGAAACGGGCCTGCGCCGAACCGAGACCGCATACCGGCGGCTGGCCGCAACCGCCCGAGCGAACGACCGCGCCGCCTGGCAAAAGGCCCGCCGCGAAACGGCGCGGCGCGAGGCACAGCTGGAGCGCGCGCTGCGTTAGCCGGCGGGTGGCGAGCCGGGCTTCGCGCCCCGCTGCGCGCCCAACGCCCCCGCTCCGCTTCGGGCCCGCTGCGCCCGAACCCGCTGCTCGATCCAGCCGGCGGTCGCCTCCACGAAGCGCGTTGCCTCCGCCACCGCCTCCTGTGCCTGCTTCGGCGCGGCCTCGACCAGGCCGTGCTCGATGTCGTTCCGGTCCTCGTAGAGCCGCCGCAGCACGCGGCCCGTTTCGTGGTCCACGCCGTTCTCGCCCACCACATGCTTGCCGAATGCCGAGATCACGCCTGAGCTCGTCGCCGGGCACTCGCCCAGGACCAAGAGCGCCGCCGAGGCCGAGTGGAATCCGGCCAGGTACGCGTGAGCGACGGCCTGGGCCGGGAAGCCCGCGTCCAGCAGCGTCTTCGCCGCGCGCAACTCTTCCTGGCCCCGCCCAAGCGGCAGCTCGGCGTCCCCGGTCATGGAAGGGGATCCCGGTCCGCGATCCCCCTCACGGCACCCGCACGCCCTCGGCCAGCGCCCTCATCAGCCGCGGCGTTCGGGGCTGCGCCAGGTCGCTCTCGGTCACCGGCGCGCATATGACCACCGTGTCGTTCCGCATCGAGTGCCGCCACATCACGCGGTCCATCCGGCGGCGCTCCTCCCAGTGATCCGGCACGCGGTCCAGCACCACCAGCAACTCGAGCTCGGACTCCGGGTGGGCGTCACCGCGCGCCCAGGCGCCGATCATCAACACCCCCCGGAGGCGGTCCCGGTAGAGGCGTCGCAGGTCCTGCCTCACCCGGCCCGCCACGCCGTGGGCGTCGAGCAGGCCGGGCACCGCGTCCACCGCCGGTTCCGTCCGGCGCGACATCGCCTCCTCGGCCGCGGCGGGGTCCACGAGGCCGCGCTCCACGAGCCACTGGATCGCCCGGCGCTCGCCGCGCGCGTCGTGGAACGCGAACCAGGCCTGGCGGAGGTCGGGGTAGTCCAGCAGGGCGTCCTTGAACCGGCGGAAGGCGCCGCGGCCCGAGATCGCCCGCTCGAGCAGGTCGCGCGTGCGGGGCTCGCGCACCCGGGCGGCGAAGTCCTCCATGTCCCGGTAGCCCACCACCGAGGGCAGCGGATCCACGCGGATGAGGCCGGCGTCGGCGTCCGGGGGGTTGCCGAGATCGCCGGCGAAGCGGGGCTCCAGCGTCCCGGTGGCGGGGTCGAACCACCAGGTGTGTTCGTCGGAGTGATCCTCTAGGGCCAGCGAGAGGTCTGCGAGATCCACTTGCTCTACGGCAAGCACCAGCGCGATCGTAACTACACGCAAGCGGGCCTGCCCGAGGGCAGGCCCGTTTTGCATACCAGCTTGGCGCAGTCGGACTAAGCCGCGTACGCGGGCTGCGGCGGCGCGTACCGCTCGCCGTGACCGCGCTTCCGGGCGATCGCCGCCAGCGGCGCCATCGTGGCGCGCTGGACCCACACGGGCGGGAACGCTCCCTGCACCTCGTCGCCGAACTCCCGCACGAACAGGGCCAGGTCGAGGGGCTTGGGCATCCCGTTGCTCAGCGTACGGCCCTCCTGCGCGAGAGCGACCGCGGTCTCGAACAGGTTCTCCATCCGCAGGGCCGGCCGCACCTGCACCCGCACGTGGGCGGTCTCGTCGCCGGCGTTCGCGAACTTGTGCGACACGCCCGCGGGCACGGTCACCACCTCGCCCGCCTCGGCGATCACGGTCTTGAGGCCCATCTTGAACTTCATCCGGCCGCTCAGAACCTCGAAGCGCTCCTCCTGCTTCGGGTGCACGTGCTTGCCGGGCACCTTGCCGTCGGGGGCGAGCTCGAGGTCGATCTCGAGCAGCTCGCCGTTGGTGTCCGCCGCCGTCTTCCGGAAGGTGATTCGCTCGCCGGAGATCGGGTTGTCGAGTGTCTGTCCCGCGTATGCCATGTCCGCTCCTTCGTGGTCGTTCCGTTCGGTGCGTTCATGGTCCGCGAGCAGGGCTCGGGCGTCGTCAGCCTGAGCGACGATTCGAGGTGGCCCGCGCGAGCGATCCGGCGTCCTCCCTGAGGAGGACTAGAGCGGGATGTTCCCGTGCTTGCGCTTAGGCGTGTCCACGCGCTTCGTCTGCAGCCGCTCCAACGCGCGTATCAGCTTCGGGCGGGTCTCGTGCGGCACGATCACGTCGTCGATGTAGCCCCGCTCCGCCGCCGAGTAGGGGTTCGCGAAGCGTGCCTTGTAGTCGCCGATCAGCTTCTGGCGCCGCTCCTCCGGCGTGGGGGAGGTCTGGATGTCGCGCCGGTGGATGATGTTGACCGCGCCCTCCGGCCCCATCACCGCCACCTCGGCGGTCGGCCAGGCGAACACGAAGTCGGCCAGCATGTGCTTCGAGCTCATCACGTCGTAGGCGCCGCCGTACGCCTTGCGCGTGATCACGGTCAGCTTCGGCACCGTCGCCTCGGTGAACGCGTACAGCAGCTTCGCCCCGTGCCGGATGATCCCGCCCCACTCCTGCGACGTGCCGGGCAGGAACCCCGGCACGTCCATGAAGGTGAGCAGCGGAACGTTGAAGGCGTCGCAGAAGCGGACGAACCGCGCCGCCTTCTCCGACGACGCGATGTCCAGCACCCCGGCGAGCTGCGACGGCTGGTTGCCCACCACGCCCACCGGCCGCCCGTTCAGCCGCGAGAACCCGATCACGATGTTCCGGGCGAAGTGCTCCTGCACCTCGAAGAACTCGCCGTTGTCGACCACCAGGTGCACCACGTCGCGCATGTCGTACGGTTTGTTCGGGCTGTCCGGGACGATCGAGTCGAGGTCGGCCTCCTCGCGCCCGGCGTCGTCGCCGGTCTCCATGCGCGGCGGCAGCTCGAGGTTGTTCTGGGGGAGGAACGACATCAGGTAGCGCACGTCCTCGAGGCAGCTCTCCTCGTCGTCGCAGGCGAAGTGGGCCACGCCTGACTTCGAGTTGTGCGTCATGGCCCCGCCGAGCTCCTCGAACTCGACCTCCTCGCCGGTGACCGTCTTGATCACGTCGGGCCCGGTGATGAACATGTGCGAGGTCTCCTTGACCATGAAGATGAAGTCCGTCATGGCCGGGGAGTAGACGGCACCGCCCGCGCACGGGCCCATGATCAGCGAGATCTGCGGGATCACGCCGGAGCACTGCACGTTGCGGACGAACACGTCGCCGTAGGCGCCCAGCGAAACCACGCCCTCCTGGATGCGCGCCCCGCCGGAGTCGTTGATGCCGATCACCGGGCAGCCGATCCGCGCCGCCAGGTCCATCACCTTCACCATCTTCTCGCCCATCACCTCGCCGAGCGAGCCGCCGAACACGGTGAAGTCCTGCGAGAACACGCACACCGTGCGGCCGTCGATCGTGCCGTGCCCGGTGACGACGGCGTCGCCCCAGGGCCGGTTCTCGAGCATGTTGAAGTCGGCCGTCCGGTGGCGCACGAACGTGTCGAGCTCCTCGAACGAGCCGGGGTCGAGCAGCTTGTCGATCCGCTCGCGGGCGGTGAGCTTGCCCTTGGCGTGCTGCTTCTCCTCCGCCTGCGGGTTGGTGTGGATGGCCTGCTCGCGCAGCTCCTGGAGCTGCTCGAGCTTCTCCTCGTAGGTCTCGGGGGACTTGCGGCGCATGCGACGCGGCAGGTTACTCCGTGCCCCAGGCGGCGCCCAGGACCCGGCGCCAGTTGCCGAGCGCGATCCGCTCGAGCTCGGAGTCGTCGAACCCGAACTCCCGCAGAGCGCCGAACAGCGCCGGGAGCTTGGCCGCGCTGTCGAGCTCGTGCGGCATGGTGGCGCCGTCGAAGTCGGAGCCGAGCGCCACGGCGTCCGGGCCGGCCACCTCGGCCACGTGGGCGGCGTGGGCGGCGATCGCCGACAGGGGCGTGTCCGGGTCGTCGGCGCCGTCCTCCCGCACGAACGCGACGCAGAAGTTGATGCCCACCAGGCCGCCGGAGTCGCCCACGGCCCGGAGTTGATCGTCGGTCAGGTTGCGGGGCGATGGGCAGAGGGCGTGGGCGTTCGAGTGCGACGCCACGAGCGGCGCGCCGCTGATCCGGGCCACGTCCCAGAAGCCCCGTTCGTTCAGGTGGGATACGTCGACCACGATGCCGCGCTGGTTGCACTCGAGCACGAGCGCGTGGCCCGCCCGGGTCAGCCCCGGGCCCTGATCCGGCGAGCCGGGGAACTCGAACCGCGTCCCGTGGCCGAAGGCGTTCGGGCGGCTCCAGGCGAGGCCGAGCGAGCGCACGCCGGCGTCGTGGAGCTGTGCGAGCCCCGCGAGCTCGGGGTCGACCGGCTCGGCGCCTTCGAGGTGGAGGACGGCTGCCAGCGCGCCGTCGTCCAGGCACGCGTCGAGGGCCGCGGCGTCGCGCACGATTCGCATCGCCCCGTCCGACTCACGCTCGATGGCGGCCAGGCGCGCCGCCATCGCGAGCGTCTCGGCGAGCGCCTCGCGC
Source organism: Thermoleophilaceae bacterium (assembly GCA_035947555.1). Lineage (GTDB taxonomy): Bacteria > Actinomycetota > Thermoleophilia > Solirubrobacterales > Thermoleophilaceae > JACVRW01. The sequence goes on along the minus strand of DASZJZ010000332.1, from coordinate 2,367 downwards.
CGGTCGGCCGGCCTGGTGTAGTCCACCGCGAAGGGGTTGTCCGCGCCCCGGAACGGGCTGCAGGGAAAGGCCGCGAACAGGCCGCCGGCGAGCCCGCCGGCGCGCGCCGCGGGGAGGTCGAGGTGCCCGTCGCCGCCCTCCAGGAACTCCTCGTTGCCGCCTCCCGCGTGGTACAGCCGCGACAGCACGTCGTTGTGGCCGTCGAAGGCCCTCACGTGTCGTAGTGAGGGAGCGAGCCGCCGGCCCTGCGCTGCACCGCGTCGCACAGCTCGTCCACGACGTCGGGATATGTGGCAGCGACGTTCTCGACCTCGCCCGGGTCGCCCTGCAGGTCGTACAGCTGCGGGGAGTCGAGCCGGTTATCCGACATGTACGCCCAGCGCTCGGTGCGCAGGAAGTGGTTGTTCGAGTAGCCGCCGTAGGAGAAGGGACGCTCCGGCGGCGCGCGCCCGTCGAAGAAGCCGCTCAGGTCCACGCCGTGCATGCCCGGGGGATGGCGCACGTCGGCCATGCGGAGCAGGGTGCGAGCGAGGTCGTGGGTGGAGGCGTAGTACGAGCTGGTCTCGCCCGCGCGCCGGCGGAGGGGGTCGATGACCACCAACGGCACCTGGGCCAGCTCAGGGTGCAGGGCCGACGAGATCTTGCCGGTCCAGCCGCGCTCGCCCAGCTGGAAGCCGTGGTCGCCCACCAGCGCGATCACCGTGTCGCGCTCGAGGCCGTGGTCGTGGAGACGGTCGATCAGCGTGCCGAGCCAGCGGTCGGTCATCGACACCTCCGCCGCGTAGAGCGCCCGCATCCGGGCGAGCACCGGCACCGCCTCCTCCTCGGTCAGCCAGTTCTCCACGCGGCCGTAGCGGGGCATCGCGGGCTCGGGCTCGCGGCCGGCTTCGTGGCCGTTCAGCTCGATGTACGGGGTGGGCGGGGTCCAGGGCTCGTGGGGCTGGAAGCTGTCGACCACGAGCGCGAAGGGCCGCCGCCTGACCGCCCGGTCGAGCGCCTTGATGGCCGAGCCGAAGACGCGCGCTGCGAACGACTCGTTCTCGTTGCGCGAGTAGTTGGCGTTGGCGATGTAGCGACTGACGCGGTTGACGGTGCCGGTGTCGCGCGTGGCGGGGTGGAGCCAGTGGCCGAGGAGGTCGGGCGGGACGCCGTCGCTGCGGCCGCCGATCTGCCCGCCGCGCCGGATGAACAGGTCGAAGCTGCGGCGGAGCGGCTCGTACGGGTAGGAGAAGCCGAGGAAGGGGTTGTCGGTCACGTATGCGGTCCACCAGCCGGCGCGGCGGAGAGCGCTGGTGAAAGTGCGGGACGGGTCGGCCACGGACGACCAGCCGGGCTTGGCGAGCAGGCCGCGCTCGTCCTCCCAGTCGTGGAACGGGAACATGCGGCGGCCGGTGAGGATGGCGTTGCGGACGGGCACGGTGGGCATGGCCTCGGGGAACGCGCGGTCGAAGCGGAGGCCCTCTTCGAGGAGGGCGTCCATCGTGGGCGTCTTGGCTGCGGAGCCGTAGACGTGGTCCACGCGCAGCGTGTCGATCACCACCACCAGCACGTTGGGCCCGTGGCCGCGGGGCCGGTTGCAGGCGAGGCCACCGAGGCCGGCGGTGGCGGCGGCCATCCCGGCGCCGGCGGCGAGGAGCTGGCGGCGCGTTGGCACGCCGCGGGATTCTGGCGGGTCAGAGGCGCCTGCGGGTCAGACAACGACGGCGTCGAGGCCCTCGAGGTTCGCGAGGTTGCGCTCGCGGGTGATCAGTGGGAGCCGATTGGCCGCTGCGGTGGCGGCTGTCAGGGCGTCAGCGGTGCGGGGCCTGCGCGCGCGCCGTCGCCGCATGCAGGCGACGAGGCGACCGTAGTGCGCGCCCCCCTCTCGCATCTCATTGGGCAGTTGTTCGGTCGCAAGGTCGCCCACCCCAGCGCCGCCGCAGGGGTGGGATGCCGAACTGTTCGCGAGCGAAGCGAACGTCGCCCAGGCCTCCGCGAGCCAGGGGGTGGGTGACGAAGCATGCGTGCTGTGCTTGCTCTCGAGTACGGGCCATTCGTCCTGGGAGGCCGCCAGCCGCTCGAGCAGAAGGCCTCCGTGCTAGTCGAGCGGCTGCGCACACACCCGGTCCCGGATACAAAGGGCACCGCCGTCCTGCTCACGCTCCAGTTCCTCGAGGAGGCGGCCGTGACTGAGGGGCGCCGACGTGATCTTTTGCGGGGGGAGACCATGCGCTGGCTGGCGCCGCGGGAAGTCACTCTCGATGACGCCGAGGGCTGGATCAGGCGGCGCGGAGGCGTCTCCGCCGGTGGCGGCTAGTACTCGTAGTACGGCAGCCGCCCGCCCGAGCGGTTCCGCACGATCGCGTACAGCTCGCGGATGAGCTTGGG
>DASZJZ010000331.1:0-19637 GCA_035947555.1 Thermoleophilaceae bacterium | reverse complement strand
GGCGGCGGCCGCGCCGATCGCTGCGCCGAAGAGAATCTTGAACATGAGTAGTCCGTTCCCGGAGCGGGCGGGCTAGAACCTCAGCAGCGCGGCGACGCCGCCGGCGCGCTCCTCGAGCTCCTCGCGCCGGCGCCGGATGGCGAGGATCTCCGCCGACTGCTGGAGCGTCAGCTCGATGGCGGCCTCGGTGAGGTCCTCGAGCCGCTCCAGCTCGTGCCCGTCCAGCGGGCAGGTGCGCACGCCGTCCGGCCCGAGCCAGCCGCACTCCGGGCAGGTGGTGCCGGGCGCGGCGAAGCGCTCGTCGACGATCAGGCACTCCACGCGCCGCTCGTTCAGCGCCCGGAGCACCTCCTCGAGGTTGCACGCCGCGCGAGCGCCCTCGCCGAGGCGCTCGAGCGCGGCCGCCTCGCGCTCGTCCTCGAGTTCCTCGAACACCGGCTGCGCGCGCTCGAGGACCCGCTCGGCCGTGGCGGTGTCCACATCGACCTCGATGCGCCCCGCGAGCCGCTCCGAGAGGTAGCCGTGGAGCTTCGACTCGAAGTCCGCCACCACCTCGCGCGGCCCACCCACGATCAGGCGCTGGAAGGGGCGCCGCTTGAAGTGCTTCATGAGCGCGTCGGCCGTGCGCCGCAGGTGGTCGTCCTTCTCCTTCTCGATCCCGCGCTGGTAGCGCGCCTGCGACCAGCCGCCCTGGTCGTGCTGGCCGAAGACGACGTCGTGGATCTGCTCGATCTCGCGCAGGCTCTCGGGGGAGCCGCGGAAGATGCGGGCGTCGCGGCGGCTGACCAGGGCCACGCACCAGCGCTCGCGGCGCTCGAGCCGGGCGAGCGGGCCGACCAGCGGCGAGCGGCCGATCGCCACCCTGCTGGGCACGGGCCGCGGCAGGGCGAGCACCTCGAACAGGCCGGAGCCCTCGCTGGCGAAGACGGCCACGGCCTGCGCGCCGTCGGCGGGAAGGTCCCGCTCGAGCAGGGTGCCCGCGCGCTCGAGGCTCGTCCGCAGGTCCGCCTTGTCCTCGTGTGGGAGCCGGTCGCGCTCGCGCACCTTGCGTTCGGCCTCGTCGAGCAGCGAGCGGACGGCCGTGGCGCGGGCCGGCGGGGTGGCAAACCGAGCCGGGTCCAGGTCGAGGTAGAGGCTCAGCACCACCGGGCGGTTGAGCCTGACCTCGGCGAGCCTCCGAAGCGCGTCCCGATCCGGGCCCGTCACCCGCATGCCGTGCCTCCTTCGCTTGGAACTGAAACCTCCGGGCCTCCTACCCGTACGTGAATGGGGCGACACTCTACGCGCCCCTTGCCAAGTCCGATACCCTGGTTCTTACGGGAAGTAAGCAGCCGGACGGCGGTTGGAGGGCGCATACCTGGCGCCCTTTGGTCTTCCGACCGAGCCTTTGATTCGCTATACTTTCGATGAATCTCGAACTATCAAACGGAGTGAGCACCACGAGTACAACCACGACTGGGAACGAGACCCACGCCTACACGCCCGAGCTGGAGGATTCGCTGCAGCTCTTCTTCAACGAGGCGCGCAAGCACCCGCTGCTCACCGCCGAGGAGGAGATCGAGCTCGCCAAGCGGATCGAGCGCGGCGATCTCGAGGCCAAGGACCGCATGATCAACTCGAACCTGCGGCTCGTGATCTCGGTTGCCCGCAAGTACCAGGGCCAGGGGCTGCCCCTCGGCGACCTGATCCAGGAGGGCATGCTGGGCCTGATTCGCGCTGTCGAGAAGTTCGACTGGCGCAAGGGCTTCAAGTTCTCGACCTACGGCACGCTGTGGATCCGGCAGGCGATCGGACGCGGCCTGGCGAACTCTGGCCGGACCGTGCGGCTGCCCGTGCACATCGTCGCCCGGGCGCGCAAGATCGCCGATGCCGAGCGCAAGCTCGCCGTCGAGCTGGGTCGCCAGCCGACGGAGGAGGAGATCGCCGAGCACGTCGACCTGCCGCTCGACGAGGTGATCGACATCCGCCGTGCCGACCGCGGGCCGACCAGCCTGGACCAGGGCGTCGGCGAGGACGGCGAGACCGCCCTCGGTGACCTGATCGCCGGCGACGGCCCCTCGATCGAGGACTACGTAAGCACCGAAATGGGCTCGGCCGCCCTGCGCGAGGCCGTGGGGACCCTGCCCGAGAACGAGCGGACCGTGATCACGCTCCGTTTCGGCCTCGACCGCGAGGAGCCGCAGGCCCTGCGCGAGACCGGCCGCCGCCTTGGACTCTCGAGCGAGCGAGTGCGCCAGCTCGAGGACCAGGCACTGCGCCGGCTCTCGAAGGACAACACGGTCGCCGCGCTGCGCGACGCGGCCTAGGACGACGCAAAGGCGCCGCACCCCGGCGGGGGTGCGGCGCCTTTCGCATTTCCGGGCTACTTCGTGTAGGTGAGCCGCAGCAGGTCCGCGCGCGCGTAGAAGCTGGACGAGCCGTGCGTGCAGCGCACCCGCACGCGCACCTCGCCGTCGCCGCTCGTCCCGCTGACGTAGTCCGCGAGCGTTCCGCCGAGCAGCCCGTCCACGAGCACCTCGGAGGTGCCCACGCTGCGCGAGTCGAGCAGCGCCCAGGCGTTCGTACTCCAGTTCCAGATCCAGACCGTCTGGCTGCAGGTGCGCGAGTTGCGCCCCTTGTAGGTCAGCCTCAGGCTGGCCAGGTCGTTGCTCACGCCGGCCACGCGGCCGTACCAGGACGCGGTGCGGGTCCCGCTCGTGGTCGAGTTGACCTCGTAGTACGAGTCGTCGTCGGCGGTCAGGCGGCTGTAGCTACCGGCCCGCGGCGAGCCGCTCTCGATCACCGTCGCCGACGGGTACGCCGTGACCGTGGTGAGGGCGGCGGCCGTCGTGAACGTTGACGCCTGCTCCGCGGCGAGGGTATTGCCGGCCGCGTCGCGCGCCCCGGTCCCGACCCGGGCCGTGTACCCCGTGCCTCCGGCGAGCGCCGCGGAGGGCTGGAACGTCATCGTGTTGCCGCTCCAGGAGAAGCTGCCCGCCACGGCGGCTCCGTCAGTCGTCCGCCGCAGCGAGAACGCTGCCTGCGCGGAGGCCCGGTCCATGGGCTCGCCGAACGTGACCGCGACGGTTGTCGAGGTCGGCACGGCGGTGGCGCCCGCGGCCGGCGTGAACGAGGTCACCGCCGGCGCGGCGCCGTCGATCCCCGCCCAGTGCAGATAGCCGAAGTAGGCGCCTCCGGCCGGCCTCAGCGGGTCGCCGCTGAAGCCGAAGCCCGAGACCGCGGCGGTGTAGCGCTCGGCGTCGGCCCGGAGCTTCGAGACGATCTGCGCGGGCGCGAGCCCGGCGCACGGCCCGGCGCCGCCGGCCTCGCCGATGCAGAGCGCCGCCGCGCCCGCCAGGTGCGGCGCCGCCATGCTCGTACCGGACATCGTCCCGTAGCCGCCACCCGGCAGGGTGGAAGTCACGCAGACGCCCGGACCGGCGATCGTGTGGGCTCGTCCCGCCGCCGTGGCCGCGAAGTTGGAGAACGAGGCATACCGGTCGTCGGGCTGGTACGGGTCACAGCCGGGCGCTCCGCCCGTGCCGCCGGAACGCCCGTCGCTGTCGCCCATCGCCGTGACGGTGAGCACCTCCGGGTAGGCGGCCGGCGTGTCCGGCACGGACGGGTAGTCGAAGTCCCAGCCGTCGTTCCCTGCGGCGACGACGTAGGTCACGCCGGCGGCCGTCGACGCGCAGATGGCCCGGTGAAGGGGGTCGGTCGTGGTGCTGCATGGGGCGATCGGCTGGCCGGGCCCGCCGAGGCTCATGTTCGCCACGGCGATGTCGTTGGACGGGTCCGCGTCGGTCCGGGTGGCCGTCACCCAGTCGATGCCGCAGATGATCTGCGACCAGGTGCCGCCGCCCTGCGCGCCGAGCACCTTGACCGAGAACAGGCGCGTGCCCGGGGCGACGCCCACGACGCCCGCGCCGTCGTTGCGCGCGCCGATCGTGCCGGCCACGTGCGTGCCGTGCCCCTCGTCGTCCTGCGCGGGTCCGGTGCCGACGCAGTTCTTCCCGTCGGTGGCGTTGAGGTCGGGATGCGCCAGGTCGATCCCGGTGTCGATCACCGCGACGTTGGCGCTGCTCGCCTGTCGGGTCTCCGTGGCGGTCGCGGCCTGCATGCGGCGCACGCCCGGGGGCGCGGTGTCACCGGATGCGAGCGGAACGCTGCCGAGCGCCTGGACTCGCCGGTCCGGCGTGACGAACGCCACCTCGGGGTCGGCGCGCAGGTCGCGCACCTGGCCCGACGAGAGCCGAGCCGCGAAGCCCTTCAGGGCTCGCCTGTAGCGCAGCCGGCTCTCGAAACCCTCGGCCTGCTCGAGGTTCTCGGTCTCTACCAGCGGCCGGTCGACCGACCGCTTGAAGACGACGATGTACTGGCCGTCGACACGCTCGGGCGCGCGCGGCTGGGCCGCGGCGGCCGATGCAGGCACCGCCATGGCCGCGACGGCAGCGAGCATGACGACAAGACGAATCAAGAAAATCGGTGACATGGGGCTCCTCCCGCAAGGTCCCGGCCACCCTGCGCGGGCGGCACTACGTTGACGACGCGGAGAGCATAGCTTGCAATTTGTTTCCTGTCTCCTATTGCATGAAACGCTATGCTGATCCGAGATGACGGTGGGGCTCCTGACGAATCACGGGCACGTGCTCGTGTGCCTGGCGCGGGAGCCGTGCATGACGCTCCGCGAGATAGCCGACTGCGTCGGCGTGACGGAGCGGACGGCGCACACGATCGTGTGCGAGCTGGAGCACGCCGGCTATCTCACCCGGCACCGGGACGGCCGGCGCAACCGGTACGAGGTCCACGCGGACGCCGTCCTCCGTCACGAGCTCGAAGGGGGAACCACCGTGGGGCAGCTGGTCGCCGCGCTGGCTCGCTGAGCGGGCGCGCCGGGGGCGCCTCACCCGTGCGCCGACTCGGAGAGCGGCCGCGGAGCGCCGCCTTACCCGCGCGCCGGCTCGGCCAGCGGCCGCGCCGTCTCCTCCGCCAGATGCCGCAGCAGCGCCGGCATCCCGCCCTCGGCGTGGATCGCTCGCTGCCTCGCGGGCGCGCCCCCGTCGCGGAGGATTCGCTCGATTCCCTGAAGCGCGTCGTCCTCTCCGCGCAGCTCGTCCAAGAGCTCGCGGACGGCGTCGCGCGCCGGGCGCAGGCGGCCGCGGAAGAGGAGCTCCGCGTCGAGGCCGTCCCTCACGGCGCGGAAGCTCGACCAGTGGAGCGCCTGGTCGGGCGCCGTATCCGTTGGCGGCTCCTCGGCGGCCCGCCGGGCGAGCGCATGGACCAGCGCCGCGATCCCGGCCGCCTCCTCGAGCCCGGTCTGGACGTCGAGCTCCCTCAGCTCGATCGTGCCGAGCCGGGGCTGCAGGCGGGCGTCCCACCAGACCATCGTGTGGTCCTTGGGACCGCCGCCCGCGGCGATGGAGTCGAGCGCCTCGAGGTATTCCTCCCAGCCGCTCAGACGCGGCGGGAGGCCGCGGCCCGGGTAGGCGCGGATGATGGCCGCACGCGAGCTGGCGAGGCCGGAGTCGAAGCCGAACCAGAACGGCGAGCCGGCGCCGAGGGCGCCGATCAGCGGGAGCGCCTCGCGGAGGCCCATGAGGCCGGCCACGGCGGCGTCAGGCGACGGCATCGCAACGTGCACGTGGAGGGCGCACTCCGGCGTGCGCTTGATGAGCCCGCGCATCTCGCCCTCCACGCGGCGGTAGCGGTCGGACTGGACGAGGCGGACGTCGCCGAAGCGAGCGTCCGGATGGAGCCCGACGGCCATGGGCGTGCCGCCGGCGGCGCGGACGGCGGCCCGACCGGCGGCGATGTCGGCGATGGCCTCACCTGCCGTGGAGCGCGGCTCGGACCGGACCTCGACCTCGGCGAGAAAGGCCTCGTGATCGGCGCGCTCGGGCGACATCCCAATGTGGGGCAGCACCCGATCGGCGACATGCGCGAGCTGAAGGGATTCCGGATCGACGAGAAGAAGCTCCTCCTCGAGACCGATGGTGAAGGGCTCGCCGGTACCAAAGCGATGCTCGTGGCGAGCGAAGCCGGAGTCAGAAGCAGGCCGCTCGCCGGGGCACGGCCCCTCTCTGCTCGCCGTCACGGGGTCTCCCCCAGCGCCGCTCGGGCCGCTCGGCGGCCGAAGACCAGGGCGGCCGCCAGTCCGCTTGCGTAGCCGCCTGTTGCGATTCCGCCGGCGTCCGCTCCGCACGCGAACACGCCGGGGGCCGCCTGGGTGGACGGGTCGATTCTCAGACCGCCCAGCGTCGTCGTGATTCCCGCGACCGTCTCCACGGTCACATGCTCCGCCCCGCGCCGGACGCGCGCCCCCGCTGCCGCCGCGGCCTCCACCATCTCGCGTACGGTCCGGTCGCGGACCGGCTCGTCCAGCGCCCGCTGCGGCACGCGGAACCGCGCCCGGGCGCGCGGCTGGCGTGCCATCCACTGGGCGACGTCGATCTCAGACCATGTCACGGTCTCGAAAGGCTCCCCGTGCTCGTTCGTCACCTCCGCATGCCGGGCGTAGAGCTGTGAGAGCCGGACGAAGTCGCGCGGCTCCACGCGGGCCGGCGGCGCGGGCATCGCGCGCGCGTAGACCTCGTCGAGCCCCGCCCCGACGGCCGCCCCGGCGGACACGCCGAGCCGAAGCCCATCACCCGTGGAGCCGGGGGCGGAGCGCAGAAGGAGATGATCCGCCTCGGCCGTCACATGCTCCCGAACGAGCGCGCGATCGGCCGCGAAGCCCCCGGTCGCGAGGATGAGGGGCACGCCGTCCGTAAGCTCGCGGAGCGGCGTAGCCAGATGCACGCCTGCCCGGGCCCGCTCCGCGGCGGCCCCGCCGGATGCCGCCCGGCCGGCGTCGGCTGTCGCCGCTTCGCCGGCCACTCCTCCCGCCGCCGCCACCAACGCATCCGTCAGGCCGGCCGGGTCGAAGCGGGCTCCGGTCGTCAGCGGATTCCCCGTCGCGCGGGTCACCAAGGGTGCTCCCAGCGACTCCAGCCACCGCAGATCCTCGTCCAGCTGCTCGAACAGCACTTGTTGCAGCGGGGGGTCCCCCGACGGGCACTCCGCCCGGAACCGGTCGAAGTCGCGGTGGCGCCAGATCACTCCGCTCGACAGCCGCATCGATCCGCCCGGCGCCCCGAGCTTCTCGAACACCGCCGGCGCCGCTCCCAGCCGGCGCGCCTCTGCGGCCGCCACCAGGCCGGCCATTCCCGCGCCGGCCACCACGAGGTCCGTCAAACCAGCGCGAAGCCCGGCTTGTGCTCAACGTACTCGACCCGCACGCCCGCCGGACCGCGCAGGAACACCGCGAACGTGTTCGGCGCGTCCTTCACGTCGTCCACCTCCACCCCCCGCCGCTCGGCCTCGCGCTGCACGTCGCCGGCCGAGTCCACCAGCAGCGCGATGTGGTTCAGCAGCGGCCGGGAACCGTCCTCGGTCTCCCCTTCCACGATCCGCAGCTCGCGGTCGGCCACCCACAGCGCCCCGTCGCGGCGCTCGAAGCCCATCTCCTCGAGCCGAGCCAGCGCGCCCTCGCGGTCCGGCAGCCGCAGCACCACGTGGTCGAGATCGAAGTCCGTCCCGCCCCGCTCCACGAGCACGATCGGCACCCCGTTCGGCGCCTCGAGCACGGCGCACCCGTCCTCGCGCCGGACGCCGGCCGACTGAGGCAGTCCCGACACGGCCGCCGCCAGGTTCCCCACCCGGAGACCGATCCGCTCGAGGGTGCCTCGCTCACGAGAGCCCTCGGCGTCGAACAGCGTGATCTTCCCCAGCTTGGCGTCCACCCCCACGAGCGTGAACGTGTCGGTCTCCTCGATCACGTGCATGCCGAGGTGGTCGCAGAAGAAGGCGGCGAGCTCCCGCCGCTGGTCCACCCAGAGGGCTACGTGATCGAGGCTTGTCGGTCGGATCTGCTCGGGCATCGCGGCTCGGTTACCCCACCTGGCCCCGAAAACTCATGCCACCGCTTCAAGGCGCTCGACCTCGTCCGGCTCGAGCTCGATCTCCGCGGCCGCCAAGTCCTCCTCCAGATGCTCGACGGACGACGTGCCGGGGATCGGCAGCATCACCGGCGAGCGCGCGAGCAGCCAGGCGAGCGCAAGCTGGCCGGGGGTGGCGTCGTGCCGCCGTGCCAGGTCGTCGAGCGGCCCGCCGGTCCGGGCCAGATCGCCGGTCGCGAGCGGAAACCACGGGATGAAGCCGATCCCGTCCCGCTCGCAGGTCTCCAGCACGCTCTCCGAATGCCGCTCGGTGAGGTTGTAGCGGTTCTGGACGGTCACAACCTCCACCACCGCGCGGGCCCGCTCCAGCTCCTCGCCGGACACGTTCGAGACGCCGATGTGGCGGATCTTGCCCTCCTCCTGGAGCTCCCGGAGCGCGCCGAGCGAGTCCTCGAGCGGCACCTGCGGGTCGGGCGAGTGCAGCTGGTACAGGTCGATCCGCTCCAGACGCAGGCGCCGCAGGCTGCCCTCACAGGCCTCCTTCAGGTGCTCGGGCCGCCCGTCGCGGGGCCACTGACCCGGCCCGCTGCGCCGCAACCCTCCCTTCGTGGCGATCACGAGCCCCTCCGGGTAGGGATGCAGCGCCTCGGCGATCAGGCTCTCGCTCACCCCCGGCCCGTACGAGTCGGCGGTGTCGATCAGGTTCACGCCGAGCTCGACCACCCGCCGCAGCAGCCGCCTCGCCCCCTCAGGGTCGGCGGGCGCTCCCCAGATCCCCTTGCCTGTGATCCGCATTGCCCCGAAGCCGAGGCGCCGGACCTCCAGCTCACCGCCGATCGTGAACGTCGTCGCGGGCATCGCTTGTCTATAGCAGGCGGGCGGCGGCGACCATCCGTGCCCGCCCGGACCGCTGGCCGCGGCGCTGGCGCGGGCGCCCGGAGGCCGCCCGCGAGGAGGCCGCCGGCCGCGGGCGAGCGCTGGTCGAGGAGCTCGGCGAGCAGGGCCCCGAGGGGCTGGCGATCAGCGCCGGCTACTGCCTTCTGGCGGGCGTGCGCGCAGCGAGGCATCAGCGGGGGTCCGGGGGCGTGAGCCCCCGGTTCGCGTGATGCGCGCGGGGAGGTGACACCCGGCGGCCAGGCGACTAGGCTCGCGCCCGGCCCGGTCCCGATCAAGGAGCCAACGCATGAGCACTCCGCCCGTTCCCGCCGACCGCAGCGAAGCCGCCCACCGGCCGCTGCGCGGAAAGCTCTCCTCCCCCACGAGGCGCGACTTCATCCGCGGCATCGCGGCGGCCGGGGCGAGCACCGTGGGCGCCGTGGCCATGAAGAGCACCGGCCTCGACCTCTTCGCCGAGCAGGCCTTCGCCCGCCACCGCCGCAACGCCTTCAGCGAGTTCCGCGCGATCGCTCCGTCGAGCGCCGACGCGCTCGAGGTGGCCCCCGGCTTCCGCGCCGACGTGCTGATCTCGTGGGGCGACATCTTCCGGGACGGCAACGCCCGCCGGCTGCGCTACGGGTTCAACAACGACTTCCTCGCCTACTTCCCGCTGCGCGGCAGCCGCGAGGGGCTGCTGTTCATAAACCACGAGTACCCCGACCCCTTCTTCCTGCACGGCTACAAGCCCGACGGAAGCGCTAAGAACGCCGCGCAGGTGCAGGAGGAGCAGGACTCGGTCGGGAACTCGATCCTCCACGTGAAGCGGCGCGGCAACGGCCGCTGGAAGGTGGTCTCGCCCTCCGGGTACAACCGCCGCATCTACGGCGACCGGCCGGACCTCGTATTCACGGGGCCGCTGGTGGGCACCCCGGGGATCGGCACGAGCGCGCACGGATCGGTGGGGAACTGCTCGGGAGGCATCACGCCCTGGGGGACCGCCCTCTCCTGCGAGGAGAACTTCGACGGCTATGGCTCGAACGTGACGCGCAACACCGAGTTCTTCTACGGCTGGCACCAGTTCGGAGGGCAGCCCGAGGACGCCGAGTACGAGTTCAACGCGTTCAAGAAGTACGGCTGGGTCTGCGAGCACGACCCCTATGACCCCGACTACGTCGGGCGCAAGCACACCGCGCTCGGGCGCTTTCGCCACGAGAACACGGCCTTCCGCCACGAGCCGGGCAAGAAGTTCGTGCTCTACATGGGCGACGACAAGAACAACGAGGGCGTCTACAAGTTCGTCTCCGACCGCAGCCTGCGCTCCTCGCGCCACCGCGGCGACAACCGCAAGATCCTCGAGGAGGGCACCCTCTACATCGCGCGCTGGGAGCCCGAGGGCCGGCGCCGGTTCGCCGTGGCGGGCAGCACGACCCCCCTCACGCCCACGGAGGGGACTGGCACGTGGGTGGAGGTCCTCGACTCCGAGCTCGACGACACGGCGACGAAGCTGCGAGCGCGCTTCGGAGCGGCATACGACACGCATTTCGCCACCAACCGGCCGGAGGACGTGGAGGTCGCCGAGGACGGCAGCGTCTTCATCGCGCTGACCAACAACAGCGCGGTGAACGACTCCCACGGCGCGGTGCGCCGGCTGGTTGAGCACCGCAACGACCCCGAGGCGACGCGCTTCACCTGGCGCGAGTACGCCGCCGGCGGGCCGACCGGCTCCACCGAGCCCGGCCAGGAGGGCTTCTCGGCGCCCGACAACCTCGTCTTCGACAAGGCCGGCAACCTGTGGGTGGTCACGGACATCTCGACCCTGTCGCTGAACCAGCCGAGCAACGCGTACACGTACCACAAGAACAACGCGATGTTCATGATCCCGACCTCCGGGCGGAACAAGGGCGTGGCATTCCGCTTCGCCAACGGGCCGGTGGAGGCCGAGCTGACCGGGCCGTACTTCACCCCGGACGAGGAGACGCTGTTCGTGAACGTCCAGCATCCGGGCGAGGTCACGGGCATCCGGGCGACCAACCCTCCCGCGCCCGGCGTCTTCGGCCAGGAGACGACCTACACGAGCTGGTGGCCGGAGGGCAACAAGACGGCGAACGACAACCCGTCGACGCCCCTGCCCTCGACCGTCGTGATCACCCGCGGGAGGCCTGGCGACGGCGACGACGACTGGGAGGACCGCGACCGGCGGGGCCGCGACGACGACTGAGCGCCGCTACGGCCCGACGATGGCGGGCGCGGGCTTCCCCGCCTCCAGGCGCCTCTCGATCGCCTGCGCCCGCTTGCGGAACATCACGACGTTGCGCAGCTTGATCTCCTCGTAGCCGCGGATCAGGTCCGGCAGCTCGAGCAGCTCCAGCGCGGTCGCGTGGTTCTCCGGGGTGAGCTTGGAGAGCGTGCGGGCGACCATGTCCTCGTACTCGGAGATCAGCGTGCGCTCCACGCGCCGCACCTCCGCCTTCCCGAAGGGGTCGAGCCGCGTGCCGCGCAGGCGGCGCATGCGGTAGAGCGCCTTGAACGACGGCACGAACCAGCTGCCGAGCTTGAGCTTTCGGTCGAGCCCCATCGCCCGCAGCACCGGCGGGTGGAGGTTGAACCAGACCTTGGCGTCCTCGCCGAACTCGGCGCGCATCTTGGCCTGCTCGACCGCGTCGAGGTGGAGGCGCGCCACCTCGTACTCGTCCTTGTAGGCCATCAGCTTGAACAGGTGTCGCGCCACGGCCTGGGCCAGCTCGGAGTGGCCCGGGGTGCGCTCCTGCTCGGCCACGTGCACGCGCCGCACCGCCTCGGCGTAGCGGCGCGCGTAGTCCTCGTCGTGGTAGGCGACGAGCTCGGGCACGCGGATCTCGACCAGACGGCGCAACTCGTCCCGGTCGCCGTCCACGGCGAGGTCGACCAGCTCGCGCTCGACCTCGGAGAGCTCGCGCACCGGCACGACCGACTCCGGTGACTGCGTGGCGCGCTCCACCTCGTCCGGGGCGGCCACCACGGCCCGGCCCCATGCGAACGCGGCGAGGTTCTTCTCCACGGCGGCGCCGTTCAGGCGGATGGCCGCCTCGAGCGACTCGCGCGACACCGGCAGCATTCCGCGCTGGTAGGCCGCCCCGAGCGCCAGGGTGTTGGTCATCATGTGGTCGCCGAAGAGGCGCTCGGAGAGCCGCTGGGCGTCGAGGTAGAGGTTGTGCTCGCTGCGGGTGGCCGCGTCGATCTTGTCGAGCTGGTGGGCGAGCTCGGGGAACCGCTCGTTCACGTCCACGACCATCCGCCCGGTGGGGACCGCGCTGGTCGAGACCACCGCCACGGTGCGGTCGGCGGCGGCGGTGACCAGGTTCTTGTCGCTGGCCGCGCCGAGCAGGTCGAAGCCGAGGTAGAGGTCGATCGAGCCGGCGGGGGCCTTGCTGGCCGCCGGGAGCGGGTCGCGTGAGAGCCGCAGGTCCGAGGTGACGGGCCCGCCCTTCTGCGAGAGGCCGGTCTGGTCGAGGCCGGACACGTGCAGGCCGTCCATGAGCGCCGCCATGCCGAGCACCTGGTTCACGGTCACGACGCCGGTCCCGCCGATGCCCATCATGCGGACGCCGAAGTCGGCGTCGTCCACGAGACGCTCGGGCTCGGGAAGGTCGACCTCGAGCGCCGGAGTCACGTGCTTCGCCTTCTCGCCGGGCACGACGGTCAGGAACGAGGGGCAGTCGCCCTCGAGGCACGAGTAGTCCTTGTTGCAGGAGGCCTGGTGGATCTGCGTCTTGCGGCCGAACTCGGTCTCGACCGGCAGCACCGACAGGCAGCTCGACTTCTCGCCGCAGTCCCCGCAGCCCTCGCAGACGCGCTCGTTGATCCAGATCCGCTCGGCCGGCTCGGGCTGCTGGCCGCGCTTGCGCGAGCGCCGCTTCTCGGCCGCGCACTCCTGGTCGTGGATGAGGACGGTCACGCCCTCGACCTGCGCCAGCTCCTGCTGCGAGGAGAGCAGCTCCTTGCGGTCGCGCACCTCCGCGATCGGCGACAGCGCCACGCCCTTGTAGCGGCTCGTGTCCTCGGCCGTGACGATGATCCGCTTGACGCCCTCGAGCTCGAGCCAGCGCGTCAGGTCGGGCACCGAGAGCTGGCCTTCGATCGCCTGGCCGCCCGTCATCGCGACGTGCTCGTTGTAGAGCAGCTTGTAGGTGATGTTCACCCCGGCGGCCACCGCGGCGCGGATGGCGAGCGAGCCGGAGTGGTGGAACGTGCCGTCGCCCAGGTTCTGGACCAGGTGGGTGTCCGAGGTGAACGGCGCCATGCCGATCCACTGCGCCCCCTCGCCCCCCATCTGCGTGATGCCGGTGATCTCGCCCTTGCCCTCGGGGTTGAGCAGCACCATCGTGTGGCAGCCGATGCCGGCGCCCACCAGTGTGCCCTCGGGCGCCTTGATCGACGAGTTGTGCGGGCAGCCGGAGCAGAAGAAGGGCGAGCGCTGGGCACCGCCGGCGGCCATCATCGGCAGCTCGCGCCCGCGGTTCTCGATCGCGTCGAGCCGGCGGATGTAGGCCTCCACCGAGTCGAGCTGGATCTTCCGGCCGAGGCGCGTGGCGATCGCGCGGGCGATCACGTCGGCGTCGAGGTCGAGCTCTGCGGGCAGCAGGCGCTCGCCCCGCTCGTCGCGCTTCCCGTGCACGAGCGGGGCCCCCTGCGTCGCGTAGAGCGCCTCCTTGAGCTGCGTCTCGACGAACGGCCCCTTCTCCTCCACCACGAGGATCTCGCCGAGGCCGCGGGCGAACTCGTGCACGATCTCGTGCTCGAGCGGCCAGACCATGCCGAGCTTGAGGATGCGGATGCCGGCGCGCTCGAGCGACCGGTCGTCGAGGCCGAGGTTGCGGAGCGCGTGCTTGACGTCGTGGTAGGGCTTGCCGCCGGTCACGATGCCGAGCCAGGCGTCCTTCGCGCCCTCGATCCGGTTGACCTCGTTCTCGCGCGCGTAGGCCAGCGCGAGCTCGGTGCGCACGCCGAGCAGGCTGCGCTCCATCTCGAGCGAGGGCGGCGCGAGCAGGTGGCCGGTCGGCTCGTGCTCGTAGCCGAGGTCGGGCAGAACCGGCGAGATGCGGTCGGGCGCGACCTCGATGGTGCCGACGGCGTCGGCCACGTTGGTGACGATCTTGAAGCCGGACCAGAGCCCGGAGGCGCGCGAGCAGGCGTACGCGTGCAGGCCGAGGTCCACGACCTCCTGCACGTTGCCGGGGAAGAAGACCGGCATGTGGAGGCTCGCGAACATCGGCTCGGAGGCGCTGGGGATCGTGGAGGACTTGCAGCTCGGGTCGTCGCCTACGACGGCCAGGCCGCCGCCGGTGCGCGACACCCCGACGAAGTTGCCGTGGCGCAGCGAGTCGGCGGCGCGGTCCAGCCCGGGCGCCTTGCCGTACCACATGCCGAGTACGCCGTCGTACTTCGAGCCCGGCAGCTTCGCGGACAGCTGACTTCCCCACGCCGAGGTGGCGCCGAGCTCCTCGTTCAGCCCGGGCACGTGGCGCACGTGGTGCTCGTCGAGCACCTTGCGGTTGCGTTGCAGCTCCTTGTCGAGGCCGCCGAGGGGCGAGCCCTGGTAGCCCGAGATCATCGTGCCGGTGTGCAGGCCGCGGGCCGCGTCGGCGCGGTGCTGGTCGAGCACGAGGCGGACGAGGCCCTGCACGCCGGTTATGAGGACGCGGCCCTCGGGGAGGAGGTACTTGTCGTCGAGGGAGACCTCGCGGCGGGCGCGCTCCGGCCGGCCGTTGCGGCCGCGCTGGAAACGGCCCGCGGACCCGGGGTGCGCGCTGCGGCGGCGGGGCGCCGTCGTGGTCATCGAGAGCTCCTCCCTCTCAAGCATTGGTGAACGCACCTTACCATTGCCGGTACACGGAAGCCATCCGGCGTCCCGCTTGAAGCCAACCGACACCGGGTATAAGGTCAACCATCATGACCATTGCTACCCAGGCCGTCTCGAGTCCAATCGCCGCCCCCATGGGCGACGACGACCACGAGCAGGTGGTGATTCGCCAGGACGCCGAGACGGGACTGCGGTTCATCGTCGCCGTGCACTCCACGGTGCTCGGCCCCTCGCTGGGGGGGATGCGGGTCAAGCGCTACCCGGGCGGGCTGCGCGAGGCGCTCGACGACGTGATGGGCCTGGCCCGCACGATGACGCTGAAGGCGTCGGCCGCGGGCCTCGACCTGGGCGGCGGCAAATCGGTCATGATCGACGACGGCCGGACCGAGATGCGTCGCCCGCGGCTCGAGGGAGCGGCGCGCGCGATCGACGCGCTGGATGGCGCCTACATCACCGCCGAGGACATCGGCACCACCTGCGCGGACATGGACTACGTATCGCGCTTCACGCGCTTCTGCGTCGGGCGCTCGCGTGAGAACGGCGGCCGGGGAGACCCCTCCCCCATCACCGCCGAGACGGTCTTCCAGGCGATCGTCCGCGGCCTCGAGTCGCATGACGGCTCGAGCGAGCTCGCCGGTCGCCGAGTAGGCGTGATCGGGCTCGGCAAGGTCGGGGGGCGCCTGGCCGCGCGACTGGCCGATGCGGGCGCGCGCGTGGTGGGTTGCGACCTCGACGGCGACCGCTGCGCGCAGTTCGCCTCGGAGCACGGCGCCGAGATCGCGCCTTCGGCGGAGGCCATCCTGGGGCTCGAGCTCGACGTGCTCGCCCCGTGCGCGGCCGGCGGCCTGATCGACGACGCGCTGGCGCGCTCGATCGACGTCGGCGTGGTGGCCGGCGCCGCGAACAACCCGCTCACGAGCCGCAAGGTGGCGCGGACGCTGATGGAGCGCGGGATCCTCTACGTACCCGACTTCCTCGCCAACTGCGGCGGGCTGATCCACGTGTCGGGCGAGTGGTACGGCGAGTCAGGCCCGAGCGAGCGCGAGCGCATCGCGCGCGCCATGGAGCGGCTGGAGAAGGCGATCGCCGCGGCCGCCGCCGAGGGGTCGACGCCGCTGGAGGTGGCGGAGCGCCAGGCGCTCGAGCGCGTGGAAGCGGCAAGACGATGACCAGCAGCGCCATGCTGAGAGGCCGGCCGTATAGTGGAGCCGGTTTGGAGCGCTCCTTCGAGCCCGTCGCGACACGCCGGACGTTCGAGGAGGCCGTGGAGCAGATCGCCGAGAAGATCAAGGCCGGCGACCTGCATACCGGGGACCGCCTTCCGTCCGAGCGCGAGCTGGCCGCCCAGATGCGGATCAGCCGCCCGACCCTGCGCGAGGCGATCAAGGTGCTCACCGAGGCCGGCGTGCTCGAGGTCCGCCGCGGGCAGTCGGGAGGGATCTTCGTGGCCTCCGAGCTGGTCCCGCGCGAGCTGCTGCGCAGCCGCCAGGAGATCCGCTTCGGGGAGATCGCCGGGGTGCTGGAGGCGCGCCGCCTGCTCGAGCCGCGCGTGGCGCAGCTGGCGGCGGTGCACGCGACCGAGGACGACTTCGCCTCCATGGCCCAGACGATCGAGCGCCAGCGCGAGCTGGCCGCGAGCGACGACTTCCTCAGCCACGAGGACCTCTTCCTACAGCTCGACCTGAAGTTCCATCTGGCTCTGGCGCGGGCCACGCGCAACGCCACGATCGTGGGCCTCATGCGGACGATGCTGCGCCAGCTCGAGATCGCCCGGGACATGGCGATGCACGCGCCGCTCGTGCCCGACTGGACGATCGACATCCACGAGCGCACGCTGGCCGCCGTGAGGTCCGCCGACTTCCGCCTGATCGACGAGGTCATGGACGAGCACCTGGCCCAGCTCGAGCAGATATGGGAGCGCGAGACGGGCCGCGGCCTGGTGCGAACGCTGCCCGACTTCCTGCAGCCGGTGGCGGAGCGCTCGCGGGCGCTGCGGACGGGCTAGCGGAGCGCCGGCTACGGGCGCATCGGCCCGCCCGAGGTGCGGCTGGTGCTGATCGCGCTGAACACGCTTAGCCCTCGAGCGCCCGCGCCACCACCCGCAGATCCTCCGCGAACGCCTCGCGCTCCGCCGAGCGCGAGGCGTCGTCCTGCTGGCGCAGGATCGCCGACGGGTGGATGGTGGCGGTCACGATCGGGGCCAGCTCCAAATCGAGCAGCTCGCCCCGGTGCTGCGTGAGGCGGAAGGAGCTGCCCATCAGCGCCTTGGCCGCCGTTGCGCCCAGCAGGACGAGCGCCTCCGGCCCGACGACGCGCAGCTCCTCCTGAAGCCACGGCATGCAGGCGTCGATCTCGAACCGCTTCGGCGTCTGGTGGATGCGCCGCCTGCCGCGCTCCTCGAACTTGAAGTGCTTGACGACGTTGGTCACGTAGGCCTGGTCGCGGGCGATTCCGGCGGCCTCGAGCCCTTTGTCGAGCTCCCTGCCGGCCGGGCCCACGAACGGCTTGCCGGCCAGATCCTCCTTGTCGCCCGGCTGCTCGCCGACGAACATGACCCGCGCCCTCTTCAGCCCCTCGCCGAAGACCGTCTGGGTGGCGCCGCGCCAGAGGTGGCAGCCCCGACAGCCGGTGGCGGCCTCCCGTAGCGCGGAGAGCGTTCGCTTCTCGGGAAGGAACGGTGTGGCGTCGTTGGGCTCCGACTGCTCTTCGATGAGGGACTGCTGCGCCATGGGTCTTCGCTACCCGGTGCTCGGCGGCGATACCGTCCCCACCATGCCTGGACCGCTTCTCGCAGTCGACGCTCCTTCCATGCTCTTTCGCGCCTTCTACGCCCTGCCCGACTCGATCAAGGGCGGCGACGGTCAGCCGGTCAACGCCCTGCTCGGCACCGCGAACCTGATACTGCGCGAGGTGGAGGAGCACGACCCGCGGGCGATCGTGCTCTGCTTCGGCCCCGACGCCGCCGACTACCGCGTCGACCTGTTCGACGGCTATCACGCCGAGCGGCCCGACGTGCCGGAGGGGCTCGTGCCCCAGTTCGACGACGCGCGCGACTTCTTCGAGTCCTTCGGCTGGGTCGTGCACTGGCACGACTCGCTGGAGGCGGACGACCTGCTCGGCTCCTACGCCCGCCGCGAGGCCGAGAACGGCGGCCGGGCGCTGGTGATGACGGGCGACCGCGACATGTACCAGTGCGCCTCCGACCGCGTGACGATCCTGTACGTGCGGACCGGCGGCAAGCAGGGCGCGGAGGTCGTCGACGCGGCCGAGGTACGGCGGCGCTACGGCGTGCCGCCCGAGCTGGTGCCCGACTTCATCGCCCTGCGTGGCGACCCGTCGGACGGCATCCCGGGCGCCAAGGGCATCGGCGAGAAGACCGCCGCCGACCTCCTCTCCCGCCACGGCTCGCTGGAGGGGGTGCTCGACGGGGCGCTGCGGGAATCGAGCGCCCGGGTGCGCGGCGCCCTGCTCGACCAGCGCGACGAGCTGTTGCGCTTCCGCGAGATCGCGACGCTCCAGAACGTGGACGTGGACCTCCCGCCGGACCGCCCGACGGACCTCGCGGGCGCGGCCGCCGCGGCGCGTGCGCGAGGGATGAACCGCCTGGCGGAGCGACTCGAGAAGGCGGCGGCCGGCTGAGCGACCGGGCAGTCGCGCTCGCCCGCTCGAATGCCGCATCACGGGCGGACGCCCGGGTATAACGCCTCCCATGCGGAGGTGCCTAGCGGGAGCGCTCGCCGTGGTCGCCTGCCTTGCGGCGGCCGGGCCCGCCCACGCCGCGAAGGTCTGCGCCGAGCCGGCCGCCGACTGGGAGCGCGCCACCCCGGCAGAGGCCGGCATGGACGCCGCTCGGCTCCAGGACGCGCTCGACTACGGCAGCGCCAACCTCGGCTTCGCCGTGCGCGTCTACAGGCGCGGCTGCCTCGTCGGCGAGGACCGGCTCGCCGCGGTGAATCGCACCCAACGCTTCGAGAGCTGGTCGATGGCGAAGTCGGTCACCTCGCTGATGTTCGGGAGGGCCATGACCGAGCGGCTGATCTCGCCCGACGACCCGGTCGGCTCGCTCGTGCCCGAGGCCGACCGGCCGCACGGTGCGATCACGATGCGCCACCTGCTCACCATGACGTCGGGCCTGCGCTGGAACGGCTTCCGCGACTACAACATCTTCACGATGCCCGACCGGGTGCGCGACGCGCTCACGCTCGAGGTGGTGCACAGGCCGGGGACCTACTTCGAGTACGCGCAGAGCGCGGTGACGCTGCTCGCCGAGGCCGTGGGTCGCTCGGCTGGCGAGGACGCCGGCGCGTTCGTCCAGCGGGAGCTGATGGACCCGCTCGGCGTACCCGCCGACGCCTGGCACTGGCGCCGCGACCCCGCCGGCCACGTGCAGGGGTTCTTCGGCGTGAACATGCGCCCCGACGACTTCGGCCGGCTCGGCGAGCTGATGCGTCGCGGCGGGGTCTGGCGCGGCCGGCGGCTGCTGTCCGCCCGCTACGTGCGAGAGGCCGTCTCGCCCACCCGCACGAACGGCTGCTACGGCTGGCTCATCTGGGTGAACGCCGCGGCGCCGTGCGTGGGGCCGACCGTGTCCGGGCGGCCCGTCGAGCAGGGCCGCGACTTCCCCGACCTCCCGGCGGACATGTACAAGTTCGCCGGCCTGTTCGGACAGCTAGTGACCGTGTTTCCGTCGCAGGAGCTCGTGATCGTGCGGACCGGCCACGATCCCTCGCTGGCGTTCGCGGGCGACGCGCAGTGGGAGCACGGCCTCTACCGGCGCGTGCTCGACTCGATCGTGGACGGCTCGGTGCCGCCGCCGCCCGAGCCCCAGCGGGTGAACGACGAGCGGACCAACCCCGACTACGGCTTCCAGACCTCGCTGCGCGAGCCGGACCAGTACTCGAAGGGCGTGGTGCAGGACCCGCTGCCGCCGGCCGGCCCAGGCCGCGCGCGGGCCGCCCGCCTGACCCCCGGCCGCAGGCGCACCGGCCGCCGCGGCGTGGTGGTGG
>DASZJZ010000330.1:0-3947 GCA_035947555.1 Thermoleophilaceae bacterium | reverse complement strand
GCGCGCTCGGGACCGGCGCGCTCGGGATCGCCGGCGGCGAGCTCACCGCCGGCGGCGGCGGCGAGGCGCGCGGCCGAGAGGTCGATCATCGGAGCCGGCCCTCCTCCGGGACGGCGGCCTCAGCCGGCGAGCGCGCCTCCGTGGGCGTGGCCGCCTGAGTCGGCGCGCAGGTCTCCGTCGGCGGGGCCACCTCGGCGCGGGCGCGGCGCTGCGCGATCACGCGCGCGCCCCCAGCCGCGTCCGCAGCGCTTCGCGCGCGACCGTCCGGTCGTCGAACGGCTCCTTGCGGCCGTTCTCGAACTCCTGTCCCTGCTCGTGGCCCTTCCCGGCGATGACCACCACGTCTCCGGGCTCCGCCGTCTCGATCGCCAGCGCGATCGCGCGGCGGCGGTCGGTCTCGCGCTCGGCGTCCGGGCCGGTGCCCTCCATGACCGCGTCCACGATCGCCTCGGGGTCCTCGCTGCGCGGGTTGTCCGACGTCACGAGCACCCGGTCAGCCAGCCGCCGCGCGGCCGCGCCCATCAGGGGCCGCTTGCCCCGGTCGCGGTCGCCGCCGGCGCCGAACACCACGTGCAGGCGCCCGCGCGTGACCTCCCGCGCCGCCTGCAGCACGTTCTCGAGCGCCTCCGGCGTGTGGGCGTAGTCCACGAGCACGCCGAAGTCCTGACCCTCGTCGACCGGCTCGAAGCGCCCCGGCACGCGCCCGAACGACGGCAGAGCCTCCGCGATCGCCTCGCCAGGTACCCCGAGCGAGCGCGCCGCCGCCACGGCGCCGAGCACGTTCTGCACGTTGAACAGCCCGGGCAGCGGCGAGCGCAGCCGAAGCTCGCCGTCCGGGGTGTCGCAGACGAACCTCGACCCCATCAGGTCGAACTCCACGTCGCGGGCGCGGTAGTCCGCGTCGCACTCCACAGCGAAGGTCACGCTCTCCACCTCGGCAGCGATGCGCCGCCCGTACTCGTCGTCGAGGTTCACGACAGACAGCCCGGGCTCCTCGAACAGACGCCGCTTGGCGGCGAAGTACGCCTCCATCGTCTCGTGAAAGTCGAGGTGGTCCTGCGTCAGGTTCGTGAAGATCCGGCAGGCGAAGCGGATGCCCGCCACGCGGCCGAGTTCGAGCGCGTGCGAGGACACCTCCATCGCGCAGGCCCGGTCGCCGCCGTCGACCATCCGCCGGAACGTGGCCTGGAGGTCGATCGCCTCGGGCGTGGTGCGCTCCACCTCCTCCTCCACGCCACCCACCACGCGCTTGACCGTGCCGAGCAGACCGGTCTGGCGGCCGTCCGCCTCGAGCAGGTGGCGTACCAGGAAGGCGGTGGTGGTCTTGCCGTTGGTGCCGGTCACGCCCACGACGTCGAGCTCCGACGTGGGATCGCCGTAGAAGCGGCCCGCGGCGGGGCCCATGGCGGCCCGCACGTCGTCCACGACGACTTCCGGCACGCCGAGCCCGAGCGGCCGCTGGCAGACCAGCGCGACCGCGCCGCGCGCGACGGCGTCGGGGGCGAAGTCGTGGCCGTCGGCGCGGAAGCCCGGTACGCAAAAAAAGAGCGTCCCCGGGGCGACGCTCTGGCTCGAGTAGGCGAGCCCCGTGACCTCGACCTCGGGAGCGGCGGGCCCCATCAGGTCTCGCAGGGTCATCAGTGCGCGTGCAGGATAGCCGCCGGGTTCCCTGGATCCCGGCGCCGCCACCCCTACTGCGGCGGGATCTTCAGGTACGGCAGCGCGAACTCCATGATCCGCTCGAAGGCGGGCGCCGCCACCGTGCCGCCATAGATGTCGCCGCGCGGCTCGTCCACCATCACGGACACGAGCAGCTGCGGGTTGCGCGCCGGCGCGTACCCGATGAACGAGGCCACGAAGTCGGTCTTCGAGTAGGTGCCGTTCTCTGCCTTCTCGGCGGTGCCGGTCTTGCCCGCGAGCGTGTACCCCTCGACCGAGGCCTCGGCAGCCGTGCCCCCCGCCGCCAGCACGCCCTCGAGCATCCGCGACACCTGGTCCGCCGTCGCGTTCGAAAGCACGCGCTTCCCCGGCGCCCGGTTGCCCGCGACGATGTACGGGCGGCGCTTGATCCCCCCGTTCGCGATCGCGGTGAACGCGGACGCCATCTGGATCGGCGTGACCGAGATGCCCTGCCCGATCGGCATGTTGCCGATCGAGGAGCCGGAGTAGTCCTCCACGTCGAGCACGATGCCCCGGTCTTCGCCGGGCAGGTCCACGCCGGTCGGCTTGGAGAAGCCGAAACGGCGCACCCAGCGGTCGAACCGCTCGACGCCGAGCTTGAGCCCGATCATCACGGTGCCGACGTTCGACGACTGGGCCAGGATGTCGGCCGTGGTCAGCGTTCCGCCGCCGCCGTCGTGCGCCTCGCCGATCTCGCGGTCGGCCACCCAGATCGTGGGAGGCACCTGAAACGGCGTCTCCGGCCCGATCAGGCCCTCCTCGAGCGCGCCCGCCACCGTGAAGGCCTTGAACGTCGAGCCCGGCTCGTAGTTGAACTGGATTGCGCGGTTCTGGGTCGCGTAGTCGGGCGAGCCGGCCACGTTGTTCGCGTCCACGCGCGGCCAGTTCGCGAGCGCGAGGATGGCGCCGGTGCGCGGGTCCATGACGAGCGCCGTCGCGCCGGCCGGCTGATAGGTCTGTCCCACCTCGCCCAGCACGGCCTCGACGCGCTCCTGGATCGCAGAGTCGAGCGTGAGGCGCAGGTCCTCGCCGGGCTCGGCCGGGTCGGTCTCGATCAGGCTTACAGGCTCGCCGAGCGCGTCCTTCACGAGCCGGCGGCGGCCGTCCTCCCCGGCGAGCCTCTCCTCCTGTGAGTACTCCAGCCCCGACAGCCCCGTGTAGTCGGTGCCGACCATCCCGAGCACCTGCGCGGCGAGGTGCCCCTGGGGGTAGCTGCGCCTCGGCTCCACCACTGTGTCGATGCCTTCGATCCCGAGATCCTCTATCTGCTGGCCGAGCGAGGCGTCCATCCTGCGGCGCAGATAGACGTAGGTCGCCTCGCGGTCGCTCAGCTTCTCGAGGAGCTCCTCGTCCGTGCGGCCGACGAGCGGAGCGAGCTTCGTCGCGACCGCGGCGGGGTCGTCGATGAGAAAGGGGTGGGCGACGACCGTGACCGCGTCCTCCGACACGGCCAGATCCACGCCGTGACGGTCCATGATCGTGCCGCGCGGCGCAGGCACGGTCAGGTCCTCGATCTGCTGCTGCACCGCCCGCTCCCCGAGCGAGCCGGACTTCACGGTGCCGAGCCAGGCGGCGCGGGCGGTGGCGGCGCCGAGGAGCAAGAGGAAAAGGGCGAAGAGGAGCCCGATCCGGCGCTCGACCAGCTTCATCCCGGGAGCGCGAGCGCGCGGTGCGCGCGAGCGGACGATGTCATTCGGGCGAGAGGGTGGTCGTGGTCGTGGGCGGGACGGTGGTGGCCGGGGGGATGGTCGTGGTCGTGGCCGGGATGGTGGCCGCGGGGTCGGTCGGAGTGATCTCGGTCGGCTGGGTCGGGGCGGGGGTCGCCGAGTCGGCCGGCGGGATGATGCGCTTGGACGCCTTGTGGGCGTCGATCTTGGGGTCCGACTCGAGGTAGCGCACCTCGCCCGCGGCCGGATACACGAGACCGAGCGCGGCCGCGGCCTCCTGAATGCGCTCGCTGCTGGCGAGGCGCGCATAGTCGTGGCGCAGGCGGTCGTTCTGGCGCTTGAGCTGGGTGGCGCGGTCCGCCATCTGCGTGATCTCGCGGTTCATCTGGAGGAGGTCGACGTTGAAGAAGACGATGCCGGCGAGGAGCACGCCGACGAGGCCGATCCAGAGGCGGCCGGTGAGCAGGGCGTCGAGGATGCGCGCGCCGCGGGGAAGCGGGGCGGTGCGGGCGGCCGGCGGGGCGTGCCCGCGGCGAGCGGGACGAGCGCGGGGGAGGGAGCCTGATGGGCCGCGCGGCGACGGCCCGGGCGACGGCGCCG
>DASZJZ010000329.1:0-18340 GCA_035947555.1 Thermoleophilaceae bacterium | reverse complement strand
GGCGTTCTCGTAGGCGCGCAGCACGCGGGTCGTCGCCGCCCGGTTCAGCACCCCGACCCGGACGTGGTCGTCCGCTCCCAGCGGTCCGCCCGGGGCGACGATCACCCCCTGGCGGCGCAGCGCCTGCGCCAGGTCGTCCCCGGTGAATCCCGGCGCGCGCAGCCAGACGAAGTTGGCCTGGGAGTCGGCCACGTCCGCGCCCAGAGACCGCAGGCCCTCGGTCAGGCGCTCACGCTCGCGCGACACCGCCCGCCGGCGCCGCTCGATCTCCGCGTCGCCGGTGCGCAGCGCGTGCTCGAGCGCGGCCTGGGTCAGCGCGTTCACGCCGAGCACGGGCGCCACCGCCGCCAGCAGCTCCGGATCAGACCCCACCGCGTAGCCCGCCCGCAGCCCCGACAGTCCGTAGATCTTCGAGAACGTGCGCACCACCAGCAGCCGCGGGAACGCGTCCACCAGCCGCAGGCAGGCGTCCACGTCCTCGACGTCCTGGAAGTGCACGAGCGCCTCGTCGAGGAGCACGTGCACGTGCTCAGGGAGCGACGACAGCAGCGTGCCCAGCTCCTCCGAGCGCATGTAGGCGCCGGTGGGGTCGTTCGGGTTGCACAGAACGAGCACCCGCACACGCTCGCCCATCTCCTCCCTGCCCAGCCCATTCGCCGCGAACACAGGCTGCGCCCCGGCGTGAGCGGCGAGCAGCGGGTACAGCGGGTACGACGGCCACGGGGTGACGAGCTCCGCCCCGGGCCCCAGCAGCGCCAGAGCCGCGGACTGCAGCAGCTCCGCGGCGCCGTTTCCCACCACGATCTGCTCCGGCTCCACCCCGTGACGCTCCGCAAGCAGCAGGCGCACGCCGGCCGCGTGGCGGTCCGGGTAACGGTTCACCAGCCCGCGGGCGCGCGCGATCGCGGCGTTCATGATCTCGGAGTGCGGCAGGTCGGGCCACTCGGTGCCGGACAGGTCCACGTCGGGGACGCGCTCGAGCGCCTTGCGCTTCTCCTCCTGGCGCCGCGCCCGGCGCTCGAGATTCAGCTGCGCCTCGTCGATGTCGTCGAACTGGCGGTAGTAGTCGCGGAACCCCAAGACGGCTCCCGCGTCTAATCCGTGGGCGCCAGGCTCGGCCCGGGGCCCTCGATGAGCAGGAACCAGATCGCGAACAGCAACAGCGCCACGCCCACGCTCACCACGAAGATGCGCTCGAGCGCGCCCCGGTCCTGCCGGTGGCCCGCCGCCCGGCGGACGAGCTTCCAGGCGTGGTCCACGCGCTTCGCCAGCGCCATCGTCAGCAGCAGCGAGGCCAGACAGCCCAGCATGATCGTGGCGATGCCGAGGGTCACGTAGCCGGTCTGGTAGTCGACCTGCGAGCCGACCCAGAGCCAGCCCAGCGGCTGCGGGCCGAACAGCGACAGGCACAGCACCAGCTCGACCGCCAGCAGCAGGTGGGCGAGCAGGTTGTCGGCGAGGCGCCTCCGCTCCGACGACGGCGCGAGCTCCTTGTAGCGCACGGGCGCCGTGCCGGGACGGCGCCCGATGAACAGTCCGCCTGTGTCGGTGGGGTCGTTGCTCGCCAACGCCCCCCGACGTTAGCGGGGTGCTGCGTAGATTCGCTCCACCACGTCCGCGAACTTCTCGTGCACGACGTTGCGCTTGACCTTGAGCGTGGGCGTCAGCTCGCCGGTCTCCTGCGACAGGTCGTGGTCGAGGATCTCGAAGCGCTTGATCTGCTCGACCGGCCCCACGTGCGAGTTCACGTCGTCGACGGCCTTCTGCACCTCGGCGCGCACCTTCTCGTTCTGCGCGAGCGAGGGGAGGTCGGCGTCCTCGAGCCCCAGCTCCTGCGCGAGCGCGGGCGCCTCCTCGGGGTCGAGCGTGATCAGCGCCACCAGGTACGGCCGGCGGTCGCCCACCACCACCGCCTGGGAGATCCAGCGGTTCTGCTTCAGGCCGTTCTCCAGGTTGGCCGGCGTGATGTTCTTGCCGCCCGCCGTGATGATGATGTCCTTCTTGCGGCCGGTGATGTAGAGGAAGCCGTCCTCGTCGAGCCGCCCCAGGTCGCCTGTGTGGAGCCAGCCGTCCTGGAGGGCGGCCTCGGTCGCCTCGTCGTTCTTGTAGTAGCCCTTGAAGATGTTCGGGCCCTTGATCAGCACCTCGCCGTCGTCGGCGATCTTGATCTCCACGCCGGGCTGGGCCTTGCCCACCGAGCCGAAGCGGAAGTCGTTGTTCTCGGGCCGGTTGACCGTGGCGCTCGTGGACGTCTCGGTCATGCCGTAGCCCTCCATCACCGGCACGCCGCAGGCGTAGAAGAACTTCAGGATCTCGGGCGCGATCGGGGCCGCGCCCGTCACGCACTCGCGGATGTTCGGCCCGAACAGCCCGCGCACGTTCTTGAAGAGCTTCTCCTCGGCCTGGTCGAAGCCCTGCTGGAGCTGCTCGGGCACCTCCTGGCCGGCCTCGCGCATCATGCGCACCTTCACGCCGACGTCCACCGCCCTCTCGAGCCCCTCCTTGTCCTCGATGTTCGCGGTGGCGAGCGTGTAGATCTTCTCGAACATGCGCGGCACCGAGGGGAAGAAGCTCGGCTGCACCTGCGTGATGTCGGCGATGATCATCTGCGGGTTGCGCGACCAGTAGGCGAGCGTCACGCCCAGCTCGAACGCGGCGAACTGGATCAGGATCGCGAAGGCGTGGGCGAGCGGGAGGAAGAGGTACGACGTGTCGCCGGGCTCGAGCACGGCCTGCTGCACCACGGCGTCGGTGATCGCGCGGTAGTTCGAGTGAGAGAGAAGGCAGCCCTTCGGGGGCCCGGTGGTGCCCGAGGTGTAGATGTAGAGGCACATGTCGTCGGGCGTGACGGCCTGGTAGCGGGCCTTCCACTCCGAGGCGTCGCGGCCGCGGCCGCGCTCGCGGAGCTGGTCGAGGCTGAGCGCGTCGCCCAGGTCGGCGTCGCCCGGCTCCATCACGATCACGTGCTGCAGCTCGGGGCACTGGTGCTCGACCGCGCGGATCTTGGCGAGCTGCTCGGCGTCCTCCACGAACACCGCGCGCGAGTCGGAGTGGTCGAGGACGTACTGGCACTCCTCGGGGGAGTTCGTCTGGTAGATCGTGACGAGCGTGCCGCCGGCGGTGAGGATGCCGAAGCAGGCCTGGGTCCACTCGGGGCGGGTATGGGCCAGGATCGAGATCTTGTCGCCCGGCTGGATGCCCAGGTCCACGAGCCCGAGCGCGACTTCCCTGACCGCCTCACCCAGCTGCGCGTACGAGACGTCTCTCCACTCGTCGCCCATCTTGAAGCGCTGGGCGGGCGCATCGCCGTAGCGCTCTACCGCGAGCGGCAGCAGGTCGGCGATCGTCTTCGAACCGGTGCCGGCCTTGGCACCGGCCGTCACTGCTTCCATCGTGCCTCCTCCGAGTCCTCGGTGGAGGGCGACTCTAGCGCGCTACGCGCTCGCCAGCTGCTTCTTGTCGGCGGCGTCCTTCAGGCTGCTGAGGAACAAGGTCTTGTCGATCCTTCCCTGGAAGATCGGCACCCCGAGCTCCATGCACTTCGCGATGACCTCGCGGCGGTGCATACCTGCCTCCCGACCGAGCTCCGTGGGCGTCAGGTGGATCGCCATGTACTACTCCTCCTCGTCGAGTGTGCGCCTGTCCTGGAGGGTATCGGCTGCGGAGGCGGAAGCAAGGCGGTTCCCGCACCTTGCGTAGGTCGCGCGTCTAGATCGGGTTCGGAATGTCCACGAACCTGTGCTCGACGCCGAAGCTCTCGGCCACCAGCTCGCCCAGACGGGTGATCCCGAAGGTCTCCGTGGCGTAGTGGCCGCCCGCGATGAAGTGCACGCCCGCCTCGCGAGCGTCGGCCATGACGTGTTCGGCGGTCTCCCCGGTGAGGAAGGCGTCGAGGCCGCGGGCGATCGCCTCGCCGAAGCTGCCGGGGGCGCCTCCGGATACCACGCCGACGCTGTGCACCGTGTCCGGCCCGGCGTCCCACACGAACGGCTCCTGGCCGAAGGCTTGCGCGCAGCGCCGGCGCAGCTCGGCGAACTGGATGCCCGCCGGCGAGCGCCCGACGAAGCCGACCGGCCGGCCCTTGTGCTCGGCAAACGGCTCGGCGCGCTCGAGCCCGAGCCGCTCGCAGATGAGCGCGTTGTTGCCCACCTCGGGGTGGGCGTCGAGCGGGAGGTGGTAGGCGGCGAGCGACATGTCGGCGTCGAAGAGCAGCTTCAAGCGCTGCTTCATCGGCGGCGAGAGCGAGCGCGGGTGGAAGTCCCAGAACAAGCCGTGATGGCACAGCACGAGCTCGGCGCCCGCCGCGGCGGCGCGCTCGAACAGCTCGCGCTGGGCCGAGACGCCCGTCACCACGAGCGACACCTCCTCGGCGCCGGGCACCTGCAGGCCGTTCGGTCCGTAGTCCGTGTACGAGTGGATCTCGAGCAGCTCGTCCAGGTAGGACACGATCTCGTCGCGGCGCGCCATGAGGGCGCGGAGGATTGCAAACCGCCGGCGCCCTCGGCGCGACCGGCGCGGGGGTAATCTGCGCGCCGATGGCCGCGAAGCCGAGCCCCGCCGAGCGCGACGACTCCTTCCTCGAGGGGCTCATGGACACGAGCCTCTACTCGATGGGGGCCTACTTCTCCGACCAGCACCCCGACCTCGTCGATGACGTGATCGCCGAGAGCGAGGCGATCGAGAGCGCCGGCCTGCGCGCATACGCCGCCGAGCACGACATGCCGATCGAGTCGTGCTTCGAGACGCTCCTCACGGGGCTGGCGGTCCGGTACTACAACGCGGTGGCGGCCTAGCGGGAAGGCCGGCCGTGGCGCGCAAGAAGAGTGGGCCGCGGGCGGAAGGGCCGGCTCCGCGAAGCTAGTTCAGCTCCGCCGGCAGGCCGAAGCGCGGGAAGATCCCGGTGTTGCGGAAGGCCACCACCTCGACGATCCGCGCGCCGCGCAGGGCCAGCACGTCGAGGGCGATCGCCCCGTAGCTGCCGGTCTCCGGGTCGAGGCAGTAGGTGGCGAGCGCCGGCTGCCCGTTCGCCGACGTGGACACGTACTTGAGCCGCGGCGGCGGTCCGCCTGGCATGAGCCAGGACTCGGCGATCGCCTCGCGGCCTCGGTACCAGCCGGGGTAGGGCGGCATCGCGAACTTGGCGTCCTCGCTGAGGAGGGCGACGATCGCGTCCACGTCGTCGCGCTCGAAGGCGGCCGTGAAGCGCTCGACGATCTCGCGCACGCAGCCGTCCCCGAGCGCCCGCAGGGTGGCCTGCTGGCTCGTTTCGGGGAGGCGCTCGTCGAGCGTCCTGCGGGCGCGCTGCAGGGCGCTGTTCACCGAGGTGGGGGTGGAGTCGAGCGCCTCGCCCACCTCCTTGGCGGAGAAGCCCAGCACGTCGCGCAGGATCAGCACCGCCCGCTGCCGCGCGGGCAGGTGCTGGAGCGCCGCGATGAAGGCGAGCTCCACGGCCTCGCGCTGCTCGTAGCGGGCGTCCGGCGAGGCGTATCCGTCCTCGAGGCCGAGGTGCTCGTCGGGGTACGGCTCGACCCACACCGAGTCGCCGAGCGGGCTGCCCGGGTCGGCGCCGGGCTCGCCGGGCGGGCCGTAGTCGATCGGCAGCACGCGCTTCGGGCGCCGGGCGATCGCGTCGAGGCAGGCGTTTGTGGCGATCCGATAGAGCCACGAGCCCGGCGAGCTGCGGCCCTCGAAGCGGGGGAGCCCGCGCCACGCGCGCAGCAGGGCGTCCTGGAGAGCGTCCTCGGCGTCATGGAGCGAGCCCAGCATGCGGTAGCAGTGCGCGTGCAACTCGCGGCGATGCAGCTCGACCAGCCGCCGGAAGGCGTGCTCGTCGCCCCGGCGGGCGGCGTCGACCAGCTCCTGTTCGCGGATGCCCGCGGCGGTGGCGCTCATCCTCTGTGAGGTTAGACCTGTGAAAGGGTCCGGTTTCATCGCTCCCCTGCGCCTCCCGGACCCCTGCCTGGTCGTGCTCGTCGGCGCCACGGCCGCCGGGAAGTCGCACTGGGCGAGCGAGTGGTTCCACCCGGACCAGGTCGTCTCGTCGGACCGGCTGCGCGCCATGGTCGGGACCGGCGAGCGCGACCAGCGAGCGAGCCGCGACGCCTTCGAGCTGCTCGATCTGATCGTCGAGCGGCGCCTGCGGCGGCGGCTCACCACGGTGATCGACACGACCGGCCTCGAGGCGCCGCGGCGCGGGGTTTGGCGAGAGCTGGCGGAGCGGCAGGGCGTGCCCGCCTACGCCGTCGTGTTCAACCCGCCCGCCGCGGAGGTGCGCGCACGCAACCGCGCCCGCGGGAGCCCGGTGCCCAGCAAGATCGTCACCGCGCAGCTGCGCGAGAGCGGCGAGGTGCTCGGCCGTCTCGAGGCCGAGGGGTTCGCCGGCGTACATCGCGCCGGCCCAGTCGAGCTGGTGCCGCCCGCCTTTCTGACAGCCCTCGATGCCGCCGAGCGGCAGAAGGAGGATCCGATGACGCTCGACTTCGGCCTGCAGGTGCCCCGCTTCGACTTCCCGGGCCACCCGGTGGCGACCGCGGAGGCGCTGGCCGGCGTGGCCCGGGCGGCGGAGGAGGCCGGCTTCAAGAGCCTCTGGGTGATGGACCACTTCCTGCAGATCCCGCAGATCGGACGGGAGTGGGAGGACATGCTCGAGAGCTACACGACGCTCGCCTACCTGGCGGGTGTGACGGAGCGCATCCGGCTCGGCACGCTCGTGACCGGCATCACCTACCGCAACATCGCGCACCTGGGCAAGATCGTCGCCACGCTGGACGTGCTCTCGGGCGGCCGGGCGATGTGCGGGATCGGTGCCGCCTGGTTCGAGCGCGAGCACAAGCTGTACGGGTGGGACTTCCCGCCGCGGCGCGAGCGCTTCGCGAAGCTCGAGGACGCGCTCGAGCTGCTGCCGCTGCTGTGGGGACCGGGCTCGCCGCGCTTCGAGGGGCGCACGCTCACGGTGGACGAGGCGATCTGCTACCCGCGGCCGCTGCAGGAGCGGGTGCCGATCATGGTGGGCGGGTCGGGAGAGCGGGTGACGCTCCGCCTGGTGGCCCGGCACGCGGACGCCTGCAATCTGGTCGGGGACGTGGACCGGGTGCGCCACAAGCTCGGGGTGCTGCGCGAGCACTGCGCGGCGGAGGGCCGCGACCCAACCGATATCGAAGTGACCCACCTGGCGCAGGCCCGGGTCGTGGCCGCAGGCGAGGCACGGGAGGGCCAAGGCGCGGCTACTGTCGAGGAGCACGTGGGCCGCTACCGGGAGCTGGCGGAGGCCGGCGTGCAGACGGCGATCGTGGGCCTGTCGGACGCCGAGAATGCGCCGGAGTCGGTGGAGCGGTTCGGCGAGGTGGTCGCCGCGTTCAGGAGCGCCGCCTGACCGCGGCGGGCGGCGTCGCGCGGCCCGGGCGCCGCCCGGCGGGCGTCCACCCACGCGAAAGGGCCCTCCGGGTGGAGGGCCCTTCCGGCGGTCAGGCGAATTGGACTCAGTCGGTGCTGAATCCGGGTCCGCGCGTCCCCTCGTCGGGACCGCCGTCGTAGCGGGCGTCGGGGGCGGGCGTCGGCGTGCTCATCCCACGCGTGCCCTCCTCCGGGCCGCCGTCAAAGCGGGTGTCGGGGGGGAGCGGCGTCGCGAGCGCGCCGCGGGTGCCCTCCTCGGGGCCGCCGTCGTAGCGGGTGTCCGGAGCCACCGGCCCGCTGCTGCGCGTGTCCGTCGCGCCGTCCAGCTTGCGCGTCGGCGCCTGGCCGGAGTAGGACCGCTCCGCGCCGGGGCTCACGGCCTCGGGGGCGGGGCTCGGGTACGCGGGGTACGGGGCCAGCCGCGGGGTGACCGGGGCGGCCTGGACGGCGCTCGTGCTCGCGGACTGCTCGTTGTCGTTGGCGACGACGACGAGGGCGATGACCAGGCCCACCATGGCGACCATCGCGATGCCGAGCAGCGCGCGGACCAGGTTGAAGTGCGACCGAAGGACAACTGCGGGGTGCTGCTTCGGGATTGCGTGTCCCATGACTGCCTCCTGTTCGGGTCGGCGCCTAAGGGGGCCGGCCCGGTGGTGTTTGGTGCGACGGTGTGGGGCCGATCCTGCGCGTAGCCGGTTGCAGCGCGGCGACGCCTCGGTAACAGCAGGCGCAACCGCAGCGACCGGCGGCAACAGCAGGTGCAACCGCGGCTTGGCGAGAGCTTCCGCGCTGCGGTACGTTGGATCGTGGACCCCGTCCCCCCGCGTCCACACTCGCATGGACTTCCGCATTCTCGGCTCGCTCGAGGCCCTCGACGGGCGTCAGCCCGTCGCTCTGGGCGGCAGCAAGCGCCGCGCAGTGCTGGCGCTGCTGCTGCTGCACGCGAACGAGACGCTCGGCAGCGACCGCATCATCGACGAGCTGTGGGGCGAGCGCGCGCCCGCCGCTGCCGCCAAGACGCTGCAGGTGCACATCTCACGCCTCCGCAAGGCGCTGGGCGACAGCGGCGACCTCCTCGTCACGCGCGGCCACGGCTACGAGCTGCAGCTCGATCCGGAGCGCTTGGACGCGCACCGGTTCGAGCGGCTGGTGACGACGGGCAGGGATGAGCTCGAGGCCGGCCGTCCCGAGCCCGCGATGGCGGCGCTCGAGCAGGCGCTCTCGCTGTGGCGCGGCCCGCCGCTCGCCGACCTCGCCTATGAGCAGTTCGTGCAGGCCGAGGCCGCGCGGCTCGAGGACCTGCGCGCCGCCGCGATCGAGCGGCTGATCGAGGCCAAGCTCATGCTCGGCCGCCACGCCGAGGTGATCGGACGGCTGGAGACGCTCGTGGAGGAGCACCCCTACCGGGAGGGCCTCCGTGCGCAGCTTATGCTCGCGCTCTACCGCTCCGATCGCCAGGCCGACGCTCTCCAGGCCTACCAGAACGCCAGGCGGCAGCTCGTAGAGGAGCTCGGCATCGAGCCCGGCGAGCGCCTGCGGGAGCTGGAGCGCGCCATCCTGGCGCAGGACCCTGCCCTCGCCGCACCTGCGGTGCCCGCCCCGGCCGCCCCAGCCGGGCCCGCGCCGGTCGAGCTGCCCACCGGGGTTGTGAGCTTCGTGCTCACCGACGTGGAGGGCTCGTCGGGCCTGTGGGAGCGAGATCCCGCGGCCATGGCGGCGGCGCTCGAGCTCCACGACGAATTGATCGCGCGCGCCGCCGAGCAGTGCGGCGGGCGGCTCCTGAAGACAAAGGGCGAGGGGGACTCGACGGTCTCGGTGTTCCGCCGCGCGTCCGACGCGGTCGCGGGGGCCGTGGCCGTCCAGGACGCGTTGGCTGCCGCCGAGTGGCCCGGCGGGCTGGAGCTGCGCGTGCGGATGGCGGTGCACACCGGCGAGGCGCACGAGCGCGACGGCGACTTCTTCGGTCCGGCGCTGAACCGTGCGGCCCGGCTGAGGGGGCTGGCGAGCGGAGGCTCCGTCGTGCTGTCGCAGGCCACGACGGAGATCGTGCGCGACCACCTGCCGCGGGGAGCCGAAGTGGTGGAGTTGGGGCGCCAGGCGCTGCGCGGGCTGTCCCGCCCCGAGAACGTGTTCGAGCTGCGCGGGCGGGCCCGCGACGGGACGCCCGGGGCCGGCGGGGACGAGCGCCGCAAGACCGTCACGGTGCTGTTCGCGTCCGTCGGAGCGTCGGCCTCAGGGCGGGCACGGCTCGACCCGGAGGTCCGCCGGCGCCTCTTGGCGCCCGCTGCGGCGGAGCTGCGCGCCGTCGCCGAGCGCTACGGCAGTACGGTCGAAACCTATCCCGGCGACGCGTTGATGGCGGTGTTCGGGGTCCCGGTCCTACATGAGGACGATGCCCTTCGAGCCGTGCGCGCGGCGACCGAGATGTGCGAAGCGCTGCCCGCAGCGGCGGATGACGCATCCGATGTCAGGCTCACCCTGCGCGTCGGCATCGGCACGGGCGAAGTCATCGCCGCCGGCGCGGCCGCCGGCGAGCCACTCGCGACCGGCGAGGCGGTCACCATCGCCAAAGGCCTCGAGGCGCTGGCCGGCGCCGGCGAGGTGCTCATGGACGAGGAGACCCACCGGGTAGTGCGGAACTCCGTGCAAGCGGAGGACGCGCTGCGCGGGGACCCCCGGACGGGAGAGCCGGTCGAGGCCCTTCGCCTGATCGGGATGGCGCCGGACTCCGCCGGGCGCGCCCCGCGCCTCGACTCACCGCTGGTCGGGCGCGAGCGCCCTCTGCGGACGCTGTCGACCGTGTTTGCGGCCATGGCGACGGACCGGGTGTGTCACCTCATGACGGTGCTCGGCGCGGCCGGCGTCGGGAAGTCGCGGCTCGTCCGGGAGTTCGTGGAGAGACTCGGCGACGAGGCCAGCGTCGTGAGCGGCCGCTGTCTGCCCTACGGGGAGGGCATCACGTATTGGCCTCTGTCCGAGGTGGTGCGTGAGCTGACCCCGGCGGACGCCGAGCTTTCAGCCCCCGCCATCGCCGCGCAGCTCGCCGGCGAGCCGAAGGCCGACCAGATCGCCGCTGCCGTGGCGGAGGCCCTGGGCGTCGGCGCTCCCGAGGTGGGCACGAGCGAGGAGATCTTCTGGGCCGCGCGCCGGCTGTTCGAGGCCGTCGCCCGACGCCGCCCGCTCGTGGTGGTGTTCGACGACCTTCAGTGGGCCGAGACCACCTTCCTCGACCTCGTCGAGCACGTGGCGGACCTGTCGCGCGGCGCCCCGATCATGCTGCTGTGCCTCGCGCGGCCCGAGTTGCTGGACACGCGGCCGGGCTGGGGCGGCGGCAAGCTGAACGCCACCTCCATCCTGCTCGAGCCGCTCGGCAAGGACGACACGCGCGCGCTCATCGGGAACCTGCTCAGCCAGGCGACCCTCCCCCCGGAGACGGCGGAGCGAATCGCCGCGGCCAGCGAGGGCAACCCGCTCTTCGCCGAGGAGCTCCTGGCGATGCTGATCGACGACGGCCTGCTCCGCCGCGAGGAGGGCCATTGGACGGTCGCGGACGAGCTGGCGGACGTGCCCGTCCCGCCGACAATCCACGCCCTGCTAGCCGCGCGGATCGAGGCGCTGCCCGGCCACGAGCGGGCGCTGCTGGCGCACGCCTCGGTGGAGGGCTCCGTGTTCCACCGCGGGGCGCTCGATGCCCTCATGCCCGGGGCCGTGGCGGCGGCGCTCGAACGCGACCTCTCTGCGCTCGTACGGCGCGACCTGATCTGCCCCGAGCAGTCGCGCTTCGTCGCCGACGAGGCCTTCCGCTTCCGGCACATTCTGATCCGCGACGCGGCCTACCGCTCGCTCCCCAAGGAGAGGCGTGCGGGGCTGCACCAGCGCTTCGCCGACTGGGTCGAGGACGCCGCGGGGTCGCGACTGCCGGCGTTCGAGGAGATCCTCGGCTACCACATCGAGCAGGCCTTCCTGCTGCTCGTGCAGCTGGGCGCGGCGGACGCAGACGTCAAGGCGCTGGCCGAGCGCGCGGCGAAGCATCTGGAGGCGGCGGGACGCAGGGCGCTGGCGCGCGGTGATCAGACGGGCGCGGTCGCCCTGCTCGAACGCGCCGCCACCTTGTTCCGGCACGATCACCCGCGACGCACGACGTTGCTTCCCGATCTGGGAGCCGCGCTGATCGAGGCGGGCAGGCTCTCCGACGCGGACCGAGTTCTCGGGGAAGCAGGCCGGGCGGCCACCGCAGCCGGCGACGAGTGCGCTGGTGCACGTGTGCTCGTCCACCAGGAGTTCCTGCGACTGGCGCGTGGCGAGTCCGCAGGTACCGCGGAAGCGGCGGCCGTGATCGACCAGGTCGTCCCGGTCTTCGAACGAGGCGGCGACTACTTCGGCCTATGCGAGGAGCTTCGGCTACGCGGGTGGGTGCATTGGATCGAAGCGCAGGCGAACGCCGCGGCGGCCGCGTGGGAGCAGGCGGCTGCGTACGCGCAGCGCGCCGGGTCTGAGCACAAACGGACGGAACTCTTGCGCTGGGTCGCGCTTTCGCTCGTCCTCGGACCGATGCCCGTGGCCGACGCCATCCAACGCTGCGAGTCCATCCGGCAGGAGGTGAGCGGCAATCGCGCCGCCGCGGCCGACGTGCTGCAGTTCCTCGCCGCGCTCCACGCCATGGAAGGTCGCTTCGACCACGCGCGGGACCTTCTCGCCGACAGCAGCGCCGTGTTCGAGGAGCTTGGCCTCACGCTCACCACGGTCGCCGGGCATGACAGGGCTTGGGTCGAACTGCTGGCCGGTGACCCGGTGGCCGCGGAGCACAGCCTGCGGGCCGGGTACTCGACACTGGAGCAGATGGGCGAGAGCAATCTGCTCTCCACGAGCGCGGCGTACCTTGCGCAGGCGCTGCTCGCTCAGCGGCGCGACCTGGAGGCGGAGCGTTTCGCCCGGCTGAGCGACGAGATGGCCACCGCCGACGATCTTCTCACGCAGATACTCTGGCGTGGCGTGCGGGCCAGGACGCTGGCCGGCCGGGGCTGCTTCGAAGAGGCGGAGCTGCTCGCCAAGGAGGCTGTGTCACTTGCGGAGCGGACGGACTTCATCAACCACAAGGGCGATGCCCTGGTCGATTTCGCGATAGTCCTGAGGCAGGCCGGACACCCCGAGCAATCGCGGGCGGCACTCGCGGACGCGCTTAGGCTCTATAGGCAGAAGGGCAACGCGGTTGCCGCCGACAAGGCCCGAGCGGAGCTTGCCGCGCTCGCGCCGATCTGAGACGATCGGCCGCGGATGGCCGCCCACAAGTTTGCCGATAGGCAGAAGATCACCAAGCGGGGGTTTCTGACGTCCGCAAAGGGGGACGTCGAGGACAACCAACGGATGTTCTGGATCTCGGCGTACGTCTTCCAGAACGGACCCGGGCACCATGCCGCTGCCTCCGGCACGAAGGAGTGGCCGAACGGCAAGGCACACCACTGGACTTGCCCGACCGAGGAGGTTCCGGGCTCGAACCGCTTCAAGGCGGGAGAGGCAAGAGCCTGGGCGCTCGCGCTGGTCACGGAGGGCGATGGCAGGAAGTTCTACGGCTGGGGGCACAAGGTCACGCTCGAGTAGCCAGCCGCCCGGCGGGGAGAAATCGGGCTGACTGGATTTGAACCAGCGACCTCTCCGACCCGAACGGAGCGCGCTACCAAGCTGCGCCACAGCCCGACGCGCTTAGGTTAGCGTGGCGGCTCGCATCGGCCTCGCTACGCTCTCAGCCGGAAGCAAACGGGGAGGCAGCTTGACCGTCTCGCGCATCCTTGTCGTAACCACGGCCGTGCTCGCGCTGGCCGTTGCCGTCAGTCCCTATCAGGCCTGGGCCCCGGTCGCGCCCAAGAACTGCGGGATGCTCGCGGCGAAGGGCAAGCGGTACAACATCAAGGCCGACCAGATCCGCTGCCGCACCGCCCGCCGGCAGGCGCGGCGCTATCTGCGGTACAACCGGAAGCCGCGCGGATACAGCTGCCGCAAGTACAGCGGAGGCACCAGCATCAAGTTCCGGTGCTGGAAGGGCCAGAGGGAGCTCTTCGCCATTCGGCGGTGACCGGCGACGGTGCAGTTCGCTCACGGGCTCGTCCAGCGCGCCAATCTGCCGATCCCCGAGTGGCTCTTCGGATGGGCCGCTGCGGTGGTGCTGCTGGTGTCGTTCGTCGCCCTCGCGCTGCTGTGGCCGGAGCCGAAGCTCACGCGTGACCGGTGGCGCCCGCTGCCCGGCCCGCTCGGTCGGGCCCTCGGGTCGCGAGTGCTGGAGGCGGTCTGCGGCGTCGCCGGAGTGGCGCTGCTGGCGGTGGTGGTCGTCTCGGGCCTGGCCGGCACCCAGAGCCCGCTCGACAACTTCGCCCCCAGCTTCATCTTCATCGTGTTCTGGGTGGGCCTGGTCTTCGCCAGCGCCCTGTTCGGCAACGTGTTCGCCGCCCTCAGCCCCTGGCGCGCCATCGGGCGCGCGGCCGGCTGGGCGGTCACACGCGCGCGGGACGGCCGGCCGCCGTCCCACCGACCCTATCCCGAGCGCCTTGGGCGCTGGCCGGCGGCGCTCGGCATCCTCGCCTTCACCTGGATCGAGCTCGCGTCCGAGTGGAGTGAGGACCCACGCATGCTCGCCATCGCGGTCCTCGGCTACACCGTGATCGCGCTCGCCGCGCAGACCGTGTTCGGCGTCGAGACGTGGACGCGCCGGGGAGAGGCGTTCGCCGTGTACTTCGACCTGTTCGCGCGCATCTCGCCGTTCGAGCGGCGCGACGGCGTGGTCGGGGTGCGTCCGCTGCTGGCCGGGCTGCCGCGGCTCGATCCGGTGCCGGGCACGGTCGCCTTGATCCTGATCATGATCGGCACGGTCACCTTCGACGGGCTCAGCCAGGGCCAGCTCTGGACCGACCTCACCGGCGACTGGGCGTTCGACGCGCCGAGGCTGGTGAACACGGTCGGCCTGCTGGTGGGGGTGGCGCTCGTGAGCGCCTTCTACGCGGTCGGGGTGGCGGGCGCGCGTTCGGTCGGCGGGAATCGGGACGCGCCGGAGCTGCGGCGCGCCTTCATCCACTCGCTGGTGCCGATCGCGATGGTCTACGTGGCTGCCCACTACCTGACCTTCCTGCTGTTCGAGGGCCAGTCGATCGCCTACCTGGCGTCCGATCCGCTCGGCGAAGGGTGGGACCTGTTCGGCACGGCGAGCGCGGCGATCGACTACGGCGCGCTGAGCCAGAACCAGGCCTGGTACCTCCAGGTCGGGTTCGTGGTGGCCGGCCACGTGGCGGCACTCGTGCTGGCGCACGACCGGGCGCTCTCCCTGTATCCCGGCTCCCGGCTCGCGGTGCGCTCGCAATACTGGATGCTCGCCGTGATGGTCGGGTTCACGACATTGGCTCTGTGGCTGCTGGCGGCGGCGCAGGGATGAGGCGGGCGCTGGCGCTCGTTGCGCTGGCGGCCGCCTGCGGGGCGGCGGGCTGCGGCGACTCCGCCGAGTCGGCCGGGCGGTCGGACCGGCTCGTGGACTTCTCGAAGCGGCCCCCGTTCGTGAACTCGCTGGAGCGCGACGAGCAGAGCGGCGAGTTCCTGGTCACCACGAACCGCGGGTTCTTCCGGATCGATCCGGAGACCGACAGCGTGCGGCGCGTCCGCGCGACGATCGCTGCCCGGGGCAAGGTGTCCAAGCTCGGGACGTTCCTGGAGCTGAACCTCGATCCGGAGGGCGAGCTGGTCGGCTCGGGGCACCCGGACCAGCGGGTGCTGCCGCAGTACCTGGGCTACCTGCGCTCGGACGACGGCGGGCGCAACTGGCGGGTCGTCTCGCGGCTCGGCACCGCCGACCTCCACAAGATCATCTTCAAGCACGACCGCCTCTACGCCTGGGATGCGGTGCTCGGGGCGCTGATCGTCTCCGAGGACGGGGGCCGGAGCTTCGTCGAGCACTTCACCCCGAGAGGGCTGATCATCGACTTCGAGGTCGACCCCGAGGATCCCGCCTACATCCTCGCCGCGACCGACGACACCGTGTTCCGCTCCGAGGACGAGGGCGAGAGCTGGCGCCCGCTCCTACAGCGGGAGGGCACCCGGCTGGCCTGGCCGGAGCCCGGCCGGCTGGTGACGGCGTCAAAGGACGGCACGATCAGCGTCTCCGAGGACGGCGGTGAGACGTTCGACGACATCGGGCGCGTGGACGGCGAGCCGTACGTGATCGACGCCGCCTCCGGGAACGAGCTCTACATGGCGCTGAGTGACGCTACCCTCCTCCGCAGCGAAGACGGCGGTGCCAACTGGGAGGAGGAGTTCCGCCCGTGAGACGAGCGGTGGCACTTGCGACAGCGCTGTGGGTGTGCGGGGGCCTGCTGCCGGGCTCCGCGGCGGCCCACTCGCTCGTGCGGCCGGCCGGCGCGGTGGTGTCATACCTGTCGGCGGACGCGACCTCCCTCAACACGCTGCGCGCCGGCGTGAGCGGCAACCGCATCGAGTTCTACGACGGGACCGTGGACGGCGGGATGGACCCCGGCTCCTGCACGCCCGGCGAGCTCGACCGCAGCGGCTACATCATCCAGACCTTCTGCCCGCTCGGGGGGGTGCAGAGGGTGCGGATCGACCTCGGTGAACGCGAGGACACGGCGACGGTCGCGCTCCCCGTGGCGGCGACATTGCTGGGCGGCCCGGGTGCGGATCGGTTGACGACCGGCGGCTCGGCCGACGAGATCGGCGGCGGCGAGGGCAACGACACGATCGACGCCGGCGGCGGCAACGACGTGCTGTCGGGCGACCAAGGGGCCGACACGCTGGCGGGCGGCCCGGGGTCGGACCGCATCGTGACGCGCGACGGCGAGGCGGACGAGGTGAGCTGCGGAGACGGCAGCGACACCGTGGAGGCCGACACGGTCGACCGCGTGACGGGCGACTGCGAGAACGTGGCACGGGCGTTCGTGGCCGCGCCGACTACCGGCGCCGAGGACGGCAAGCCGCCGAGGCTGGAGGTGGGCGCCCCGGTGCTGCAGCGGCTCGGCCGCGGGCGCGTGGTGCGGGTGTACGCGACCTCGAGCGAGCGCGGCGCGGTGAGCGCGTCGGGCGCTCTGAGGATGGGTGGCCTGGCGCTGCCGGTGAAGACGATCGACCGCAAGCGCATCCGCGTGGGCGGCGGCGGCGCGGTGCTGACCTACCGCGTGCGAGGCCGGCACTGGCGCGAGGCGCGGCGGGCGCTGGCTCGCGGCCGTAAGGTGACGCTGCGGCTGGGCGTGGTCGCTACGGACCGGGCCGGGCTGACGACCGAGCGCAGAGCGCCGGCGATC
This sequence comes from Thermoleophilaceae bacterium, assembly GCA_035947555.1. Classification (GTDB taxonomy): domain Bacteria; phylum Actinomycetota; class Thermoleophilia; order Solirubrobacterales; family Thermoleophilaceae; genus JACVRW01. The sequence goes on along the minus strand of DASZJZ010000329.1, from coordinate 1,658 downwards.
AGGCTGGTCGGGGGTGGCGGATCTTCCCGGGCCTCCGCGGCGTCGGTTGCGGCGGTGCGCGCCCGGGCGGCGCATCCGGAGCCCGGAGACGTGGACGGCGACGAGGTTCCGGACGAGCGCGACAACTGCGTGTACGTGAAGAACGGCAGCCAGTTGGACACTGACGGCGACGGAGCGGGCGACGCCTGCGACGACAACGACGACAACGACGAGCGGCTCGACGCCGATGACAACTGTCGCACCGTCCCGAACGGCCCACATTTCACAGACACCGACGGCGACGGATACGGCGATGCGTGCCCGCCCGTCCACAGCGACAGCGACGGCATCATCGACGACAACGACAACTGCGACGCGACGCCGAACCCCGACCAGTCCGACATCGACGGCGATGACAGGGGAGACGCCTGCGACAACGACGTCGATGGCGACGACTTCGACAACGCCTACGACAACTGCCCGACCGTCTACAACGAGGCAGTAGACCTCAACGGCGACGGCTTCAGGGTCGAGCAGGCCGATCGCGATCGCGACGGCGTAGGCACCGAATGCGATCCGGACGAGGCGGTCGTGGCCGGTCCCGGGTCGGGTGGCGCCGGGGCCAGGGACCGCAAGAAGCCACGGCTGGCCGTGCGGGTCGACCGTCGCCTGCGCCTCGCCGTCTACAAGGCCGGCCTCGTAGTGAAGGTCCGCTGCTCCGAGGCCTGCGGCGCGACCGTCGAGCTTCAGACGACGCGCAAGATCGCCAGGAAGCTCGGCCTCAAGCGCACCCGCATCTTCGCCGGCGCCTCGGCTCGCCTGCAGGGGAAGGGCACGACCTACGCGTTCGTGCGGTTCGACAAGCGCGTCCGCCGCAAGCTGTTCCGCATGCGGCGCCTGCGCGCGACGCTGACCGCCGTGGCGGTCGACGGCGGCGGTAACCGCAGCAAGAGCGTCAAGCGTCACATCGAGCTCGTCGGCTAGACCCTGCGCGAACCACCCATCAGGTTGGGATGGCTCCCCGGGTGGGTGGCTTCCGACCCGCGGGAAGGGGTTGCAGCGGCCTTTACAGAGGCATACACTGCCCGCCGGACTCGTGGCTGGCCAACGTCACGACAGGAGGGAAGAGGTGGGGAAGAGACGCAAGGAGGCGCTGCGAGGCACGCTCGCAGTGCTCGCTCTCGTGCTCGTATCGGCACCCGCTGTCATCGCCGCGCCGGGCGACCGCAGCAAGCAACTCACGGCGGACGGAGCAGGGCTCCTGAGCTCGGCGGCGGAGCCGCCGCCCGAGCCGACGAACCTGCCAGGCAAGCAGGAGAACCTGGAGGTGGTCGGCCGGCTGCAGATTCCGGGTGTCCGCCTTGGCCAGATCGCCGACCTGGCGGTCCACAAGGGCTTCGCGTACCTCAACTCGTGGGACGACCCGCGCTGCCGCGACGGAGGCACGTACGTAGTCGACATCCGCAACCCGAGCAATCCGCAGCTCGTCACGTTCATCCCAGCCGACCAGCCCTACTACCACGGCGAGGGCGCCCACGTCATCACGATGAACACCCCGGCGTTCCAGGGCGACATCCTTGCCGTGAACAACGAGACCTTCGGATCGAACGTCGCGCTCGAGACGCCTTGCCGCCCGCCCGGCAGGGACACGACCGGCGGCGGCTTCGACCTGTACGACG
>DASZJZ010000328.1:0-6561 GCA_035947555.1 Thermoleophilaceae bacterium | reverse complement strand
CGAGCGCCCGGCCGTGCGCGCCGGGAGCGCCGAAGGCGGCGGCCAGCGCCACCTCCTCCTCGGCCAGCCGGCGCGCCTCCTGGCGGTCGCCGAGCGCAAGGGAGGCGGCGGAGGCGAGCGACCGCCACGGGTACACGGACGGGTTGTCCCCGCCCAGCTCGCGCAGCAGCCGTCCCGACTCGACGAGGTCCTCGCGGGCGGTGGCGGGCGAGAGCTGCAGGAGCCTCACGTGGCCGCGGACCCCGACGAAGCGATAGTCCCTCGGGTCCGGGGAGCCGCCGCTCTCGTCCATCAGGCGCTGGAGCTCGCGGGCGGCCTGGTCCAGCTCTCCCCGCTCCATCATGCACTCGGCCTGCACGGCCACGGCCGACCCGAGCGAGTGGCGCCAGCCGCGGGACCGCGCCTCGAGCGCGCTGACGTTGTCGGCGGCGGCGTCCGTGATGCGCCCGCGCCTGAGCTCGGCGAGTGAGCGGAAGTGGCATGCGGTGGCGAAGCCGAGCACGGAGCCGCGGCGCTGGGCGTCGTCGACCGCGGTGCTCGCCGCCAACTCGGCGGTCTGGAGGTCCTCGGCCACGACGAGCGCGAAGACCGCGAGGTAGATGCCGAGGCCGTCGCTCGTCTCGTCCTCGAGCAGCGCGCCGCCGCCGAGGGCGCGGGTGGCGAGCCGGTGCACCTCGGCCGCCGACGTGCCGAGCATCGCCCGGGTGGCGGCGGCACGAGCGAGGATCAGCCGGCCGGCGGCGGTCGACTCGAGCGCCGAGTCGTCGGCCGGGAGCTGCGGAGGGCCGACCTCGGGCGCGGGGGCCACCCAGGTCGCCGCCACGTATGCCGCCTCCAGGCTGGCCCTGAGCGAGTCGTGCCTGCCGTCGACCTCCTGGATGCCGCGCTCGAGCGTCCGCGCCGCGTCCTCCCAGCGCGCATGACTCAGCAACAGCCGGCCGGCGTCGAGCGCCGCCGCGGCGCGCCCCACGGGCTCGCCGATCAGCTCCAGCGCGCTGGTGAGGCGTTCGACCGCGCCTGGCTCCCCCGCCGCCGCCTCGGCCCGCCCCAGGGTCAGCACCACCTCGGGGCGGCGCTCGGGCGAGGGAGGCTCCGCGAGGGCCCGTCGCAGCAGCCGGATGGCGGAGTCGGGCGCGCCGCCGGCCAGCGCGCGCTTGCCGGCCTCGAGCAGCACATCTACGGCACGGGGGTCGTTGTCAGGCCGCCCCGCGAGCAGGTGCGGCGCCACGCGCTCCATCGGGGCGCCCTCGGCCATGAGCATCTGGGCCGCCCGGCGGTGCGCCTCGGCGCGCTCCAGCTCGGGGCGGTCGGCGTCCATCGCCACTCGCACGACGGGGTGAACGAACGACAGGCCCGGCTCGCGGCGCAGCACGCCGGCGCTCATGAGCGAGTCGGCCACCGCGATGGCGCGGTCCGTCGGCAGGCCCGCGAGCGGCGCGGCGTGGCGCAGCTCGGCGCCGTCACCCAGCACCGCGATCGCGCGCGCGAGCTCGGGGGCCCCCTCCCCGAGCCGGCGGAGCCGCACCAGCACGGCAGCCGAGAGGGATTCGGGGATCAGCTCCTGGACCAGCTCGGCGTTGCCGTCCTCCGGCTCCACCTCGCGCATCGCCAGCTCAACCGCCAGCTCGGCCAGCAGCAGGGGATTCCCGCCGGTGGCGTCGTGGCAGGCGCGCGCGAAGAGCGGCTCGACGCCGGGGAGGATCGAGTCGCGCAGGCCCTTGGTCACGGCCTCCGCGCTCAGCGGCTGCGGCCGCAGCACGCTCGTCGCGGGGTGGGCGCGCAGCTCCTCGAGCAACGGGTCCGATTCCGGCGGATGGCCCGCGGCCATGGCCAGGACAACCGTGATCGGCACCTCCTCGATCCGCTGGGCCAGATAGATCAGGAAGTGCAAGGTCGGCGGGTCGCACCAGTGGAGGTCGTCGACGGTCAGCACGAGCGGGCGCTCCTCGGCGAGGTTGGCGCTCAGCCAGTAGAGGCCGTGGAGCGAGGCCGTCCGGCCCTCGCGTGCGGCGGTCCCCTCGAGCACCAGCGGGGCCGCCAGGGCGGCGGAGCCCACGAAGAAGCGCTCGCGCTCAGCGTCGCCGAAGCGGCTCACGGGCTTCTCGAACAGCTGCAGGGCCACCCCGAACGGGAGGTCGCGCTCGAGGTCGCGCGCCCTGGCGCTGAGGACGCGGGCGCCGCTGCGCTCGGCCAGCGTAACCGTCTCCGCCAGCAGGCGCGACTTGCCGAGGCCGGTGGCGGCCTCGATCAGGACGATCCCGCCGTGGCCCTCGCGGGCCTTGCCCAGCGCGGTCTCGAGGGCGCGCAGCTCCTCGTCCCGCTCCAGAAGCGCGCCGGTCAGGTCGAGAGCTCGCGGACTTGGCATGAGGAAGGGGCGTGCATGGTGGGGGCCATGCCGTCGGACCAGCCTTCACGGGTCTTCAGGACCCTGAAGGGGAGGTGTGCGCTTCTTGAACCAGCGTATTCAGGTTCGGCGGATGCGCAAGTCCGGGTTCGCGGGCGAGCTGGACGCCGGCTAGCGCCTGAGCTCGAACTTCGAGGTGGCCCAGAGCGAGCGGCCGGCCAGGTCCGTGAAGGTCAGGCGCAGCTCCATGGGGAGGGACCTGCGGCGGCGCGCGAGGCGGCGGCCCTTCTTGGTGACCCTGGCACGGACGGGATGGCGACCGGCGCCGGGCACCTCCCGCTCGCCCCTCAGGGCGGGAACCCAGCGACGGTGGGGGCGAGTCCGCACGCGAGCCCTGGAGCGGACCTCGACCGTGCCGCCCGTGATGGCGTCGAAGGTCCTGAATCGGATCGCGCGCCGGCGGGCGAGCCTTCGCAGCCCCATGCGGACGAGGGTCCTGCGCATCTGGACCAGCTCCCTCGCCAGAGACGTCGCGAGCTTGACGGTCCCGGGGATGACGAGACCCGGCCTGAGCACCTGCCACGCGTGTTCGGCGGGGGTCGGATCCTGGTTTCCGGCGGCGTCGACGGCGGCGACCTCGAAGCGATGGCGGCCCAGGCTGAGGCCGGAGTATCGGTGGGGCGAGCTGCAGGGGTCCCAGGGCCCGCCGTCGAGGCGGCACAGGAAGCCGGCGTTCTCGGAGGCTGAGAAGAAGAAGACGGCGGTGGTGTCGGTCGTGTCGCCCGGTCCGCCGGTGATCGTCGTATCCGGGGGGGCGTCTGGAATCGTGTACGGGGGGGCGTCTGGAATCGTGTACTCGGGCTCTTGCGCCGCCGCCACCGGCGCGAGCATGCCCGCCAGCGCGGCGAGAAGGGCGGCCAGGGCGCCGCGGGAGATGGACCGGGGGCGGAACGTCATGGGGCGTGGGCCCCAAGGTAGCGGCGGATCCTCCGAAGCGCGTCAGCCGGTGGGCGAACGCCCGCCGGCCGCCCTTCAGCCGGTGGGCGTGACCCGGTAGGCGTCGAAGACCGAGTCGATGTTCCGCAGCCGCGCAATGCAGGTCTTCAGCGCCTGCGTGTCCCCCACCTCGACCACGAAGCGGTTCTTCACCATCGGGTGCACGACCGTGCAGCGGGCCTCCAGGATGTTGATCCCGTTCTCCGCGAACGTTCGCGACAAATCCTCGAGCAGCCTGTGCCGGTCCCAGCCGTCGATCTGCAGCTCGACCCTGAACGGCGCCGAGGTGTCTCCCTCCCACGCCACCGGCGTGAAGCGCTCCGGGTTCTTCATCAGCGCCTGCGCGTTCGTGCAGCTCTCGTGGTGGATCGTGATGCCCTTGCCCAGCGAGATGTAACCCACGATGGGATCTCCCGGCACCGGCCGGCAGCACTTCGCCAGCCGCAGCATCACGTCGTCGACCCCCTCGACCTTGATCCCGAACGTGGAGGACGCCGCAGTCTTCTTCGGCACCTCCTTGCGCTCGAGCAGCTCCGAGGCAGGAGAGGCAGGCTCCACCGCGGCCTCGCCCTCCTTCAGGCGGGCCATCACCTTGCTGACTACCGTCTTCGGCGAGATCTTCGCCTGACCCAGGGCGATGTAGAACTCCTCGCCGCGCTTGTAGCCCATCTCGCGGATCACGTCCGCCAGCATCGGCGAGCCGGCCAGCTTCTGCGGCGGCAGCCCGGCGCGCTTCATGTTCTCCTGGAGGATCTCGCGGCCGGTGCGCTCGGAATCCTCGCGCCGCTCGCGCTTGAACCAGGCGCGGATCTTCGACTGCGCGCGGGTGGTCTTGGCGAGCGCGAGCCAGTCGCGCGAGGGGCCGCGCTCCTTCTTCGAGGTCAGCACCTCGCAGATGTCCCCGGACTCGAGCTCGTAGTGCAGCGGCACGATCTTGCCGTTCACCTTCGCGCCCACGCAGCGGTGGCCGACGTCGGTGTGGATCGAGTAGGCGAAGTCGAGCGGCGTGGCCCCCGCGGCGAGCGACTTGACCTCGCCCTTCGGCGTGAAGACGAACACCTCGTCCTCGAACAGGTCGGCCTTGAGCGTGGCGGCGAACTCCTGCGGGTCCTTGGTCTCGTCCTGCCAGTCGAGCAGGTGGCGCAGCCACTCGACCTTCTCCTCGACCGGCTTGCCGCGGTCCTCCTTGTAGATCCAGTGCGCGGCTACGCCGAACTCGGCGGTGCGGTGCATCTCGAGCGTCCGGATCTGGATCTCGAGCGGCCTGCCCTCCGGCCCGATCACCGTGGTGTGGAGGGCCTGGTACATGTTGAACTTGGGCATCGCGACCCAGTCCTTGAAGCGGCCCGGCAGCGGCTTCCAGAGCGAGTGGATCACCCCGATGGCGCCGTAGCAGTCCTTCACCGAGCCCACGATCACGCGCATGGCGGTGAGGTCGTAGATCTCGTTGAACTCGCGCCCCTTCTTCGTCATCTTCGAGTAGATCGAGTAGAAGTGCTTGGCGCGGCCGGAGATGTCCGCCTCGATGCCGACGGCCTCGAGCTCGCTCTTCAGGTAGTCGCCGGCGCGTGAGACGTAGGCCTCGCGGTCGTCGCGCTGCTGCGATACGAGCTGCTTGATCTCGTTGTACTTGCGCGGGTGGAGCGTCGCGAAGGCGAGGTCCTCGAGCTCCCACTTGATCGCATGGATGCCGAGCCGGTGCGCCAGCGGCGCGAAGATCTCGAGCGTCTCCTTGGCCTTCTCCTGCTGCTTGGGCTTCGGCATCGAGCCGATCGTGCGCATGTTGTGCAGGCGGTCGGCGAGCTTGATCAGGATGACCCGGATGTCCTGGGCCATCGCGACGAGCATCTTGCGGTAGTTCTCGGCTTGGCGGTCGTCGCGGCTCTGGAAGGTGACGCCGGACAGCTTCGTCACACCGTCGACCAGCGAGGCGATCTCCTCGCCGAACTCGCTCTCGACCTCGTCGAGCGACGCGCTGGTGTCCTCGACGGTGTCGTGCAGCAGGGCGGCGCACAGCGTCGCCGTGTCGAGCCGCATGCCGGCGCAGATCTTGGCCACGCCGATCGGGTGGACGATGAAGTTCTCGCCGCTGGCGCGGCGCTGATCGGCGTGGCGCTCGCACGCGAAGACGAAGGAGCGCTCGACCAGGTCGCGGTCGATCCTCTCGGCGGCCTCGTCGGCGTGTTCCTCGACGACCGCGAACAGGTCTCCCAACAGCACGCGCTGGTCCTCGGTGAGCGTCGCCTTCGGCCCTGCGGGGGCGTGTTGTGTGTGCTCGTCGATCGGCTGGTGCGCGAACTCTCCGTCGCGGCGTGCCTTGCGCTTGACCGAGCTGCGGCGCGTGGCGGCGGCCGAGGACTTGGCGTCGCCCTGCTTGGCCGGGGCCTTCGAGGCAGTCGGGGCCCCGGGCTGCGCGCTGGTGCGGGGCAGCTTCGGCATGTCTTCGAGTTTAGTGCCGAGGCTCGACGCGCCGTAGCGCTGGGATCACTCGCCCTCCGATGCGCGCGCCACCGCCTGGAGCCGCTCGAGCGAGCGCGTGACGAGCCGCACCACGTGCGTGACTGACATCCCGAGGCGCTCCGCGATCTCGCGGTAGGTCAGGTCGTGGACGAGCCGCAGCACGAGCGACTCACGTTCGCGGGGGTCGAGCGAGCGCCAAGCGCGGTCGATCACGGAGCGGTCCTCGACGAGCTCGAAGCCGGCGTCCTCGGCGCCGAGGCGGTCGGCGTAGCCGTTCGGCATGCTGCCCGGCCCGGGGGCGGGCTGGTCGAGCGAGCGGACGTCGAGGGCGGAGCCTGCCTCGAGGGCGGCGATCACCTCCGCGGGGGTCAGCTTGAGGACCGCTGCTATCTCCTCGGCCCGGGTGCCCCCGCCGGGCTTGGGCGGGAGCCCTGCGGCGGTGCGGATCACCGCCATCAGGCGGGCGTGCAGGGCCCGCGGGAGGTGAAGGAGCGCGCCGGTGTCGCGCAGGTGGTGGCGGAGCTCGCCCTCGACCATGCGCTCTGCGTACGCGCGTAGGGACGTGCCGCGGGCGGGGTCGTAGCGGTCCACGGCCTTCATCAGGCCGATCGCGGCCACCTGCACAAGGTCCTCGAGCGACTCCCCCATGCCCTCGTAGCGCCGGGCCAGCCGGCGGGCGAGTGGGAGGAGACCGCGCACCAGCTCGTCGCGGGCGGCGGGGTCGCGCCGGCTCACCCAGCGGTCGAGAAGGCGGCGCTCGT
>DASZJZ010000327.1:0-4841 GCA_035947555.1 Thermoleophilaceae bacterium | reverse complement strand
TCGGTCGCCAGCCACAGCAGCGGCACCGAGACCACGAGCACTGCGGCGGCGATGAGCGCCATCAGCTTGCGTGACAGCGACTTCTGGTCGGGGGAATCCGCTCCATCGGCGGCGAGGTCGAGGAAAAGTCTGGTGGCAGGTTTCATGCGCACTCCTTGCATCGAGTTCGACGGCAGGCCCGGTAGGAAGCCAGCGAAACGTGAAAAGAGCAGGAGAAACCTGTGAGAAAGCTCTTACAGCACCCGCGAGCCCCGGCGTCCCAGCACCAGCTTGCGCGGCAGCTCCGCCACCAGCGGACCCAGCCCGTCCACCAGCTCCGCGGCCGTGATCCGGTCCCCCGGCCGCCTCTCGAGGCAGCCCGCGACCAGCTCGCCGAGCCCCGGCGGCAGCCGCCCCGGCAGCGGGGCAGGCTCGGAGACGAGCTGCGGGAAGCGAACCCGCGGATCCTCGCTCTCGCGCGCGCCCGACGGGCGTGGGAACGGCACCGCCCCCGACAGCGCGTGATGGAGCGTGGCCCCCAGCCCCCAAACGTCCGCCGGCGGGCCGACTTCACCGGGGTGCCCGGCGGGGTCGCACTGCTCGGGCGCCATATAGGCGTCGGTGCCGACGGGGCTGCGTATACGCGCTGCACGCTCCAGCGAGCGCGCCACGCTGAGGTCTATCAACCGCGGCGGGATGCCCATCACGATGTTGTCGGGCTTCACGTCGAGGTGCACCACGCCCTTCAGCTCCATGTAGCGCAGCGCGGCGCCGACATGGGCCGCCAGCGGCAGCAGCTGCTCGAGCGGGACGGGACCCCCGCGCCGGATCAGCCGCCGCAGCGTCATGCCCTCGAGATGCTCGAGCAGGAGGTGCGGGCGCGGACCGTCGAGCACGGCGTCGAAGCCACGGACGATCACGGGGTGGGCGAGCCGCTCGAGGACCTCCGCCTCCTCGCGCAGGTCTCGCAGCGCCCGCTCACTCGAGACGAGGTCCGGACGCAGCACCTTCGCCACGCAGAGCGCATAGAGGGCGTCGTCCCACACGAGCAGCACCTCGAAGCGGTGGCCGCCTCCCAGCGAGCGCAGCACGCTGCGACCGGGCACCAGCTCGGCGCCCTCGTCGAATTCCCAGCTGCTGCCGCTCAGACGAGGTCCTCGCGCACCGCGCGCACGGCAGCCTGCACCCGGTTGTCCACGCCCATCTTGGCCAGGATATGGGAGACGTGGTTCCGGGCCGTGCCCGCGTCAATGGAGAGCCCCTCGCCGATCTTCTCGTTCGACCTGCCCTCCACCACTAGCCGCAGCACGTCGCGCTCGCGCGGGGAGAGAGCGACCGGGGCGCCGGCCGGCCGCTCCTCCGTCTCCCGCACCCGGCGCAGGAGCATCGCGCCGATGCGCGGCGAGAAGGACGACTCGCCGGCGGCCACGGCGCGGATCCCCGCCACGACCTCCTCGACGGGGCCGTCCTTCAGGAAGTAACCGGTCGCACCCGCGTGCAGCGCCTCCACCACATCAGCCTCGCTGTCGGACACGCTCAGGATGAGCACCCGGTGCGGTGGGTCGCATGACGTCAGCCGGCGCGTGACCTCGGCCCCCGACAGCCCCGGCATGCCGAGGTCGAGCATGATGACGTCCGCCTCCGCGTTCTCCGCAGCCTGCAGCGCCGCCCAGCCGTTGCCCGCCTCGGCAACGACCTCGACGCCGCAGTCGCGGAGCATCTTCGCCAGGCCCTGCCTGTAGCAGGGATGATCGTCTGCGAGCACCACCCGGGACGTGGCCATGCGAGGACAGTCTCACCGTTGCATGAACAAACGATGAGCGCTGTCTGAGAAACGTTTTAGCCGAAGGTGATGACCAGCCTGGGCGGGTTGTCGCTGCCCTTCTCGCGGCTGTGGAAAACCTGGTCGATGCCGCCGCCGTTCTCCGTGGCATCGCGGATCAGGAAGCCGTTGTTCGCCGTGGCGTACATCTGCAGCACCTGGTCGGTGACCGTCCACTCGCGGTAACCCGAGCCGGACTCCACCGTGGCCGGCGTGCCGGTGGTGGCCGGTTGGTTGTTCCAGGTCAGGCCGCCCTCGGTCCACGGGGCCGCCACCATCAGCGCCTGCAGCGTGCGGCCGGTCTTGTAGGACGCCGCGTAGAGGCGCAGCTTCGCGCTCGTGACCTGGCAGCCGGACGGCACCGCGGGCAGGTTGAAGCGGAACAGTGCGCGGGCGTTGGCGCCGCTCTTGCTGTCGACCTTGAGGCTCGAGTCGGTGCCATAGTTCTGACCGCCGGAGTCCTGCAGGATCCAGCCGTCCGCCACGGCGCCGAGGGTCGCGATGGAACCGGTGCAGCTTCCGGGCGGCGAGACCGTCCATGTGTGCGTCGCGGGCGTGGCGTCCACGTTGCCCGCGGCATCCTTGGCACGCACCCGGAACTCGTGGGAGGTCACGGCCAGGCCGGTGTAGCTGCGCGGTGAGGTGCAGGCAGCCCAAGCCGCGCCGTCGAGCGAGCACTCGAAGGTCGAGCCCGACTCGCTCGAGCTGAAGCTGAACGTGGCGCTGGTCTCGCTCGTGTTCGCTGCCGGCGCGCCGGAGCCGATCGTGGTCTGCGGGGGCGTGGTGTCGGGCCCCTGGACCGTCCAGGTGCGCGACGCCGGGGTCAGGTCGACGTTGCCGGCCGCATCCCGTGCGCGGACGCGGAACTGGTGCGATCCGGCGGACAGCGTGCCCACGCTGTGCGGTGAGGTGCACGTAGCCCAGGCCCCGCCGTCGAGCGAGCACTCGAAGGTCGAGTTCGACTCGCTCGACGAGAAGCTGAACGGCGGCCCCCCTGACGCGAGCGAGGTGTTGGGCGCGGTCGTGTCCGCGGTCCACGTGCGGGTGGCGGGGGTGGCGTCCACGTTGCCCGCGGCGTCGATCGCCCGCACCCGGAACGTATGCGACCCGGCCGACAGCCCGGTGACGCTTCGCGGCGACGTACAGGCGGCCCATGTGCCGGTGTCGACCTGGCACTCGAAGGTCGAGCCGGCCTCGTTGGAAGTGAAGGTGAACGGAGGGCCGCCCGCGCCCAGCGTGGTCTGCGGCGCGGTCGTATCGGCCGGCTGGATCGTCCACTCGTGAGTGGCCGGCGTGGGATCGGGGTTGCCCGCCTCGTCAACGGCGCGCACGTCGAAGCGGTGCACGCCGGCCGCGAGGCCGCTGTACATGTGCGGGCTGCTGCAGTCGTCCACCCAGGCGCTCGCCTCCGAGCTGTCGAGCCGGCACTGATAGCGGAGCGCGCCCGGCGCGGTCGTCTCGTCGGAGCCCTCGAAGCCGAAGCTCGCGGAGGTGCTCGTGGTCGGGCTCGGCGGCCCGTCGGTGATGTCGGTGTCGGGCGGCTCGCGGTCCACGACCGTCCAGGAGCGCGCCGCGGGCGTCTCGTCCACGTTCCCCGCGGCGTCCACGGCGCGCACGCGCAGCTCGTGCGGGCCGACCACCAGGCTCGAGACCTGCTCGGGCGACGAGCACCCCTCCCACGCCGCGTTGTCGAGCGAGCACTCGAAGGTCGCGTCGAACTCGTTCGAGGAGAAGGTGAACTCGGCTTCGGTGAGCGGCGTGCTGGCCGGCGGTCCGGTCAGGATCGTCGTCTCCGGGTCAGTCGCGTCGAGCACCGTCCACTGGTACACGGCCGGCTCGGGGCTCGCCAGCAGGTGCGGCTTCACGGCCTGCACCTCGAGCACGTGCTCGCCCGGCGCCAGGTCGTTGTAGGTCTTGGGCGACTCGCAGACCACGAGCGGGCCGCCGTCGAGCGAGCACTGGAAGGACACGCCCGCCTCGTTGGCGCTGAACTCGAAGGTGGCGCTGGTGTCGGTGGTCTGCGCGGGCGGTCCGGAGTCGATCGTCGTGACCGGCGCCGTCATGTGCCCGATCTCCCATTCGTACTCGGCAGGGCTCGGGTCGACCGTGCCCGCGGCGTCCTTCGCCCGCACCAGCAGCAGGTGCTCGCCGAGCGCGAGGCCGGTGTACTCGAGCGGCGACGTGCACGGCGCGTACTGCTCGTGGCCCTCGGCATGATCGAGCGCGCACTCGAACGTCACGCCGGCGCGGTCCGAGGAGAAGCTGAAGCTCGCCTCACGGCTCTCCGTCTCGAGCTCGGGGCCGGAGTCGATCGTGGTGTCCGGCGGGGTGCCGAGGGTCCACATGAACGTGGCGGGACTCGGGTCGACCGTGTTCGTCCAGTCCTTGGCCCGCACGCGGAACTCATGGACCCCGGGCGCCAGGCCCTGGACCTCGTGCGGCGAGGAGCACGACTCGAAGGTCGCGCCGTCGAGCGAGCACTCGTAGTCGATGTCCTGCAGCGGCGTGCGGTCGTCGCTTCCGGTGAACTCGAAGACGGCGCTGGTCTGGACCGTCGGCGAGGCCGGGGTCACCGTGAGCTCGGTGTCCGGGGCCAGGCCGACGGTCCACTCGTGCATCGCCGGCGTCGGGTCGACCACGCCGAACGAGCGCTTGGCGCGGACCTCGAAGCGGTGAGAGCCCTCGCTCAGGCCGCCCACGAAGTGCGGCGAGGCGCAGCTCTGCCAGTCCGAGCCGTCGAGCGCGCACTCGAAGGTCACGCCGGCCGTGCTGGAGGAGAAGGTGAAGGTGGCGCTCGAGTCCGCCGTCGGCGACTCCGGCGCCGAGTCGAGCGTGGTGTCCGGCGGCGGGGGCGGCGCGACGATCGTCCAGGTGTACTCGGCCGGCGTCGGGTCGACGTTGTCGGCGAGGTCCGTCGCAATCACGCGCAGCGTGTGGGAGCCGAGGGCCAGGCCGGTCAGCTCGTAGGGCGACTCGCAGTCGGCGTACGGCCCGTTGTCCAGCGAGCACTGGAAGCGCTCCACGGCCTCGTTCGCGCTCA
>DASZJZ010000326.1:0-17782 GCA_035947555.1 Thermoleophilaceae bacterium | reverse complement strand
GCACGGCCGGCGCCGGCGCGGCTGGCGGTGGCGCGGCCGGCGCCGGCGCGGACGCCGGCTCAGCGTTCATCGCGACCACCAGTTCCCATGCCGGCTTGCCCAGGATGCCTTCGGAGGCGAATGGGCTGTCCGCGCCGAACTCGTCGATGTCGCGCAGGGTGACGAACACCTCGTCGGCCCCTCCCGCGCGGAGTGCGGGAATCGACTGCTCCAGGTAGCGCACTTGTGCGCTCGGATCCGGGTGCGATGAGTAGCCGTGCTCTGTGACCCATAGAGGCCGGTCGCCGAAGAACTGGACGGCGGCGGCGAGCTTGGCCCCCAGACCGGCACCGCGTAGGTGGATGTTCCCGATGTCGAAGCGGGCTCCGGCATCCACGGCGCGCCGCATGAATGGCAGGCCCGAGTCGCTGATGCCGCCGCTCGTTACGAGAAAGCGGCCGGCGGCACGTTCGTAGATGGCGCCGAGGGTTCGCCCGTAGACCTCCGGACTGCCGAGGTACATGTAGTCGAGGTCGGGCTCGTTCCAGAGCTCCCACGCGAACACACCATCGCCCGCGTGCTCCATGATCGCTTCGACATGCTCGGCATATGCGGCGGGGTCTGCCGGCGCGCACTTCCAGCTGTCCTCGAAGGGAACGCCCGGCGGGCATTCGCCAAGGCCGGCGGGGGTGCCGCCGAGGATGCCGAGGATGCGAAGGTCGTACCGGCGGCCGAGCGCGACGATGCGGTCCAGCTTCGCGAAGTCGTAGTGATGCCCGAAGGGCGACCAGTGCACGATGCCGTGCACCTCCACGTCGAGCCTTACGATGCTGGCCCCCGACGCTTTCGCCGCCGCCATGAAGTGCTCTTGCTCGGCGTCGGGCATGCAGCAGATGTGGATCATCGAGTGCGACTGCACACGCGGATGCGCGGCTTGGGCGATCGCCGGCGCAAGGACCAGGCCCAGCACTACGGCGAGGAGCGCAAGGTGTCTATACATTCGGGCGTGCGTGGGAGCCGAGCCCGGCCGGGCCGGGTGGACATGAGCATAGGCTGGCGCGGACGGCCGGTGTTCCCGCGGGGCGACGCCGTTTCATGGAGCCGGCTGACCAGATCGGCACTCCTATACTGAGAGTGCCATGCCCATCTACGAGTACCGCTGCGACCAAGGCCATACGTTCGAGGTGATGCAGCGGATGACGGACGACCCCGTCACCAGCTGCTCCACCTGCGAGGCCCCCGTGCAGCGGGTGTTCCACCCGGTGGCGGTGCACTTCAAGGGCTCTGGCTTCTACAACACCGACTACGGCAAGAACAAGGGCGCAGGCTCCTCCACGTCGGATTCCGACTCAAAGGGCGACTCGGCGAAGAAGAGTGAGTCCTCGAAGGACTCCTCGACGAAGTCCTCGTCGCCTTCTTCGTCTTCTTCTTCTTCTTCTTCCTCCTCCTCCTCGGATTAGCTGCCGTTCAGCAGCCTGTCGACGGCCTCCCGCTTGGCGCCGTCGGACACGAACAGGTTGCTGCCGTTCACGCAGCAGCCGGCCTCGAGCACGGCGGTCTCGTCGGAGTTGCCGGTGGCCATGTCCGCGAACAGCGCCATCAGGGCGGGGCCCTTCATGTCGGTCTTGAGCGCCTGGGGAGCGCGCCAGCTCACGAGTGGAAGGCGGATGAACGCGCTCGGGGACGTGGCGGCGTCGCCGATCGCGCGCAGCACCTCCTGCTGGCGGGCGGCGCGCGCGCGGTCGTCCTCGCCCGGAGAGCACGGGTTCTTACGAACGCGGGCGTAGCCGAGCGCCCGCCGGCCGTTGAGGTTCAGCTCGCCCCTCCGGAAGGTGATGCCCTTCCAGAAGTTGTCGAAGGGGGGCGAGCAGATGCGGGTCTTGTTCTGCACCGTGATCCCGCCGAGCGAGTCGACGAGCTCGGGGAAGTCCTCGAAGTCGACCTCGACGAGGTGGCTGATCTGCAGGCCGTTGCCGAGGAAGCTCTCGATCGTCTCGATCGTGAGCGCCGGGCCTCCGAGGGCGTAGGCCGCGTTGACCTTGTTCGTGCCGTGGCCCGGGATCTCGACCTCGATGTCGCGCGGGATCGAGAGCTTGCGCACGCTGCCGAGCGCCGCGTGGACGAGCATGATCGAGTCCGCCCGCGACGGCCCGGTCTGGCTCTCGTCGATCGACTCGCCGGTGCGCGCGTCGGACCCGAGCACGAGGATGGTGCTGCCGGTGAGGAGATTGCCGTCGTCCGACAGGGCGCGCTCGGCCTCCGGTGAGACCCCATCCTGGATCTGGGCGCTGATCAGGAACAGGACGAGCGAGAGGATGATCCAGCCGAGCAGGGCGAGCGCGATCCACTTGAGCACCCGGCCCGGGGTGATGCGGCGCTTGGCGCGCGACGGCTCAGGCTCGTCCTTGCGCACCCGGGCGAGCCGGCGCTTGAGGGCGTCGAGGTCGGTGCCGCCGGAGAGCCGCTGGAGCGGGTTCTTCCGCGAGCGGTAGACCTTGTACTCGGGGGGCTTCGGGTCGCTCACACCCCTCTGTATATCGTCCGGCCATGCCGCCAAGGCGGGTTATCGGCATCGACGCCGGAGGCACGAAGCTCCTTGGCGGGGTCGTCGACGAGGGCCTCGTGGTGCATCACCGGGTCCACCGGACGTGGCGCGGGGCCGACCGTGCGGAGACGCTCGACATCTTCGTCGAGGCCGTCGACGAGGTGCGCGCGGCCGCCCCGGACGTGGAAGCCGTGGGGTTCGGGATCCCCGCGCTGGTGGAATGGGAGCTGGGCCTGTCGCGCTGGTCGACGCACCTGCCGCTCGCCGACGTGCCGTTTCGCGACCTGATGAGCGAGCGGCTCGGGCTGCCGGTGGTGGTGGACAACGACGCGAACGCCGCGCTCCTGGCCGAGTGGCGCTTCGGGGCGGCGCGCGACTGTTCCCACGCGGTGCTGGTGGCGCTCGGGACGGGGATCGGCAGCGGGCTGCTGCTCGACGGGCGGATCTACCGCGGCTCGCGGGGCCTTGGGGCGGAGATCGGGCACATGGTGGTGGACCTGCACGGCCCGGACTGCCAGGGCGCCTGCCCCGGGCGGGGGTGCCTGGAGACGTTGGCGTCGGGGTCGGCGATCGGGCGGGAGGGGATGGCGGCGGCGCGCCGGTCGCCGTCGTCGGTGCTCGGCCGCCGGCTGGCGGCGGGGCGCGAGATCACCGGCGGCATCGTGACCGAGCTGGCGCACGACGGCGACGACGCGGCGCGGTCCGTGCTTTCCGAGATCGGGCGGCGGCTGGGATACGGGCTGGTTGGGGTGGTGAACGTGTTCAACCCGGAGGTGATCGTGATCGGAGGCGGGGCGATAGCGGCGGGCGAGCTGCTGCTCACGCCGGCGCGGGCGGTGGTGGAGGAGCGGGCGCTGCCGCCCTCGCGCGAGTCGGTGCGGATCGTGCCGGCCCACTTCGGCGACGAGTCCGGGATGCTCGGAGCGGCGCTGCTGGCGCTGGATTCGCTGATACCGGCGTCTGCGTCGTGACCGCGCGGTCGGATCGGCTGCCGCGCCCGATCGGGTCCGTGGCGAACCGTGAGCGGCCGCGTGGATCGACTGCCCGGCCCAATCGGGTCCGTGGCGAGACCGTGAGCGGCCGTGTGGATCGGCTGCCCGGCCCGATCGGGTCCGTGGCGAGACCGTGAGCGGCCGCCTCGTCGTCTGCCCGACGCCGATCGGGAACCTCGAGGACGTGACGCTGCGCGTGCTGGCGGCGCTGCGCGAGGCGGACGTGGTGGCGTGTGAGGACACGCGCCGGACGCGGGTGCTGCTGGACCGCTACGGGGTGAAGGCGCGGCTGGTGTCGTACCACGAGCACAACGAGCGGTCGCGGGCGGGGGCGCTGGTGGAGCGGATGCGGGAGGGGGAGACGGTGGCGCTGGTGTCCGACGCCGGGATGCCGCTGGTGTCGGACCCCGGATACGTGCTGGTGCGGGCGTGCGTGGCGGCGGGGCTGCCGGTGGAGGTGCTGCCGGGCCCGTCGGCGGCGATCACCGCGCTGGTGGCGTCAGGCCTGCCGGCCGATGAATGGCGCTTCGCGGGATTCCTCCCCCGCAAGAAGGGAGAGCTTCGGCGTTTGCTGACGGAGCCCGGAGGAACGCTGGTGGCGTTCGAGTCGCCGAGACGGGTGCCGGGCACGCTGGCGCTATTGGCCGCGCTCGACCCCGACCGCCCGGTGGCCGTCTGCCGAGAGCTGACGAAGGCGCACGAGGAGATATTGCGCGGACGCGCGTCCGAGCTGGCGGAGCGGTACGCGGACGAGGCGCCGCGGGGTGAGGTGGTGCTGGTGCTGGGCCCCGCTGCCGCCGAATCCGCCGAGACCGCCGGAAGCGGCCCCGCACCGCCCGCCGGTCTGGACGCCCTGCGACGCCTCGTGGAGGCCGGCGCCAAGCCGCGGGCGGCGGCGGCGATCGTCGCGGAGCTGACCGGCGGCAAAGCGAACGAGCTCTACCGCGCCATGACGCGCGACGGCTGAGGCACCCCAGCGGGCGTCTTGCGCGGGCAGCTCACGGCCCTCGCGTAGCCCCCAGCTCACCGCCCACACTCAGCCCCCACCCCGCGACGCCTCGAGTGCAACACCTCTGTAACGCTCCCCCACAACTTCGGCAAGCACAGCGACAAGCGGCCACGCGTCCGCTTCCCGGCGACCGCCTCCCTCGTACGGTCGCCCGCCATGCGCCGCCTCCTCCTCACCTCCGGGACTGCCCTTCTCGCCTTCCTGCTCCTCGCGCCACCTGCCTGGGCGGAGTGGGTCTGGCCTCTACGCGGGGAGGTGATCACGCCGTACCGCAACGGGTCTGACCCGTACGCCTCCGAACAGCACCGCGGGATCGATATCGCGGGCGCCGTTGGTGAGAGCGTGGCGGCCGCCACGAGCGGCGAGGTCCGCTTCGCGGGCACCGCCGGCTCGTCGGGACTGACCGTGAGCGTGCGCACCGCGGACGGCCGCTACGACACCTCCTACCTGCACCTGTCATCGACGGCCGTGCGCGAAGGCGATCATGTCGCCGCCGGGCAGCGAGTGGGCACGGTCGGCACCACCGGCACACGATCAGTGAGCGAGCCGCACCTCCACTTCGGCGTCCGCGACGCCGGTAGCCGCCACGCCTACCACGACCCGCTCAACTTCCTACCGCCGCCGAGCACGACTTCACCTCCGCGAGGAGCCCCGGTACCCCGCCCGGCGCCAGTCCCCGTGTCGCCCGCGCCCGCGCCAATTCCGGTGCTCGCGCCCGCTGCTGGCCGCGTTCCCGTCGCAGCGCCGGCCCCACGGCTGAGCCCGGTCCCACACCGTGTGCCGCGCGGAGCGCCGCGCCGCATCCCCACCGGCGCGCCGCGCCGCATCCCCACGGGCGCGCCGCGCCAGATTCCCGCCGAAGCGCCCCGTCGAGTCCCCGCCGGAGAGCCGCGCCGGTTCCCCACCGGAGCGCCCCGCCAACTTCCCGCCGGAGCACCCCGCGGAATCCCAGCCGGCGAACCGAATCGCGTACCCGCCCACGCGCCGCTCCGCGTCCCGGCAACCGAGCCCCACCAGCATCCCGCATCCGAACGGCGGCAGATCCCGGCGGGCGGACCGAACCGCGTCCTGACCGGGCCGCCGCGAAGCGTCCCTGGCGATGCGGGGACAGCTCGCCATGGTCCACAGGGTGATCTGCACCGGAGCGAGCCCTCGTCCTCAGGCCCCGACCTCGGCCTCCTCGCCGCCTGCCTCGGCCTGCTCGCCGCTGCGGCGATCCTCGGGCTCACGCCGGACGGCCGGAGGGCCACACGCGGGTCCCGGCATCGCCTCGCGCGTGTGCTTCAGCCGATGTTCGGGCGTCGATAGCTCCGCACGCCCGGTCGTGCCGGTCATGCCTGGGTAGCATCGGCTGTCCATGCCGTACTACGTCACCACGCCCATCTATTACGTGAACGGCGAACCTCATCTCGGGCACGCCTACACCACGATTGCCGCCGACGTCCTCGCGCGGCACATGCGGCAGCGGGGCGAGGACGTCTTCTTCCTCACCGGGACCGACGAGCACGGTGAGCCCGTCACCCAGGCGGCAGAGAAGCTCGGGATCACCCCGCGTGAGCTCGGGGATCGCAACGCCGGCCGCTTCAAGGACCTCGCCAAGGCTCTCCAGGTCACCAACGACTTCTTCATCCGCACCACCGACCCCGAGCACATGGCGAACGTCGCCGAGGTCGTCCAGCGCATCCACGACAACGGCCATGTCTACGAAGGCACGTACGAGGGCTGGTACTGCCCCCGCTGCGCCGACTTCAAGACCGACTCCGAGCTCGAGGACGGCAACCGCTGCCCGATCCACAAGATCGAGCTCGAGATCGAGAAGGAGGACAACTGGTTCTTCCGTCTGTCCACCTTCCAGGAGCCTCTCGAGCGCCTCTACGCCGAGCAGCCCGGGTTCGTCATCCCTCAGAACCGCTACAACGAGGCGCTCTCGTTCATCAAGAGCGGGCTGCGCGACCTCTCCCTCAGTCGCGCCCGCCTGAAGTGGGGCGTGCCGGTCCCGTGGGACGAGTCCCAGGTCATCTACGTCTGGATCGACGCCCTCCTCAACTACTACACGGCCCTCTCCTACGCCCGCGAGGGCGAGGATCTCACCGACCGCTTCTGGCCCGCGACCGTCCACCTGATCGGCAAGGACATCCTCAAGTTCCACGCCGTGATCTGGCCCGCCATGCTGATGGCCGCCGGCATCGAGGTCCCGCGCCGCGTGGCCATCCACGGCTTCCTCCTGCTCGGCGAGCACAAGATGTCGAAGTCGCTAGGAAACGTGATCGAGCCCTTCCAGGTCGCCGAGCTGTACGGCCCGGACGCCCTGCGCTTCTACGTCCTGCGCGAGGTGAGCTTCGGGTCCGACGGCGAGGTCTCGCCCGAGGGCTTCGAGACCCGCTACACCACCGAGCTCGCCAACGAGTACGGCAACCTCGCCAGCCGCACGCTCGCGATGATCGGCCGCTACCGCGACGGCACCGTGCCGGGCGCCGAACCGGACGTTGCCCTCGCGAGCAAATTCGAAGGCCTCCTGGAGGCGGTGCAGGCGCGCATCGACGAGGTCGAGCTCACGGCTGCCCTGGACGAGATCTGGCAGCGCATCAAGCTGCTCAACCGGTACGTGCAGGAGGAGCAGCCCTGGCAGCTCGCCAAGGACGACGTCCAGGCGGAGCGGCTGGACCAGGTGCTCTACTCGCTGGCGGAAGGCCTCCGCGTGGTGTCCGTGCTGCTCCACCCGTTCATGCCGACGTCGGCCGAGCGGCTGCTCCGCGCGCTGGGCCGGGAGGACCTGTCGCTCGAAACGGCCCGCTTCGGAGCGGTCGGAGGCGGGGCCGAGATCGGCGAGCTCGGGCAGCTCTTCCCGCGCGTGGAGACGCCCGAGCCGTCGCCGGCGTGACGGCCCGCGCCGTCGGCGGCGTGACGGCCCGAGCCGTCCCCGGCACGACGACCGCCCTGCGGCCGTGATCGACACCCACTGCCACCTCGACCACTGCGACCCGCCCGACGCCGAGCTCGTCGAGCGCGCCCGCCTCGCCGGACTCAACCGGCTCGCCACGGTCGGCACCAACCCCAACTCGGTGGAGCGGGCACTCGAGGCCGCGGAGGCACACGGCGACGTGTTCGCGATCGTCGGCCTCCACCCCCACAACACCGAGGGCTTCGGCCCCGGGGATCTCGACCAGATAGAGCGGGCCGCCTCTCACGGCAAGGTCCGGGCGCTCGGCGAGACCGGTCTCGACTACTACCGCGACTACGCCCCCCGCGATGACCAGCGCCACGCCTTCGAGGCCCAGCTGGAGCTCGCGGCGCGCCTCGACCTGCCGGTCGCGATCCACACGCGCGCCGCCGAGGACGACACCTTCGCCGTCCTCCGCGAGCACTCGGCCCACCTACCCGCGGTGATCCTCCACTGCTTCTCCGCACCCGACCGTCTCGACGAGGCGGTCGAGCGCGGCTACCTCTGCTCGTTCGCGGGCAACGTCACCTACCCGAAGGCGACCGACCTCCAGCGCGCCGCCACCGAGGTGCCGGCGGAGCTGCTCCTCGTGGAGACGGACTCGCCCTTCCTCTCGCCGCAGCCCCTCCGCGGGAAGCCGAACGAGCCGGCCAACGTGGTCCACACCGCCCACCATGTGGCCGGCCTGCGCGGCCTCTCGTACGAGGAGCTCGAGCGGATCGTGGAGGAGAACGCGACGCGGGTCTTCGGATGGTGAGGGACGAGCCCAGCCAGGCGAGCGAGGACTCGCGAGGGAGAAGCGACGGGCCCCGCCAGGCGAGCCTCCGCCGCCTGCGTCGCTTCGAGGTGCGCCCCAACCGCGAGCTCGGCCAGAACTTCCTCATCGACGACAACATCCTGGGCGTGATCGGGCGCGCCGCCGAGCTCGGCCCGGAGGACGTGGTCCTCGAGGTCGGCGGGGGCCTCGGCGTGCTGAGCGAGTACCTCGCTCGCCGCGTCCGTCACGTCCACGTGGTGGAGGTGGACCGCTCGCTCGAGGCCCCACTGGCCGAGGCGCTCGCCCCGTTCCGGAACGCGACCCTCCACTTGGCCGACGCCGTCAAGCTCGAACTGTCAGCGCTCGACCCCTCCCCGAACAAGGTCGTCGCCAACCTGCCGTACGGGGTGGCCGCCACCGTCCTCCTCAAGTCGGTCTCCGAGCTCCCGGAGGCGGCGCTCTGGGTCGCGATGGTCCAGCGCGAGGTCGGCGACCGGCTGGCGGCGGCTCCCGGCGGCAAGTCCTACGGCGCCACGTCGGTGCTCGCGCAGCTCGCCTGCGAGGTGCGCTTCCTGCGCAAGGTGCCGCGGACCGTCTTCCATCCGGAGCCGAACGTCGAGTCCGCACTCGTGCTCATGCGCCGCCGGGCTCCGGCGCCGTCGCCGGAGCTCACCGCCCTCGTTCACGCCGCGTTCGCCCACCGCCGGAAGGCGCTGGCGGGCTCGCTCGCGCTGACGCCCGGCGCGCCGCCCGAGCTGCGCGACGCCACCCGCCAGGCGCTCGAAGCGATCGGCCGCCCACCGGACGTCCGCGCGGAGCAGCTCCCTCCGCAGGAGTGGCCGCGGCTGGCTGAGGCGATCGGCCACCAGCGTTTGGCCGGCCTGCGCCCGCGGGCATGATCGCGGCGCCGCTTCACTTCCACCGTGGCGCCGCGCAGCTCGGCTTCGCGCGCGCTCCGCGAGGTCCCATGACCGCCGATACCGAACCTGCCGTCCGCGAACCGGCCTACGCCAAGCTCAACCTCGTCCTCCACGTCGGCCGCCCCGGGCCCGACGGCCTCCACCCGATCTGCTCGATCTTCGCGTCGCTCGACCTCGCCGACGAGGTCCACGTCCGCCCGGCCGAGACCGACATGGTGGAGTGTCCCGGCGTGGAGGGCCCCAACCTCGCCGCCGCCGCGCTCGAGGCCTTCCGCGCCGAAGTGCCCTCCGCGCCACCTCTTCACGTCCGGATCGACAAGCGCATCCCCATCGCCGCCGGCCTCGGCGGAGGAAGCGCCGACGCCGCCGCCGTCCTCCGTGCCGCCAACCGGCTCGCCGGCGAGCCGCTCACACCAGACGGCCTGCGCGCGATCGCCGCCACGCTCGGATCGGACGTGCCGAGCCAGGTGGAGCCCGGCCACGCGCTGGTCGGCGGCACCGGTGAGCTCGTCGAGCAGGTGGCGCTGCCCCCACTCCCGGCCGTGCTCGTGCCGCAGGAGGAGGGCCTCGCCACCGCCGAGGTCTACGCCCAGCTCGACCGCATGGAGGGCTGGCGCGAGTGGCTCGACACCGAGGCGGTCCGCGCGGTCCTCGACTCCGAGCCGTCGGGCTGGGAGACCTCGTTCCACAACGACCTCCAGCCCGCCGCGCTCGCCCTGAGACCTGAGTTGGCCGCCGTCCTCGACGGGCTGCGCGCCGCGGGCGCGCTCGCAGCGGGAGTCAGCGGCTCCGGCCCGACCTGCTTCGGCCTGTTCGCCGACCGTCGCACCGCGGAGGCCACCGCGGAAGCGATACCCGGCGCGCTCGTCACGAGCCTGCGCGAACGTTGAGCCGAGCCGGCCCCGGCCGCCCACCCACCCTTCCCTAGAGTCGCCCAGGTGTCCCCCCTCCAGATCGCCGCCGCCGTCGTGGCCGTTCTGATCGCGGCCGGCGCGGTGTGGGTCCGCAAGAAGCTCAGCCGCGAACGGAAGCTCCTCGCCGGCGCGCTGGTGATCGCGCTTGCCGTCTACGCGAGCGGGGTCCTCTCGGCGCTGCCGGACCCCAAGAAGGTCATCGAGGACATCGCCCAGGCCCTCGGCGCGTGGACCTACGCCCTCGTCGGCGTGCTGGCCTTTCTCGAGACGGGCGCGTTCATCGGCCTGGTGGCACCCGGCGAGACCGTGGTCATCGCCGGCGGCGTCATCGCCGGGCAAGGAGAGATAGCCCTTGGGCCGCTGATCGGCCTGGTGTGGACCTGCGCCGTGCTGGGCGACACCACCAGCTTCTATCTCGGCCGGAGGCTCGGGCGGCGCTTCCTCGAGCGCCACGGCCCCAAGGTGAAGATCACGCCGGAGCGGCTCGACACGGTAGAGGGGTACTTCGACCGCCACGGCGGCAAGACGATCCTGATCGGCCGCTTCATCGGCCTGGTTCGCGCGCTCGCCCCCTTCATCGCCGGCACCTCGGGGCTGCCCTACCGCCGCTTCATCCCGTACAGCATCGTCGGCACGGGCCTGTGGGCCACCACGTTCTGCGTGCTCGGCTTCGTCTTCTGGCGCTCGTTCGACCAGGTCGCCGCCCTCGCCGGTCAGGCGGTCTTCGCCTTCGGCGTCACGGTCGGGGCGATCGTGGGCATCGTGGTCGCCTACCGCAACCGGGCCAAGATCCGCGCGTGGATCCTCACCCACGAGCGCCACCCGGTGGTCCGGCCGCTCCTCGCCGTCGGCCGCCCGCTGGACCGGAGGGTGCTGGCGCCGCTCTCCCGGGCGATCGTGCCCCAGCTCCGCTTCCTGTGGGAGCGCGTCACGCCCGGCGGCCTCGGCCTCGAGCTCACCACGGCGGTGGCTGCGGCCGCCGTCGGGCTATACGTGTTCGCGCTCTACACGATGGTCCTCTCCGGCGACCTGAACGCCACCCCGCTCGACCGCGAGCTGCTCGACCTCGGCGACAGCATGCGCTCGGCCGTCGCCGTCGACGTGGCCAAGATCGTCTCCGGATTCGGATCGTTCCCGGCCTGCGCGACGGTTCTCGCCGCCACCTGCATCTTGCTGGCGGTGCGCAGGCGCCCGGCCGAGATCGTCGTCCTCGTCGTCGGTTTCGCGCTGATCTATGTCGCCGTGCACCTGACGAAGGCAGGCGTCGACCGTCCCCGCCCGGCGGCGCCGCTCACCGACTCCGCGCTCTCCTCCTTCCCGAGCGGGCACGCCGCGTACGCCACCGCCTGGATCGCGGCCGCGCTGGTGGTCACGCGCCGCCTGGGCCTGGTGGGGCACGCGGCGCTCGTGACGGGCGCGATCGCGCTCGCCGCGGCGGCCGGCCTGTCGCGCATCTACCTGCGCGTGCACTACTGGTCGGACGTGGCGGCGGGGTGGGGGCTCGGCGTAGGGATCTTCGCGACGCTCGCCGCCATCGCCATGCTCGTCCAGTACATGCGCCACAATGGGGGCCAGCGCGCGCCGCGTCCGGTCGCGCGCGCCCGTCGATGAACCTCGACTTCTCCTCGACAGAGATCGCAATCGCGCTGTCCTCCGCCGTGGTGGTCGCCTGCTACGTCGCGCTGATCCTGGCGCCGGCCTGGCGCTGCTACGGGCGGGTCTGGGAGCGCATCGCCGCCGGCTTCATGACGCTCTACATCCTGGGGACCATGCTCGGGATCGGGGTGGCGATCGGGCTCCTGGTCGTCTGGACCTACGACACCTACGCCTGATGCACGAGGGCTCCCGCCGCCCGGTGACGGCGGCCGCCGATCCGAGCGCGTTCCTCGAGGCGCTCGACGAGGTCTCCGAGGCGGTCGAGTCGGGCGCGGGCCTGCCTGCCGTGACGCGCGCGGCGAGCCGGGCGCTGGACGCCAGCGTGATCGTGCTCGACGCGTCGAGCAGCGTGCTCGCGGTGGCGTGCGAGTCGAGCGAGGACGAGCGCGCGGTGATGGCGGGGGAGCGAGGCGCCGAGCGGGTCGACCTGCGCGTGGCCGACGCCCCCGTGGGCCAGCTCCGCTTCCGCCCGCGCGGCGCGCCGCCGGCGGCCGCGCTGCAACGGCTGGTGGCGAACCTGATCGCGCTCGAGCTCGACCGGGCCAAGGCCCCCGCCCGGGCCGCCGAGGCCGCGGTGGGCGACTTCCTCGAGGACCTGCTCTCGCGGCGGGTCACCGATCGGGAGAACATCATGGCCCGCGCGGCCGAGCTGGGGTGCGACCTGTCCGGCGGCGCCGCGGTGATCGTGGTCCGGGCGCGGCCCCACCAGCCCGAGGAGGGCGACTGGCGCGCCCGCGTGCTGACCGTGGCGGAGCGCGGGGCCCGGGCGGTGGAGCGGACCTCGCTGGCGGCGCTGGCCGAGACCGGCTGGGCGCGCCACGGCAACGGTCCGAACGACGAGGCCGGCCCGCATGCCGAGCGAGAGCTGGTGGTGGTGGCGCCGTCGGCGGAGCCGGCGGCGTCGCGTCGGGTGGCCGTGGCGATCCTGCGCGAACTCGAGGCCGCCCTTCCGGAGTTCGCCCTCGTGGTGGCGCGCAGCCGCCACGCGACCGACCCGGCCGACCTCCACCGCGCCGGCGCCGAGGCGCTCCTCGCCGCGAACGTGGCCGAGGCCCGCGGCCTGACCGAGCTCTCGTTCGAGGAGACTGGCGCCTACCGACTGCTGCTGCCGGCGATGAGCGAGGACCCGACGGAGCTGCAGGGCTTCTACGAGGAGACGGTCGCCCAGCTGGTTGCGTACGACGAGCAGTACGAGACCGAGCTCGTGCGCACGCTGGAGACCTTCCTCGACGCGGACGGCAACGTGGCCGGCGCCGCGGAGCGCCTCTTCACTCACCGCCACACGGTGCGCTACCGGCTGGAGCGGGTGAAGGAGTTGACGTCGCTCGACGTGAGCTCGACGGACGGCCGGGAACGGCTCTCGCTGGGCCTGAAGGCGATGCGCGTGCTGGGCATCCTGCCACCGGGCGGGCCGGCGCAGGAGAAGGGCGCCGAGGCGGGCCGGGTGCCGAAGGAGCGGAAGGACAGGTAGGAGCCCGCCGACCCCCGGCGCCCGGCGCGCCACCGGACCGCTAGCGGGGGCGCGCGCCCGCGGGTGGGGTCGCTGACGCGCGCCCCTGCCAGCGCTACCGCTCCGGCGGCGGCCCCGGCTTGACGAGCCCGACCACGTGCCCCTCGGGGTCGCTGAAGAGGGCGATGCTGGTGCCCTGCATCGGCTCCGTCGGAGGCATCACGGTGCGTCCGCCGAGCGACTCGGCCCTGTCGAGGCTCGCTTGGAGGTCGTCGGTCTCGACGTACCAGGTCACGTGGCCCTCGCCGCCGGAGGGGTCGGTCCCGACTCCGCCGGCGGGCCGATCGCCGTCCGCCGTCAGCATGAAGTAGTCGTTCGGGGCCGGGTCGGCCTTCCAGCCGAACAGCTCAGAGTAGAACTTGCTGAGGGCGGCGCCGTCCTTGCCCATCACCTCGAACCAGACCACGGGGTGGGCCATGCTCCATCTCCTTCCAGCGGGGTTCGCTGTACGGTAGGCACAGCCACCGGCCCTCTCAACGGGGCCGTGGACAGAGATATGTCCGCTTCGTTGGGGACCCTGCACAAGAACCTGGCCCGCGCCGTCCTGGACGAGCTGGAGGCGAACGCCGGCGCGATAGCCCGCCGCATGGCGATGGCTGCGCGCGACGAGGTCGACGAATACGCGGCCGTGACCGACGCGGCCTTCGCTGACGAGGTGCTCGCGCACGCCGCGGAGCACGTCACGGCGTTCGTGCGCGCGGGCCGCCTGGGACGGCCGCCTCGCGGGAAGGAGCTCGACTTCGTGCGCTCGCGCGGCGCGCAGCGGGCGCGCGAGATGATGCCGCTGGACGCCCTCCTCGAGGCCTACCTCATCGGGCAGCGGACCGTCTGGGAGGCGATCGTGGACGCGGCGGGCGACAGCCCGGACGGCATGCGCGCGGCGCAGGAGCTGACGGCGCTCACCTTCAGATACACGCATGCGATCAACGTGGCGGTCGCGGACGCCTACCTGGGGGAGAGCAACGCCCTGGCGACGGAGGCCGAGCGGGGCCGACGCGACCTGCTGGACCGCCTTCTCTCGGGCCGAGAGCCCGGCCCTGACGAGGCGCGGCGTGCGAAAGCGCTCGGGCTAGAGGCGGACGCGGAACACGTCGTCGCCATCGGGACGACCGCCGCCGGTGAGCACAGCGCCCTCGCGAGGGAGAACGCTGCGCGCCTCGTCGTTCGCGCCCTCGTCCGGGCGGACCCGGCGCGTCCATTCATCGTGCCCCGCCACGACGAGGTGGTCGCAGTCCTGCCGGTCTATGTACGCCGCGGTCCGGCGGAAATACGCGCGGCCCTCGAGCGCGCCGTGGAGGCGCTAGAGCGCACCCACGGCGTCCGCATGCGAGCGGGCGTCAGCTCGGTCTGCTCCGGCCTGCCCGAGCTTGCGCGAGGCTACGGCGAGGCCGGCGCCGCTCTGCGCCACGCCCGCGAGGACCGCACCGTTGTGGCGTTACAGGAGATCGCGCTGCTCGACTACCTGGCAGCCGGCGCGGACGAGACGGCCCGCCATCTGGCGCCCGCGGGCGCGCGGCGCGTGCTCGAGGCCGACGACGGCAAGGAGGGGATCCTGACCCGCACCCTGCGCGCGTACGCAAGCTGCGACCTGAATGTCGCGCGGACCGCAGAGCACCTGACCGTCCACCCGAACACCGTGCACTACCGGCTGAGCCGGATCGCCACCCTGACGGGCCGCGACCCGCGCCGATTCGAAGACCTCGCGGAGCTGCTCACGGGGCTGAAGCTGCTGGAGCCGTGACACCCCGCGCGGTCACTGCTTCCGAACGCCCCTCGCCGCCATGACCCGAACACTGTTTGACCGGCGGACGGAATGGCAGCTGGGGGGGAGGGACTTGAACCCCCCTTTCCAGGGCCAAAACCTGGCGTCCTGCCAGCTGGACGACCCCCCAGAGACGCTCTCAGCATAGGCGTCCGGCGGGCGGGCTGAGCGGTACCCTCCGAGGCCCATGCCCGACCCCTTCACGGTCCTCATCATGGCTGCCGGCCAGGGCACGCGGATGCGGTCGGAGGTTCCCAAGGTTCTTCATCGCATCTGCGGCAAGCCCATGGTCGAGTGGGTCGTGGATGCCGCTCGCGCCGCCGGTGCCGATCGGGTGATCTGTGTCGTGAGGCCCGGCGATGGGGTCGCGGAGGGGCTTCCGGACACGGTCGAGGTCGCCGAGCAGCGTGAGGGCGAGGGCACCGGCGCCGCCGTGCTCGCCGCCCGCGACCACACGGCAGAGGGGCCCGTCGTCGTCCTCTCCGGCGACCATCCCCTCGTCACCCCCGAGCAGGTGGCCGGTCTCGTCCGGGAGCACCGGGACCGGCAGGCCGGCGTGACCATGCTCACCACCGAGGAGCTCGATCCGGCCGGCTACGGCCGCGTGGTGCGCACCACGGACGGCGAGGTCGAGCGCATCGTCGAGACGAAGTACCCGGAGGGTGTCCCGCCCGGCGAGCTCGCCATCCGCGAGGTCAACCTCGGCACCTACGTGTTCGAGGCCCCGCGCCTGTTCGAGGCCCTCGACGAGGTCGAGCCGGACGGCGGGGAGCGCTACCTCACCGGCGTCCTGCCCGTCCTGAAAGCGGACGGCGCGCGTGTGATCGCCCACCGGACCGGCGACGCCTCGATCGCCCTCGGCGTCAACGACCGGGTCAACCTGATGCACGCCGAGGAGCTCGCCCAGCGGCGCATCCTCGAGCGCCACGCCCGCGAGGGCGTCACCTTCCTCCAACCCGCGAGCGTGCGGGTGGAGGCGAACGTCGCCATCGGCCCGGACACCACCATCGGCCCCGGCGTGAGCCTGCTGGGGACGACGAGCGTCGGCCGCCGCTGCGAGATCGGCCCCCACGCGACGCTGATCGACTCCCGCGTAGGAGACGCAGCCACCGTGCTGCACAGCTACGCCGTCGGGGTCGAGTTCCACGACGGAGTGATCATCGGCCCCTTCGCCTACCTGCGACCCGGCACCGTCGTACGAGAGGGCGCCAAGGTCGGCACCTTCGTCGAGGTCAAGAACTCCGACATCGGCGAGCGCGCCAAGGTCCCGCACCTCTCCTACATCGGTGACGCGGAGGTCGGCGAGCGCAGCAACCTCGGCGCCAGCACCATCACCGCCAACTACGACGGCCGCGCCAAGCACCGCACGAAGCTCGGAAAGAGCGTGAAGACAGGCATTCACACCTCGCTCGTGGCCCCGCTCGACGTCGGCGATCGGGCGTACACTGGGGCCGGCTCGGTGATCACGGGCGACGTCCCCGAGGGCGCGCTCGGGATCTCGCGGGCGGATCAGAAGAACGTCGAGGGCTACGCGGACCGGGCTGAGGAGGACTCGAATTGAGCACTACCCTCGAGGCGGCGACGGAGTTGATGCCCAGTACGAGCATTTCGGCGCGCTACGAGAAGCGCCTGATGGTCACCGCCGGCCGCGCCAGCCGCGAGCTCGGCGGCAAGATCGCCGAGAAGCTCGGGGTCGAGCTCACCGACGCGGGTCTGAAGACCTTCGCCGACGGCGAGGTCTACTGCCGCTACGAGGAGTCGATCCGCGGCGCCGACCTGTTCATCGTCCAGTCGATCTGCGGCTCGCAGCGCGAGGGCCTCACCGTCAACGACGCCCTCTGGGAGCTGCTCCTCATGATCCACGCGGCGAAGCACGCCTCGGCGCACCGGATCGTGGCCGTCACCCCCTGGTACGGCTACTCGCGCCAGGACAAGAAGTCGGCGCCGCGCGAGCCGATCTCGGCGCGGCTCGTGGCGGAGGTGCTGGAGACGGCGGGCATCGACCGGATGGTCACCATGGACCTGCACGCCGGCCAGCTGCAGGGCTTCTTCTCGAAGCCCGTCGACCACATGACGGCAATGCCGATCTTGACCCAGTTCGTCCAGGACCGCCTCGGCGAGCGCGACCTGGTGATCATCGCCCCCGACGCCGGCCGCGTGAAGCTCGTGCGCAAGTTCGCGCAGAAGGTGGGGGCCCCGTACGCCCTGATGGAGAAGGAGCGGCCCGCGCAGCAGGTGGCCGAGATCGGCTACGTGATCGGCGACGTCAAGGACAAGACCGCCATCATCGTCGACGACATCATCGCCACCGGCGGCACCCTCAACGCCGCCGCCCAGACGGTGCTCGACGAGGGTGCCAACGAGGTCTTTGCGGTCGCCACCCACGGCCTCTTCTCCGGCAACGCCTTCGAGGTCCTGAGCGAGGGCCCGCTGGCGGGCATCGTCGTCACCGACACCATCCCGCTCGGCGAGAACGCTCCCGGCAACATCACGCAGCTCACCTGCGCGGACATCCTCGAGGACTCGATTCGCCGCATCTTCACCGACGACTCCGTGTCGGAGATCTTCGCCGGCGAGAACCAGCTGTTCTAGCCGGCGCCGGGCGGCCTCGGCGGCCTACCGGATCGAGAACGACGCGCCGCCCACTGCGATCCCAGCCCGCTGCCGCGCCCGCCGCTTGCACTTGCGCTTCGCCTTCTTCGACTTCTTGCGCTTGCACTTCTTCAGCGCCCTCTTCAGGTCGAAGGGGGTGCCGGCGGGCGGCGGGGTCGTCGTCGGCGGGGCCCCGGACTGCGCG
>DASZJZ010000325.1:0-14777 GCA_035947555.1 Thermoleophilaceae bacterium | reverse complement strand
GGCGGCTGCCGGCTGGCCCGTGCCGCCCGCGGCGCCGCCGCCGACCGGCAGGCCGCCGTCGCGCGCGGAGGTCGATGTGGTCGTGTCGACCCCCGACTGCTCTGCTGCGCCGTTGCGCGCATCGGACGTCTGCTCGGCGTTGTTCGCGGACTCCACGGCGGCGCCCGGCGCCGTCTGAGCGGGTGCGCCGCCTGCGTCGGACGCCGGGGCTTCGGCGTCGCCGCTCTCCGCGGGAGCCGCCGTCGTCAGCGCGGTGCGCTCGCCCGCCGAGATCGAGTTGAAGCGGATGCCGGTGCCCTCCGCCGCGGCCTCGAGCTGCACGAGCAGGCTCGGCATGTCGACGGTCGAAGGAATGGCCTTGCCCAGGCGAACGACCGTGGCGTAGCTGGTCTCGAAGCCACGCTCGGCGTTCTCAGCGGCGTTCGCCGCCGAGCGAGCCGCCGCGAGCCGGTCCTGCTGCTCGGTCAGCGCGGTCTCCGCCGTGGTGACCTCCTCCCGCTTCGGGCTTAGCACCAGGAACCAGTACCCCGCGATCAGGAGCAGCGGGACGAGGAACGTCAGGATCTTCTTGTCGCGGTCGGAAATAGTCACGATCCGCCTCCCAGGGACACCGGGACGCGGGCTGCGCCGCGGGGCGCCTCCACGGCGGGGGGAGTCGCGTCAAAGGTCAGGGTGAGGTCGAAGTTCGCGTTGGGGCCGCAGCTGTCGAGGGCGGCCACGCCCGCTTCCTCGGCATAGGACGACTGCGTGAGCGTGACGTCGGCCACGCGGTGGAGCTCGCGGAGCCGAACCATCATCCGCGCGACGTCCGAGTGCTTCGGCGTGCAGCCGACCAGGTTCGCGGTGGGCCCGCCCGTACCGGCAGCGGCTGGGTCGTCCGTCGATGCCGTGTCGGTCTCCTCGGTGGCGCCGGCAGCGGAGGCGTTGGCGGACGTCAGCCAGCTGCCCTCAGGCATCACTCGCGAGAGCTCGCGCATGAAGCGCTCCCAGTCGAAGCGGGTCGACGCGACGGCGACGACCGACGCCGCACGGGTCTGAGCGATCTGCTCGAAGCCGCTGAAGCCGCCCTTGCTGGCGGCCTCGGCCTCGAGGCGGTCGGCCTCGGCGCGTGCCTGCTCCGTCTCGTTCTTGCGGTCGGTCACGGTGTTGGCCGTGAGCACGTACGCCGCGGTCATCGCGAGGAGCACGGCGAGCAGGCCGAGCAGCGCGTGGGCCCCCTTGCCGGAGCTCTCGCTGGGCCGCCGCCGCCGCTGGTCCTGCGGGATCAGGTTGACGGGCCTCATGCCACCGCTCCGAGAGACAGCCCGGCGGCCACGGTGTAGCGGTGCGGGTCCTCGTCACCGGCGAGCGTCGAACGGTCCAGCACTCCGAGCGGCTCGGCCACCCGGACTGGCAGACCCAGGTGAAGCCCGAGGTTCTCGACCAGTTCCACATCGGCCGAGCCGGGCCCTGAGAGCACAACCTCGCCGACCGGACGTGCCTGCGGCTGCGTCATGTAGTAGTCGATCGACAGCCGGATCTCGTCGGCGAGCCGCGAGCCCGCGTCGTTCTGGTCCCAGAGGGCCGACAGCGGGCGCGTGAAGAAGCAGGTCGTGCCTACGGCGATGGCGAGGTTGGTCACGCCGCCGAGGTGGCAGAAGACGCGGGCGCTGTCGCCGGCGCTCTCGCCGTCGAAGGCGAGCGTGCGCACGAGCGCGAAGGCGTCGAGGTCGACTCCCTCCGCCTTGAGCCCCGCGGACTTGACCGCCTCGAGCAGCGTCTCGATCATCGAGCGCCGCGCGGCCACGACCACCACCTGCATCCGCTGCGTGCCGTCGGGCGCCTCGGCGTAGCCGGCGACCTGATGGTCGAGCACGGCCTCCTCGAGCGGCATCGCGATGGCGTCGGCTGCCTGGAAGCGGACCGCGGCGTCGCGCTGCTTGTCGTCCTCGATGCGAGGGAGCTCGATCACGCGGACGACGATCTGCTGGTTGGCGACGCCGAGCCGGACGTTCTTCGGGAGCCCGGCGCTGCCGGCGAAGGCCTTGAGCTGCTCGGCGAGCGCCGGCACGTCGGCGACCTCACCGTCGCGGACGAGGCCCTCGGGCAGCTCGCGGCTCGCGCTATGGGTCACGCGGCCGTTCGACACCTGGGCCGCGGCGAGGTAGCGACCGTCGATGTCGAGCCCGATCGTGCCGCCGCTGGAAGTCTTTCGGAGGGAGAACGCCATGGAGGTTCCATCCGGGTATCGGCGGCGGCCCCGCCACCATTAGCCCCAATGTTGAAATGTCCAGGCCGACTGGACGATCAGTTGAGGAAGGCGTCCTCGTAGAGCTCGATGAGCTCGGGCCCAGCCAGCACTCCCACAATTCCGCCGAGTGCGAGAAACACACCGAAGGGCACTGCCTTCTTGCGTGCCTGCATCCCCTCGCGCGCGATCATCACACCGCCGACGAGACTTCCTGTGAGAAATGCGGTGAGCATCGCGGGCACAAGTGACAGGCCCAGATAGAGGCCCATCGCGCCGGCCAGCTTCACGTCACCCATTCCCATGCCGCGCGGATAGGCGAGCAGCGCAGCGAACAGAAAAGCGAAGCCGCCCGCGCCGGCGATCAGGTGCTCCACCAGGTCCCCGCCATCCACGATGACGGTGGCCACGAGGCCGTAGCCGGCCATCGGGTAGACGATCCGGTTCGGCAGCAGCCTGTGGTCCAGGTCGATCGCGGCCAACGCGATCAGGCACGCCAGGAAGGGCAGCTCGAGCAGGAGGTCGTCGTCGAAGCCCCGCACCGCCACGACGGCGGCGAAGACGGCGGCCGTGAGGAGCTCGACCGCCGGATAGCGCGGCGAGATCCGCGCGCCGCAGCGGCGGCAGCGGCCGCGCAGGAGCAGCCAGGAGACGACTGGGACGTTGTCGTACGGCGCGATGGCCGTGTCACACGACGGGCAGTGGGATCCGGGCCGGACCAGCGACCGCCTGAGCGGCAGCCGGTGGATCACGACGTTGAGGAAGCTCCCGATCGACGCGCCAAGCGCGGCGACGATTCCTATCTCGGCTGCAATGGCCATCGTCCTAGCAAGCTACTCGGCAGCCAGCGCCGCTCCCCTTTACCAGCTGCCCCCGTCGCAGCCACCGCGGGTGGTGCCGGCATCAGAGCACGAGCGGGTGACCTTCGCCTTGCGCCGCTCGATGTAGAAGACGTTGCCGGACGGCGAGACCGAGGTTACGTCGTACCCGCCGGACACCGCTTCCACACTGACGCTGCTTGGCAGGCCAGCGTCGTCCAGCGCCGCGTCGCCGCTCTCGCAGTCGGCGTAGCGCGTGGTTGTGATCTCACACGCCTCGACCTGACCGGCCAGGGCGCGGGCGTCGCTCTTTGCCGAGGCGTCCTGCCCCTTCGACCTCTCGCCGAGGAAGGCCGGCAGCGCGATCGCCGCGAGCACCGCGATGATCAGGGTCACCACGAGGAGTTCCGTCAGCGAATAGCCGTCCTCGTGGTGAAGCAGGCGCCGGGTCATGGAGTTGTTATCGACCCAGGCCCGAGGAGCTGAAGTCCGGCCTACGTATGCTCGCCGAACGACGACGGGCGGGCCCGAGGGCCCGCCCGCTTCAAAGCCGAATGGCTGTCCTGCGTTTACCAGCTGCCGCTGCTGTTGCAGCCGCCCTCGCCTGCATCGTCGCAGGTCTTCAGGTACCCGCTGCTCCCGGTCCGGGTCATCTCGAACGTGGTGCCCGACTCGGAATCGACGGCGATCGAGTAGTCGCCGGCCGGAGTGGTCGCGGGAGACGCGAACGTCACCCGGCTCAGGTCGATCCCGCTGTCGGCGACGTCGTCCGCGGTCTTGGAGGCGCAGTTCGCCCAGCTCTGCTCCTGCGTGTAGCACGACTCGACGTGCGACACGAGGTTACGAGCATCGGACTTGGCGCTCGCGTCCTGGCCCTTCTGACGCTGGCCCAGGAAGGCCGGCAGGGCGATCGCGGCCAGGATGCCGATGATCAGAATGACGACGAGGAGCTCAATAAGGGTGAAACCCTTCTCCTCGCTGTGAATACGCTCGGAAAGCTTCCGCAGCATGTTGTCTCCTCCTTGAGGTGACTGTGATGGTTGGTCTGGGTAGCCAGTTACCGCGGTCACAGCCCCCTCGGAGACAATCGTCCTCGGTTGCCCTTTTTCGACACCGTGGCCTCTGGCTTCCTCCCGGTGATCGACTGCGACTGGCCGACCCTTTAGCCCCAGTTGGCGCTGTCCTAGTCCATGCGTCCAGAGCAGCCGGGTCGGCGGGGGCTCAAGCGGCGGTCCTCAGGAGCCGATGCGTCCTGCATGTCGAGGCGCTACAGCCAGCTGGTGCCGCCCGTGCTGGTCGCGGGCTGCGCCGCGGTGGTGCTGGGCGCCATGGGCCTGCTCACGCCGGCGTTCACCGACTACGAGCTGGAGGCCGAGCCGTCGCTGCACGCGCTTCGCGCCGGAGACTGGATCGCCTTCCTCCAGCACGCGCCCGCGTACGGGGGCTCGCTGGTGCTGCGAGCGCCGTTTGCGCTGCTGCCCGGACTATGGGGTGGCGGTGACCTCGCCCTGTTTCGCTCGATGGCCGCGCCGTGTCTGCTGGCCGGGGTCGTCCTCGCGGTGGGCCTCTGGTGGCGGGCCCGTGAGCTTGGCCACTCGCGTGCCACCTGCTGGCTGGCGCTGTTGCTCGTGGCGGCGAACCCGCTGACTCTGCGCGCCCTCGAGATCGGTCACCCGGAGGAGCTTCTGGGTGGCGTTCTGTGCGTCGCCGCCGCGCTCGCCGCCGGTCGCGGGCACCCGCTGGCCGCCGGAGTGCTGCTCGGGCTGGCGATCGCCAACAAGCCCTGGGCCGTGCTGGCCGTGGTGCCGGTCGTGGCGATGGCGGATGCGCGGCGCTTCACGCTCCTGGCCGGTGCCGGCGCAACCACCACCGTCGTGATGCTGCCGCTGGCGCTGGCCGGCGGAGCGGTGCAGGAGGCCGCCGCCGTGGCACGCA
The DNA here is from genome assembly GCA_035947555.1 of Thermoleophilaceae bacterium. Classification (GTDB taxonomy): domain Bacteria; phylum Actinomycetota; class Thermoleophilia; order Solirubrobacterales; family Thermoleophilaceae; genus JACVRW01. The sequence continues at coordinate 9,797 of DASZJZ010000325.1, read as the reverse complement.
CCACGTCGGAGATCTTCCAGCCCTGGCAGGTGTGGTGGTTCCTGGGCGAACACGGTCACGTGGTGGTGGGCAATTTCGGCGAGAAGCCCGGTTACCGGGTGGGCCCCGAGTGGCTCACCGGCATGGCACATCCCCTGGTGGTGCTGGTGCCCGTGGCGATCAGCCTCGCTTTCGTGGCGCGGTTGCGGAGCGGCGCCTGGCACGACGGCCTGCTGCTGCTCGCCTTCGCGTTCCTGTTGCGCTGTGTCCTCGACCCGTGGAACGTGTCGTACTACTCCCTGCCGTTCCTGCTCGCGCTGGTGGCGTGGGAGGTCCACGCCGAGCGTCGGCCACCCGTGGTGTCGCTGGCTGCGACGCTGCTCTGCTGGCTCACGCTCGTGTCGCTGCCCTCGGTGGCGCACCCGGACGTGCAGGCGGCGGCGTACCTGGCGTGGACCATTCCCCTGGCCGCCCTGATGGCGGTGCGACTGCTCGGCCTGCGGGTCGGCTCCCCGGCGCCCTCGGCCGCGCCCGCCTCCATCTAGCATCGGAGGCGTGCACATCCGGCGCGCGCTGCTCCTGTTCGCGATCGTCCTGGGCCTGGCCGCGATCGCCGCTTCGGTGTCCCAGACGCCGGATGAATCCGGTGAGGGCGAGCAGCCGCCGGCGGCGGAGCGGGGCCCCGCTGAGAGCTCCGAGCCGACGCTGAGGCCTGGCACCGCCGCTTCCGGTGGGGTACGAGAGCTCGTGTTCGACGCCGAGCGCGACCAGACCCGGCGGGTCGGCGCGGGACAGCCCGCGACCGTGTTCGTCGAGGTGGCCGAGCCGGGCCTGGTCGAGATCCCGGCCCTCGGACTGTCGGCACCGGCGCAGCCGCTGACGCCCGCGCGCTTCGACGTGCTCACCCCGGATCCGGACCGCGTGGCGATCACGTTCACACCGGTAGAGGGCGACACGCCGGAGCCGGCGGGACTGCTGGTAGTCCGAGAGACCACCGAGGGGTGAACGGCGAGGCACGTGCGGGCCGGGCCATCTGCGCTCTCGTCATGCTGCTGGCCGCCGGCGGATGCACCTCCGACGAGGACGGTCGCGCCTCGCGCCAGGACACCGCCCGCTCCGCCCCACCCCCGCTTCAACAGGCCGCCTGCCCTCCGGACGCCGGCAATTGCCGCTCGGCTTCCGGCCGCGTGCTGTACGTCGAGCGCGTGGACCCGGACGGCGACGGCGACGCCCACTTCGTGCTCGCCTCCCGAGACTCGATCACCGCTCCCGGCATCTCCGTGGTCGACGTGAAGCGCTCGCTCCGCCCATCCCCCCTGCCGGGCCCCGGCGACCGGCTGAGCGCCGCGGGCCCCGTCTACCGCGGCTCATATGGCCAGAGGCAGATCGAGGCGATCGAGGTGCACGTGGCCCGATGACTCCGACCGTGATGACGATCGGCGTGTACGGGTTCGACCAGGGCACCTTCTTGACCGCGCTCGAAGACGCCGGCGTTGGCCTGCTGATCGACGTGCGCCAGGGAGTGGGCAAGCGCTCCCGCGTGGAGCTGGCCCCGCAGTACCGGGAGCGCTACATCCACGAGATCCTCGACCGCGCGGACCTCGAGCCGATCGTGGAGTCGCTCCCGGCCGACTCAGTGACGGCGCTCCTCTGTGTGGAGCGCGACCCGGAGGCCTGCCACCGCTCCCTGATCGCGGAGCCGTGGCGAAGGGGCCCGGCGTGCGGGTGCGGCACCTGAAGCCGGACTGACGCATCGCGCACGCGGGCCGCGAAGGCCGCGCAGCGGTCAGCGCCGCGCGTCCCGGCCCGTCATCCGGAGCTCGATCGACGGCGCGGCCGCCAAGAGCATGGTCAACCCATGCCGCGGATCACGGGGCGACCTGCGCTGCTCGCGCAGCACCACGGCCGCCCACGGCCTCCCAACATCGAGCTCCGGCGCGAGCTCCGCAGCCACGTCACGCGGAACCCAGCCGAGCTGCTGCCCACCGCGGCCGTGCACGGCGATGGCATTGGCGTCGTGCGGGTTCGAAGCGTCCCGCCGCAGTTCGAGCGGCCGCCCAGGCTCGGCATCGTCCGAGGCCAAGGCCTCCGCGTGATGCTGCCCGGCACCAGCAACCCCGACGACCCGAAGCCCCCGCTCCACCAGCTCCGCCGCATCCCGGGCAAGAAACCGCCCCGTCGACGAATCGACCACGTGATATCCGGCAAGCCAAACCTGCCCACCGTCGTCGGGATACCAGTAGCGCTCCTCGTACTCGACCTCGACGACCAGCGAACCCCCGTCCACCGGACGAAGGCTACGGCCCCGCCCCTACTTGATCTGGTCGTACACCTTGAACATCGGCAGGTACATCGCGATCACGATGAAGCCCACGATCGAGCCCACGATCACGATCATCACCGGCTCGAGGATCGACGTCAGGGCCTTTACGGCCGCTTCCACCTGCTCCTCGTAGAAGTCGGCGACCTTCGTCAGCATCGTCTCCAGGGCGCCCGTTTCCTCGCCCACTCCGATCATCTGCGTGACCATCACGGGGAAGGCCTCGGGTACGGCCGCCATGGGCGCGGTGAGGGAGCCGCCGCGCTTCACCGAGTCGCGCACCTCGTCCATCGCCATCTCGATCACCTTGTTGCCGGACGTCCGGCCGGTGATGTCGATCGCCTCCAGCATCGGCACGCCGGCTGCGATCAGGCCCGAGAAGGTCCGCGAGAAGCGCGCCAGCGCCACCTTCTGCACGATCCCGCCGATCTTCATCGGGAACTTCAGCTTGATCTTGTCCCACTGGACCTTGCCGGTGTCGCTTCGCTTCCAGTAGCGGAACAGCCACACCACGGCCGCCACGAGCGCGATCATCACGTACCAGCGCCCCGTGATCATGTGGGAGAGCCAGACCGTGAACTTCGTGATCGCGGGGAGCTCGCCGCCGAAGTCGTCGAAGATCTTCTCGAACACCGGCACGAGGAACGCCACGAGGGCGATCAGCACGATCAGGGCGAAGCCGCCGATCAGCGACGGGTAGATCATCGCCGCCTTGATCTGGCGCCGCAGCGCGGCGTCCTTCTCGAGCTGCGTGGCCACGCGCACCAGCGTGTTGTCCAAAATTCCCCCGGTCTCGCCGGCCTGCACCATCGCCACGTACAGCTCGTTGAAGACGTCGGGGTGCTTGCGCAGCGCGTCGGACAGCGCCAGGCCGGCCTCCACGTCCTTGCGCACGTCGATCCAGACCTCGCGCAGCTTCTCCGACTCGGTCTGCTCCTCGATCACGTAGAGCGCGCGCAGCAGCGACATGCCCGACTGCACCATCGTCGCCAGCTGCCGCGAAGCGATGACCAGGTCGTCCGCCTTGACGCGCCTGAAGCGGGCGAGGATGTCGCCGGCGCCGACCGCCGCCTTCTCCTCGATGTCCACGACGATCAGGCCCTTCGAGCGCAGCTGCGACGCCACCGACTGCTTGTCGGCGCCCTCGATCTCCCCCTTCGTCGGGGAGCCGGCCAGGTCGAGCGCCTTGAACGCGAACGTGGCCATCGCGCTACGCCACCCTCACGGTGCCCATGAGGCGCCGCAGCTCCTCGGGCGTCGTCGAGCGCGCCTCGGCCAGCTCGCGCGTGATCTTGTGCTCGCGCACCAGCTGCGCCAGCGACGCGTCCATCGTCTGCATCCCGAACTGCCCGCCGGTCTGCAGCGCCGAGTAGATCTGGTGGGTCTTGCCCTCGCGGATCAGGTTGCGCACCGCGGGCGTCGGTACCAGGACCTCGGTGGAGACCACGCGCCCCTGGCCGTCCGCCCGCGGCAGCAGCTGCTGGGTCACGATCCCCTGCAGCGAGACCGAGAGCTGCACGCGCACCTGTTGCTGCTGGTCCGGGGGGAAGACGTCGACGATCCGGTCCACCGTCTGAGCCGTGTCCTGAGTGTGGAGGGTGGCGAACACGAGGTGGCCGGTCTCGGCCGCGGTCAGCGCGGTGGCGATCGTCTCGAGGTCACGCATCTCGCCCACGAGGATCACGTCGGGGTCCTGCCGCAGCGCCGCCTTCAGCCCGAGCGAGAAGGTCTGCGCGTCGGCGCCCAGCTCGCGCTGGTTGACGATGCACTTCTTGTGCTTGTGGAGGAACTCGATCGGGTCCTCGATCGTGAGGATGTGCTCGTGCCGGGTGTCGTTGATCAGGTCGAGCATCGCGGCGAGCGTGGTGGACTTGCCCGAGCCGGTCGGACCGGTCACGAGCACGAAGCCGCGCGGCTTCTTCGTGAACTCCTCGAGCACCGGCGGCACGCCGAGCGTGCCCAGCCGCGGCATCTCGTGCGGGATCAGCCGGAAGGCGGCCGACAGCGCCGCCCGCTGGAAGTACGCATTCACGCGGAAGCGCGCCTTGCCCGGGATCGAGTAGGCGAGGTCGATCTGCCAGTCGGTCTCGAGCCGCTGCCGCTGGTCGTTCGTGAGGATCGAGTAGATGACCTCACGGGTCGTCTGCGGCGTCAGGCGCGGGTAGTCCAGCGCGTGCAGCTTGCCGTGGTGGCGGATCATGGGCGGCGATCCCGCCGTCAGGTGGAGGTCGGAGGCCTTGCGCTCCATCACCTGCAGCAGGACCTCTGCGAAGTCGAAGTCCATCGTCACTCCTTATCGGCAGAAAATCCCGTCACGTGACCCTCGCGACCTCCGCGATGGACGTGATTCCGTTCTTGACCTTCTCGAAGCCGTCAGACCGCAGCGGGCGCATCCCCTGGGCCACGGCGACCTTGCGGATCTCGTCCGCCGAGGCGCGCTCCACGGTGAGATCCCGGATCTCGTCCGAGATCGACATCACCTCGTAGAGGCCGGTGCGGCCCTTGTAGCCCGAGCCGCCGCAGCGGCCGCAGCCCATGGGCTCGTAGGCCTCGAGGTCGAAGGCCACGTTGAAGCCGGCCTTCTCGAGCGATGAGACGCTCAGCATCGTGCGCCGCTTGCAGTAGGTGCAGAGCTGGCGCACGAGCCGCTGGGCCACGATCGTGCAGACCGCCGACGCGGTCAGGAACGGCTCGATCCCCATCTCGGTGAGGCGCGTGATGGCCGACGGCGCGTCGTTCGTGTGCAGCGTCGAGAGGACGAGGTGGCCGGTGAGCGCGGATTCCACCGCGATCTTGGCGGTCTCCCCGTCCCGGATCTCGCCCACCATGATCACGTCGGGGTCGGCGCGCAGCATCGCGCGCAGGCCGCTCGCGAAGGTCAACCCGGCCTTGAGGTTCACTTGGAGCTGGTTCACGCCGGCGAGCTGGTACTCGACCGGGTCCTCGATCGTGATGATGTTGCGCTCCGGCTCGTTGATCTCGTTGAGCGCCGCGTAGAGCGTGGTGGACTTGCCCGAGCCGGTCGGCCCGGTGGCGAGCACGGCGCCGTAGGAGCGCTTGAAGCCGCCCTGGAACAGCTCGGCGCTCTGAGGCGACATGCCGAGCTGGTCGAGCCCGATCAGCGCCGCGGACTTGTCGAGGATGCGCATCACGAGGCCCTCGCCGTCCACGCGCGGCATGGTCACCACGCGCGTGTCGATCGAGTGGCCGTCCACCGTGAGCGAGACGCGGCCGTCCTGGGGGACGCGCTTCTCGGCGATGTCGAGGTCGGCCATGATCTTCACGCGCGAGACCACGCCGGGCACCATCCGGCGCGGGATCTTGGTCGTCTCGCGCAGCACGCCGTCAACCCGGAAGCGGACGCGCATGTCGCGCCCATCGGGCTCGTAGTGGATGTCCGAGGCGTGCTCCTCGACGGCCTGCGCGATGATCGAGTTGACGAGCTTGATGACTGGCGCGTCGTCGGCCGACTCGCGGATCTCGGTGACGGCGGCGAGCTCCTCCGCCTCGCCCTCCATCACGGCCTCGGCGACCGCCTCGTCGAGGCGGCTCATGCGCCCGATCACGCCGAGGATGTCGTCCTGAGAAGCCACCACCGGCCGCACCTCGTGGCCGGTCATCAGCTTCAAGTCGTCGAGCGCCAGCACGTTCGACGGGTCCGACATCGCCACCATCAGGTGCCCGTGCTCGTCGAACCCGATCGGAACGGCGTTCAGACGCCGCGCCGCCTGCGAGCTGATCAGGTTCAGCGCGCTGACGTCGGCCTTGAAGAGCGTGAGGTCGGCGTAGTGGAGGCCGAAGCGCTGCGCCGTGGCGCGGGCGAGCTGGTCGGCGGTGATCGCGCCCGCCTCGAGCAGCACCTGCTCCGCGGCGCGGCCGGTGGCCTTGCCCTGCTCGACGGCCTGGTCGACGCGGTCGCGCGGCAGGAAGCCCATCTCGACGACCACGTCCGAGATGAAGCGCGAGCGCGCCCTCCGCTGCGGCGGCGTGAGGCCGGTCACGGACGGGTCTTCGGCAGGCGGCTCGGCGGTGGCGGAAGCAGCCGGCCCGCCGGGTACGGCGCGGAGCGCCGGCCCGCCTGACTGCTCGCTCATCGCGCGTCCGCGACGGCTTGGGCCAGCGTGTCCGTGTCGACGTAGCCCTCGATCAGCCGGGCCTGGCCCCGGCGATCGATGAGCACAACTGAGGGCGTCTGCGAGACGCCGAGGTCCTCGACCATGCTCCCGTAGCGGTCCACGGCATCGACGTGGTCGGTGATGACGACCGCGCGCGTGCGAGCATCGAGCTGGCGCGTCACCGCCCGCATCGCGCGGTCGTCGAGGCCGTCCGGGGTCTGGAAGAGGATCACGACCTTCTTGCCGTCCGCGACGGCCCTGGCGGCCCGCTGCGGATTGCGACTCGTAAGGGCAACCAGCGAAACGGAATCGCCGCCGCCCAAGCCCGTGAGGCCAGCCACGAGGCCCTGCGCGAGCTGGCCGAACTCGCCGCCCGGCATGCCCGGACGGACGTCGGCCGGCGCCTCGATGTCCTGCGGCTGGTTCACGCCGGTCAGTCTCAGGTCGAACGCGAGCCGGCTGCGCGCCGAGTCGCCCGGTCCGCGCAGCTCCGGCGGCGGCGCGAAGGCGACCTCGGCCGAGAGGCGCCGGATGACGCGGTCGTCAGTGCCGACCCAGACCTCGAAGTCGGCGCTCTTGACAGTGCGAGCGACGTCGCGGGCGCTTGGGACTTCGGTCCCGCCCTGGCGCGCCAGCGGAACCAGATCCTCGAATACACGCCTGGTGTCGACCGACGCGGCGATGCGCGTGGTCTCGACTCCGTCGAGCGTCTCGGTGCCCTCCGACCTGACGTCGCGGATCCATGTCTGCGGGTCGAACGGGAGGGCGACGTTCTGCGGCTGCCCGGCCGCGCGGCTCTCGACGACCTGGGCCAATGGGCTCCACGCCGGGTCGGGAACGCGCCAGCCGGCATTGCCCTTGGTGAAGAAGGCCTCGTCGCCAAGAGACACGAACCCGCCCTCTGCGCGCGCGCCGTCGGCGGCGAGGCGGACGTCGATCTCGAATTCGGGCACGTCGCCCACGGCACCGCGCTCGAAGGAGCCGGACAGCTCGAGGCTGAGCCGCGAGTCATCGCCGCTCCCGGAGAGCGTCGCGTCGAACGCGGCGCTATCGAGCCGGCCGCCGTTGAAGGCCGTCTGGAGCAGCTCCTGCGGGTTCGCGGCGGGGGCCGGGTCGAGTGCCGCCGGGGCCTGCTCAGCGGGCTGCGCCTGCTGCAGCGCGGGCGCCGTTTCGCCCCCCGAATCGTCGCGCGCGTTCTGCACCGCGAAGTAGGTCACGGCCATGAGGACGGCGCCGAGGAGGGCGAGGAGGAAGGGGCGGGAGATCGCCATTGCCTTGGCATATCGGCAGCACCCCGGGGCGGGTTTAGGGTCGGTTGCGAGGACTAGACACGGCGGGCAGCGCGGGGATTTCGCGGCAGCGAGCGCGCGCCGGTTCGGCCTAGAGCTCCCGGGCCGCGCGGCGCATCACGTCGAGCGGTGCGGGGCGTCCGGTCCACTGTTCGAGGCTTCGCGCGCCCTGCCGGACCAGGACCTCGAGCCCATCCACCACGCGCGTGCCCGCCTGCTCCGCCCAGCGGCACAGCGCGGTGGGCTCGGGCCCGTAGACGAGGTCGACCACCACTTCGACCGGCTCGAGCTCGAGCCGCGCCGGCAGATCCTCGCCGTGGAGGCCGAGCGAGGTCGCGTTCACCAGCACGTCCGCATGGCGGGCGGGACGCTCCGCGTGCGCGACCCCCAGCTCGCCGGCGAGCTCGCGCGCCCGCCCGCCCGTTCGGTTCCACACGGCCACGTCGGCGCCCGCCTCGCGCAGCGCCCAGACGGCGGCTCGCCCCGCGCCTCCGGCACCGAGCACAAGCGCGCGGCGGCCGTGCACCTCTTCGCCGAGCGCGTCGAGCAGCCCGCCCGCGTCGGTGTTGTCCGCCAGCACCTGGCCCTCCTCGAAGGTGAGCGTGTTGGCGGCCCCGATCGCCGCCGCTGCCGGCGTGAGCTCGTCGGCGAGGGCCGCCGCCGCGAGCTTGTGCGGGATGGTCACGTTGGCGCCGCGAAAGCCCGAGGCGGGCAGGGCGCGCGCCGTTTCGCCGAAGCGCTCGGGCGGCACGGGCAGCTTCACGTAGCGCCAGTCGAGCCCAAGCTCGGCGAAGGCCGCGTTCATCATCGCCGGGGAGCGGCTGTGGGCTACAGGGAAGCCGAGGACGCCGGCGAGCGCGATCACGGGCGCAGTCGCCTCCCGCAGCCGGCGCGGCGCCGGCAGACCGTGGGCTCGCTCAGCAATTCGTGGGCGACCGGCCGCCGCGCTCCGCGCGCGCCGCCTCGTACTCCGCCACGTAGCGCTCGAACTCGGCGTTGCTCTCGGCGAACTTGTGCTTGCCGTTCCCGCACACGGCCACCACGTAGAAGATGTAGTCGGTCCTCGCGGGGCGCGCCGCGGCCTTGATCGACGCCAGGCCCGGGCTGCCGATCGGCCCGGGCGGCAGCCCGTAGTGCACGCGCGTGTTGTAGGGATCGGGGTTCTGCAGCTCCGACACCTTCAGCGGCTCCTCCCAGTTGCCGGTGACGAACCGCGTGGTGGCGTCGATGTCGAGCCGGATACCGTCGCGCAGACGGTTGTAGATCACCGACGCGATCAGCGGGCGCTCGCTCGCCAGCGTGGCCTCGCGCTCGACGAGCGAGGCGATCGTGAGCACGTCGAAGGGCGTGAGGTTGCGGCGCCGCGCGTAGCTCATGTCGACCTTGTCGAAGTTGCGCTTGAAGGCCTCGAGCTGCTCCCGCACGAGGCGCTTCACGGGCTGCCCCTTCTTGAGCTCGTACGTGGCCGGGAAGAGGAAGCCCTCGAGGGTGGCGCCGTTGGGGGCCCGGTACTCGCGCGGGTTAAGCGCCGGATGGCGGCGGGTCGCGCGCATGTAGTTGCCGCGGAGCCGCTTCACGAGCGGCGCCACCTCGGCGCGCGAGCGGCCCTCGGGGATCGTGACCATCACCACGTCGGGCGGCACGCCCTGCTCGAGCCGGTCCAGCACGAGCGTGTAGGGCATGTCCTCGCGGAACTCGTAGGGGCCGGGCCGGAGGTCGCCGTCGCGGCCCGACAGGCGGGCGCGCAGCTCGAAGAAGGAGGCGCTCCCGATCACGCCCTCGCGCTCGAGCAGGTCCGCGATGTCGCCGAGCGTGGCGCCCTGCGGCACGGTCACCCGGACGCTGCCCTCGCCGTCCCCCGCGAAGGGCTGGAACAGGGCGTTGGCGAACCAGGCGCCGCCGGCGACGATCAGCAGCAGCAGGACGAGGACGACGAAGCGGCCCCAGCGCCGCCGGCCGCCGCCGGCATGTGTGGGCGCGTAGCGGCGCCCGCCCGCCTGGCCGGCGCGTGGGCGGCGCGCCCATCCCCGACCGCCCTCGGCGTCGGCTCGGGCGGCAAGCTCAGGCTCATCGGCGAACCAGTCCGGTTCGCGG
>DASZJZ010000324.1:0-10133 GCA_035947555.1 Thermoleophilaceae bacterium | reverse complement strand
GTGGTCGACCCGTCGGTCTTCGTGAAGTTCCCGCTCAGGGACGACCCGTCCGTGTCGCTGCTCGCCTGGACCACGATGCCGTGGACGCTCGTGCCCCACGCGGCGATCGCGGTGGATCCGGACGTCACGTACGTCAGGGCGGGGGTGGACGGCGACCGCCTGATCCTGGCCGAGGCGCTGGTGGAGCGCGTGCTCGGCGAGGAGGCGGAGATCGAGGAGCGCATGCCGGGCGCCGCCCTGCTGGGCCTGCGCTACGAGCCGCCCTTCCCCTACATCGGCGACTATGGCCCGCGCGGCCACACGGTGCTGCCGGGTGACTTCGTCTCGATCGAGGACGGCACGGGCGTCGTGCACACCGGCGCCGCCTTCGGCGAGGACGACTTCCGGCTCGCCACCGAGAACGGCCTGACGATCCACAACCCCGTCCGGCCGGACGGCACCTTCGACGAGCGCACCGGCCCGTTCGCCGGCATGAACGTGCGCGCCGCCGACCCGCCGATCATCGAGGCGCTGCGCCAGTCGGGGCGACTGTTCAGGGCGGGCGAGTACGAGCACGCGTACCCGCACTGCTGGCGCTGCGACACGCCCCTCATCTACTACGCCAAGACGGGCTGGTACGTCCGCACCACCGAGGTGAAGGAAGAGCTGCTCGCCGCCAACGAGACGATCGACTGGCACCCGGAGCACATCAAGCACGGCCGGTTCGGCAAGTGGCTCGAGAACAACGTGGACTGGGCGCTCTCGCGCGAGCGCTACTGGGGAACGCCGCTGCCGGCCTGGCGCTGCGCCGAGGACCCCTCGCACGTGCTCTGCGTGGGCTCGCTCGAGGAGATCCGCGAGCGCGGCGGCTCGCCGCCGGACGACCTGCACCGCCCCTACGTCGACGACGTGGTGCTGCGGTGCGACGACTGCGACGGCGAGATGCGGCGCGTGCCGGACCTGATCGACGTCTGGTGGGACTCCGGCTGCATGCCGTTCGCCCAGTGGCACGCCCCGTTCGAGAACCAGGAGGAGCTCGAGCGCCGCTTCCCGGCCGACTACATCTGCGAGGCGCTCGACCAGACGCGCGGCTGGTTCTACTCGCTGCTGGCCGTGTCGGTGCTGCTGTTCGGGCGCTCCTCCTACGAGACCTGCCTCTGCCTCGGCCTGATCCTCGACCCCGACGGCCAGAAGATGTCCAAGTCGAAGGGCAACGTGGTGGTGCCCTGGGACGTTCTGGATGTCCACGGAGCGGACGCCTTCCGTTGGTACTACTTCACCTCGAAGCAGCCCTGGGACGGCTACCGCTTCTCGCTCGAGACGGTCGGCGAGTCGGTGCGCCAGTTCCTCAAGCCGCTCTGGAACACCTACGCGTTCTACGTGCAGTACGCCAACCTGGCCGACCAGAGCGCCGCGAGCCGCGAGGAGACCGACCTCGACCGCTGGATCCGCTCCCGGCTGGCGGCGACGACCGAGCGCGTGATCGAGCGGATGGAGGAGTACGACACCACGTTCGCCGGCCGCGCGATCGCGGAGTTCGTGGACGACCTGTCGAACTGGTACGTGCGCCTCTCGCGGCGGCGCTTCTGGCGCGGCGACGACCCCACCGCGTTCGACACGCTCCGCGACTGCCTGCTCGGCGTCGCGAAGCTGCTCGCGCCGCTGACGCCCTTCGTCACAGACGAGATCTACGAGAACCTCGACGGCCGGGAGCCGTCCGTTCACCTGTGCGACTTCCCGGAGCCCGGCGCACGGGACGAGGCGCTCGAGTCGCGGATGCGGGTCGTCCGCGACGCGGTCGAGCTGGGCAGGGCCGCGCGCGGCCACGCGAAGATGAAGGTGCGCCAGCCGCTGCGCGAGGCGGTCGTCGTCGCGGCCGACCGCGAGCGCGAGGCGATCGAGGGACTCGAGGAGCTCCTCAAGGACGAGCTGAACGTGAAGTCGGTGCGCTACGTCTCGGAGGCCGACGAGCTCGGGCGGTTCGAGCTCAAGCCGAACTACCGCGCGCTCGGCCCCCGCTTCGGCAAGCAGATGCCCCAAATTGCGGCGGCCATCGCGGCGCTCGACCCGTCACGGCTGCGGGCGGGCGGGCGCACCGGCATCAACGTGGAGGGACAGGAGCACGAGATCGGGCCGGACGACGTCCAGATCGTGCTGCAGCCGCTGGACGGGTACCAGGTCGAGCGCTCCGGCACGCACGCGGTGGCGCTCAACCTGGAGCTCGACGACGAGCTGCGCCGCGAGGGGCTCGCCCGCGAGGTCGTCCACGCCGTGCAGGGAGCGCGCAAGGACGCGGGGCTGAACGTGGAGGACCGCATCGAGCTGATGCTGGGCGGCGACGAGGAGCTGCTCGCCGCGACCCGCGCGCACGAGGACTACGTGGCGGGTGAGACGCTCGCCACGTCGGTGACCTACGACGGCGCGGACGGCACCGCCGCGGCGGCGGAGATCGAGGGCCGCCGCTTGCTGATCTCGGTCAGCCGGAGGTAGGCGGCCGCGGCTTGGCCTAAGCCGCCAGCGCCGGCTCGATCTCCTGTACGAGCCTGCTCTTCGGCAGCGCGCCGATGATCTGGTGCGCGACCTGGCCGTGCTTGAAGAGCAGCAGCGTGGGGATCGACATCACGTTGTAGGTGGCCGAGACCTGCGGGTTCTCGTCCACGTTCAGCTTCACGATCCTGATGTCCTCGCGCTCGCCGGCGAGCTCCTCCAGATGCGGCGCGACGATCCGGCAGGGACCGCACCAGGGCGCCCAGAAGTCGACGAGCACGGGCTTGTCGGCCTCGAGCACCTCAGCCTGGAAGTTGGTGTCGGTCACCTCGATGATTGCGCCTGCCATTGAAGAATTCCCCCTTGTCGGTCCGCTTCAAAAAATATAGCGACCCCCGGGGCGGGGAAGATTACGCGGAGCGGCCACGAAACCGCATCGCCGGCACCTTCCAGACCGCCTCCAGGGCGATCCGGGGTGTCATCTTGGACCTTCCGCTGCGCCGCTCGCGGAACAGGATCGGCACCTCCGTTACCGTGAAGCCGGCCTGCACGGCCCGGTAGGTCAGCTCGATCTGGAACCCGTAGCCGTTGGCGTGCACGCCCGACAGGTCGATCCCCTCGAGCACGCGCCGGTTGAAGCACTTGAAGCCCCCGGTGAGGTCGCGGACGGGCACGCCGAGCAGGATGCGCGCGTAGGCACAGCCCCCCCACGAGATCGCCCTCCGAACGATTCCCCAGTTCGTGACGCCGCCGCCCGGCACGTACCGCGACCCGAGCACCAGGTCGGCGGCGCCGGCGGCGGCGATCAGGCGAGGGATGTCGGCGGGATCGTGCGAAAAGTCTGCGTCCATCTCCATGATGAGCTCGGCGCCGTTCTCGAGCGCCAGCTCGAACCCCGCCAGGTAGGCCCGTCCCAGCCCCTCCTTGCTGGCGCGGTGCAGCACCCGCACGTTTTCGAGCTTCTCGGCGAGCCTGTCGGCGATCTGCCCCGTGCCGTCCGGGGAGCTGTCGTCCACCACGAGGATCGTGGACCTGCCGGCGGCTGACGCGAGGCGATCGCGCGCCGCGCGCACGACGGCATCGATGTTCGCCGCCTCGTTGTAGGTGGGGAGGATCAGCCAGGTGCCCGCCAAGGGGCGCGTAGGCTAGACAAGGTGACGGCGTCCCAACCCGGTATGCGCAACGGCGAGATCGCCGAGGCCTTCGAGGAGCTGGCGAGCCTGTACGAGCTCGACGGGGCGGTCGTGTACCGGGTGGTGGCTTACCGCAACGCCGCGAAGGCGATCCGCGAGGCGGGCGTCTCCGTGGCCGAGATGGCACGCGAGGGGCGCGCTCACGAGCTCGCCGGCGTGGGCAAGACGATCGCCGAGAAGATCGACGCGCTGCTCGAGAGCGGCTCGATCCCCTCCGCCGACAAGCTGAAGCAGCGCATCCCCTCCGGCCTCATCGCCATCACGCGCATCCCGGGCCTCGGGCCGAAGCGGGCCAGGCTCCTGTACGACCACCTCGACGTGAGCTCGCTCGACGAGCTGCGCGAGGCCGCCGAGCAGGGCCGCCTCAAGGACGTGCCGGGATTCGGCGCCAAGGCCGAGGAGAACGTGATGGCGGCGCTGGCCGCCGGCGCCGACGGGCGCCCCAAGAGCCGGATGCTGCTGTCGAAGGCTCTCGCCGTGGGGGAGGAGCTGGTCGCGAGCCTGCGCGAGCATCCCGCGGCGCTGAGGGTCGAGCTGGCCGGCAGCGCCCGCCGCCAGGCGGACACGGTGAAGGACCTCGACATCGTCGTGGCGGCCAGCGACCCCAGGGCCCTCGCCGACCACTTCTGCTCGCTGCAGGCGGTGGACGTCGTGCACTCCTCCGGCGAGGCGGGCGCCAAGGTCCTCACCCACTCCGGCCTGCCGGTCGACCTGCGCATCGTGCCGGAGGAGGCCTTCGGGAACCTGCTGCAGCACTTCACCGGCTCGGGCAGGCACAACGAGGCGCTCCGCACGGCGGCGGTCAGGCGCGGCCTGCACGTGAGCGAATACGGGATCGCCGACGACGAGAGCGGCGACTCGGTCGCCTGCGCCACCGAGGAGGAGGTGTACGAGCGCCTGGGCATGCAGTGGATCCCGCCCGAGCTGCGTGAGAACCGCGGCGAGCTCGAGGCCGCGCGCGAGGGCCGCCTGCCGGAGCTGATCGAGCTCGGCGACATCCGCGGCGACCTCCACATGCACACCACGCTGTCGGACGGCCACGCCTCGATCGAGGAGATGGCGGAGGCCGCCCGTGAGCTGGGCCACGAGTACATCGCGATCACCGAGCACTCTGCCAGCGCCGGATTCGGCAACGACGTGCAGCCGGACGAGCTGCTGAGACAGACCGAGTACATCCGCGGCCTCGCGCTGGACGGCATAGCGGTCCTGCCCGGCACCGAGGTGAACGTGCTGCCCGAGGGCACGCTCGACTACGCGGACGACGTGCTCGAACAGCTCGACTGGGTCATCGCCAGCCTCCACACGTCCTTCCGCCTGGCGGAGAAGGAGCAGACCGACCGCATGCTGCGCGCCATGGAGCACCCGCTCGTGGACGCGATCGGGCACCCCACCGGGCGGCTGCTCGAGCGGCGCGAGGCGTACGCGCTGGACATCGACCGGGTGATCGAGAAGGCGCTCGAGACCGGGACCTTCCTCGAGATCAACGCCAATCCCGACCGGCGCGACCTGAACGACGTCTACGCGCGGGCCGCGGCGGAGGCCGGCGTGACGCTGGTGATCGACTCCGACGCCCACTGGCCGCGGACGCTCGAGAACATGCGCTACGGGGTGGCGACGGCGCGGCGGGCCTGGGTCACGGCCGAGCAGGTGGCGAACACCCGGCCCTGGGCGGAGGTGACAAAGCTGCGCAAGCGCGGCCGCTAGGCCGGCTCCACCCGCCTCAGACCCGGCAATCTGAGCAGCCTCGGTCGCCCGAACGGCGAGCTCTTGTCGAGCCAGAACTCGACTCCGTCCCTTCCTTCGATCGCCTCCACGGCCCGGTACTGGTTTCGCCATAGGAGCGCGACCAGCAGGCAGTAGCCGGTGGCGATCACGGGGACCTGCGGGATGAAGAAGCCGATCACGGCCGACCCGACGGCCAGCACGATCAGCGGCCAGAGGCGATTGAACATCACAGTGCCCGGCTCGAGCTCGGGCAGGGTATTCGTCCGGCGCGACTCGGCGAGCAGGTTCGCGATTCCGGGCGTAGTGACCTCGCGACGGCCGAGCCACAACCCGGCCACGGTGGCGAGCGACCACCACGCCGCGGCCACGTAGACGAGCGTGGTGGTCTCCTCGTCCGCGGCGCCCACCACGGAGACGATCGCGAGCGCAGTGGCGGAGCCTCCGAACAGCAGGACCGAGACCCGCAGCAGGTCCCGGAACCTCACGGCCCGTCGAGGGCCGCGAGCACCCGCGTGAAGCCCTCCACGCCGTCCACCACGAGGTCGGCCCGCTCCACTATCGCCGGCGGTCCCTCGTCCGAGCGCACTCCCACGAGCACGCTCGCCTCCAGGGCCCCCTCCTCCTGCATGCGCCTGAGAGCGTCGAAGGCGTCGAGGTCGGTGGTGTCGTCGCCCGCGAACAGCGCCGCCTGCGACGACGCCGCCTCCACCAGCGAGCGCACCGCCCGCCCCTTGTCGAACTCCACCGGCGGCCGGATCTCGAGCACCTTGCGGCCCCAGTGGATCGCCAGCCCGGCCTGCTCGGCCTCGCCCGCCACGTCCTCGAGCCGGCCGCGGGCGGCGTCCTCGTCGGGTACCCCGCGCCAGTGGAAGGCCGCGATCGGCCCCTTGTCCTCGATTCGCACGCGCAACCTGCGCAGCTCGGGCGTGTCGCGCTCGGCAACGAACGCCTTGACGTCGCCCTCCCACCTCTTGAAGGCCTCGTCGATTCGCGGCCGCGCCGCGCCCGGCTCGAGCAGCTCCGCGCCGTGCGAGCCGGCGTAGGCGATCCCGCCCACGCCCACGAGGCGACGGGCGTCCGCGGCCGACCGGCCCGTCACGCAGGCCACCAGGCCGAAGCGGCGGGCGAGCCGGCCGAGCAGCACCGAGGCCGGCCTGCTCACGCGCGCCTCGTCGGCGCGCCGCACGATCGGCGCGAGCACGCCGTCGATGTCGCACAGGACCGCCGACCGGCGCGGGTCGGCCAGCAACGGTTGAAGGGGCTCCACCGGCCGTAGTATGGCCAGCCATGTTCGCCTGGCAACTCGCCAAGAGGGCGGGACTCCGCTAGGTTGCAGGCCGGTGGAGATCCTCGAGGTCAAGACCGAGGAGAGGAACGGACTCGTACATGTCGCCCTTCTGGGTGAACTCGACCTGTCCACGGTCGCCAAGGTGCAGGAGGAGCTCCGCAAGGTCGAGGCGGAGTCGCCGCCGACCGTGGTCGTCGATCTCTCGAAGCTGACCTTCCTCGACTCCACCGGCCTCCGCTGCATCGTCACGGCGGACGAGCGCGCCCGGGACCAGGGTCGCCGCGTCGTGATCGTGCGGGGGCCGGATCCCGTGCAGCGGGTGTTCGCCATCACGCGCCTCGAGGAGCGCCTCGAGATGGTGGACGACGCCGGCTCCGTGCGCTGACCCGCGCGATCCCCCCATTGGTTTCGGAGCCCGCTCGAAGGGTGATAATCGAAATGGTCGGTTGTCGCCGGAGGAGGTGCTCGTCCCGTGGCTGTTGCCGTCTCGGCTTGCGAGCCGGCGGCGCCTGAGTCTCCCGAGCAGCGGACCTACGAGGACGCACGTCTGCTGCTGAGGTACCACCGCGAGGGCGATCTCGCCGCTCGCGAGGAGCTCGTGCTGCGCTTCCTGCCGCTCGCTCGCCAGCTCGCGTCGCGCTACCGCCATGCGGGCGAGTCGCTCGACGACCTGGTGCAGGTGGCGAGCCTGGGACTGCTGAAGGCGATCGACCGCTACGACCCCGTTCGGGGGGAAGGTTTCGCCCGCTACGCCGTGCCGACGATGCTCGGCGAGCTGAAGCGGCACTTTCGCGACAAGGGCTGGTCGGTGCACGTGCCGCGGGCCACGCAGGAGCTGGCGCTGAAGGTGAGCGACGCGCTCGGCTCGCTGCCCTCCCGGCTGGGTCGCGCTCCGCGGCCACGCGACGTGGCGGAGGCTATCGGCGCCCCCGTGGAGGACGTGCTCGAGGCGATGGAGGCGGCCACGGTCTACGAGGCCGCATCGCTCGACGCCCCCCGCCCTGGCGCGGGTGACGACGGCTCCTGGACGTACGCGGACTCGCTGGCGGAGGAGGACCGGGGCTTCGAGCTCGTCGAGATCGGCGAGACGTTGCGCGGCAGCCTGGCGGCGCTGCCGCCGCGCGAGCGGCTCATCCTGCGGCTGCGCTTCGAGCGCGACATGACGCAGGCGGAGATCGCCGAACGGGTGGGGGTCTCGCAGATGCACGTGTCGCGCCTGCTGCGCCGCTCGCTCGACCGGCTCTCCGCCGCGGGCGCCGCCGCCGCGTAGCATTACGGTCGTGGAGGGGGAGCGGCTCGCGGCGATCTCGAACGCGATCGTCAACATCTTCGCCGAGTACTACGGCCGCGGGCCGACGAAGGCGAAGACGTACGCCTTCGACAACTACCTGATCACGGTTCTCGAGGGCATCCTCACCACGGTGGAGCGGACGCTCGTCGACCGCGGCGAGGAGGACCTCGTCCGCAAGGTCCGGCTGACGTTCCAGGAGGCCACGGCGGAGCGCTTCACCTCGGCGGTGGAGGAGATCGCCGGGCGTGATGTGGTCGGCTACCACAGCCAGGTGATGTTTCACCCGGCGCTCGGCTTCGAGATCTTCGTGCTCGCCGAGTAGGACGGGCGAAGAAGTGGGCCGTCCGTTTCCGCCCGGCGTCCCATTCGGTCCGCCAGGCGGCTCCGGACGGCCTATTTGACGGCGCTACCCGGAGTCTCTGAGCCAAAACGCGGGTTCTCCGGGAGCGCGACGTCCGGAGTGCGCGCCAGCGCGGCCGCGACGATGATCAAGTGGACTCCCGGCGTGAGCCGACCGGGGCGTCCGTCGCCCGTGGGGTCGTAGGCATCGCGGGCGTCGAGGAGCGAGATGATGCTCTCGTAGACCGGGCCGTGGGGCACGTCTTCGCCCACGTCGCAGGCGAGCCGTGCCAGCGCCAGCGACTCGTGCGGGTCGACGCCGTGGAACATCTGGCCGATGGCGGAGATCAGGAAGGAGTAGACCCGCTCTAGCAGGGGGTCGCGGGAGAGGGAGTCGATGCCGGCAGGGGGGCCGAGGTCGCGCGGCTCCTCGCCGTTCAGGAGACGGAGCGCCTGGCCGCCGGCGAGCTCGCGCAGGGCGTCCGGCGAGAGGCCGACCTGCAGGCCGTGTCTGAGGGCCATCGTGGCGCCCCAGGCCGGCGTGGCGTAGGGCGCGTCGCTGGCCATAAGGATCTGGCCGGGCGGCACCAGGGCGAAGAGCGCCTGCACGTCGCTCGGCGACCACCAGGCGGTGTCGAAGAACAGGTTGGGGTGGTCGGGGGCCTCGTGCCAGATCCAGGACAGGTCGGAGATCCCGGCGTGGGCCAGGATCAGCCGGAGGTCCGGATAGCGCGAGCAGACCTCGATCGAGTGGCGGCCCAGGGCGGGGATGCCGCGGCCGGCGTGGCAGAGGATCGGCAGGCGGCGCTCGTGGGCGAGCTCGAAGACCGGCTGGAGGTCCGGGTGGTGGAGCGAGAAGCCCTCGGCGCGAGGGTGGAGCTTGATGCCGCGCGCGCCGGCGTCGAGGGCGCGGCGGGCCTCCTCGAGAGGTTGCTTGTTGGGGTCGAGCCGACAGAAGGGGAACAGGCGCCCGTCCGAGGCCTCGGCCTCGGCGATGACCATGTCGTTGGCCGGCGGGTAGCCGTCGGGCTCATGCATCGGGAAGACGATCGCCCTGGCGTCGATCAGCTCGAGCCGCTCGACCAGCTCGGCGCGGCTGCAGCGGTATTCGTCGGGGTCGTTCGAGCCGATGTGGGTGTGGGCATCGAGCAGCTCTACGCCGGGCACCTCGTCGCGCATACGCTCGAGCCAGGGGAGGATGCCGCTGTCGTCGACCACGACGGATGAGCCTATCGGCGTGGCCTC
This sequence comes from Thermoleophilaceae bacterium, assembly GCA_035947555.1. Taxonomy (GTDB): domain Bacteria; phylum Actinomycetota; class Thermoleophilia; order Solirubrobacterales; family Thermoleophilaceae; genus JACVRW01. The sequence goes on along the minus strand of DASZJZ010000324.1, from coordinate 586 downwards.
GGGGCCTGGCGCGTACGCGCGTTACGACTTGGTCGCGAGCAGGAAGTGGTCCGGCTCGCCGTCCTGCTTGACCAGCGTGATCGTGCCGATCACCGGCACGAGGAGGCCCTGGGCGTGCACGTAGCCGGTATTGACGTCGGCCGAGTCGATCTCGCCGGCGAGCAGACGCTTCATCTGCTCACGGTGCTTGCCGAGGTTCGCGCGGTCCATGACCGGGGGCCAGCTGGCGGACTTGAACTCCTGCTCGGGATAGCCGACGAGGTCGCTGAAGGCCTGGTTGAGCTCGCGGAAGCGACCGTCGATCTCGATGGTGGCCATGGGCTCGGAGACGTCGTCGAAGCCGGGCCGAGGCTCGCGAGCCGGCCCGGTGTCGCGCTTGCGGCCGAAGAGGGGGCGGTGGGGATCGATGTCCTCCGCGGGCGCGGACGTGCCGCCGCCGTGCGCGGCCGCCGAGCCGCCGTTTGTTCCCGGATGGGCCGCGGGCGGCGTGGTGGGGAAGGGGCCCGTGCCGGCGGCCGCCGGACCATGGCTGGTCGCCGCCTCGTCGACAGGCCGCCGGAGGGTCTGGGCCTCGGCGCCGCCCGCC
>DASZJZ010000323.1:0-2327 GCA_035947555.1 Thermoleophilaceae bacterium | reverse complement strand
CCCGACGACGCCACGCCGAACGACGCCGGTGCCCTCGAGGGCACCCCCACGCCGTTCGAGGACGTCGAGGACGTCCCGTCGCCCGAGGAGCGCCTCGAGGAGCGGGCTAAGCGCGAGGCCGGCGACTGACCCGCCGCGCTCGGACGCGCCCGCCGCCTCTTCTACAATCGGCCTCCCACCGAGGGCGCGTAGCTCAGTGGGAGAGCGCTCGCTTCACACGCGAGAGGTCGCTGGTTCGAAACCAGCCGCGCCCATCGTCGGAAGCCCCGCCGAAGCGGGGGTCCTTCGTTTCCGGTGGAATGGGTCTCGGGCGCCTCAGACCCCTTCCCCTGGGGACTTAGTTGGGACGCCGGAGCGCGGACGAGCGCGGGGGTCGGGCCGTAGCGGCGCGCTCCTGACTCGCGGCTCCCGTCCGCTGGCGGCTTGCCGCTAGGCTGCCGCGATGCTCACGGTCGTTGACCGCATCGGCCACGGACGGTTTGTCTCGTTCGAGCTGTGGCCGCCTCGAACGCCGGAGTCGGCTGCGGCGCTGGAGGACGCCCTCGCGGAGCTGTCGCCGCTGGGGCCTGCCTTCGTGGCCGTGACTTACGGTGCAGGAGGCTCGACACGCGAGCGGACGCACGACCTCGTAGTGCGGCTGGTCGACTCGCCTCTGCTGCCGCTCGCCCACCTGACGTGTGCTGCGCATCACCGGGATGAGCTGGTGGCGCTGATGCAGCGCTATCGGGGCGCGGGCGTTGGCAACCTGCTTGCCTTGCACGGGGACCCGCCGCTGTCGGCGACCGAGGCGCTGCCGGAAGGCGACCTCCGCTACGCGGCGGAGCTCGTTCACTTGGCGCGGGAGCTTGGCTTCCCGTGCGTTGGCGTGGCTGTCCACCCGGAGGGGCATCCGGCTGCTGAGTCGCGGGAGGCCGACTGGCGTCATCAGGCGGCGAAGCTCCGCGAGGCCGATTTTGGGCTGACGCAGTTCTTCCACCGTGCGGACGACTACTTCGCGCTCGTTGAGAGGCTGGCTGCACGAGGTGCGACCGCACCCATCGTTCCGGGCGTCATGCCAATCACGAACGTGCGCCAGGTCGAGCGCATGGCCGCGATGTCGGGTACCAACATCCCGCTAGAGCTCGCCGAGCGGTTGCAGTCGGTGGCGGACCGCCCGGAGGAAGTTCGCCGCATTGGCGTGGAGCACGCCACGCTGCTCTGTCAGGAGCTGCTCCGTGGCGGCGCGCCTGGCCTGCACTTCTACACGATGAACAGAGCAGCGGCGACGCTGGAGGTCTGTGCGAACCTCGGCTGGGAAACGGCTCGGGCAACATAGCGCTCCGCTCGGAGCGCCCCTCGACCGTCGGCGGCTCCACTTACGGGATGAGCACCTCTCCGTCGTGCTGGCGATGCGGCGGCGGCTTGCCCGCGTGGTCGCGGTGGTTCTCGCGCAGGACGCGCGCCCATGCGGTGACGCTCGCCTCGCCCCGCAACTCCATCGTCATCAGCTTGAGGATGCAGTTCAAGCGGTGGGGGTGCGGAAAGCGCGGCGGCGGTCGCCAAGGCGGTCCTGGATGGTGTCGAGCCGCTCCTCCGAGTGCTTGAGGTCGCGCGGCCAGTGTGTCTGCGGTGAGAGCCGGTTGATGGCCTGGCGATTGCGCCGGCGCCACTTGACGATGTCCGCGATGCCCGCGGCGACCTTCGGGTCGGCCTGAGAGAGGTCGGCGTTGCGGTAGCGGGCGAAGACGCGCTCGAAGTGGTCCCAGCGCGCCGGATGCCAGAACATGTCCTCGCGGAGCACTTGGAAGATGCGCCGGCGGCTGTTGTAGAGGCCGGCGCGGCGTATGTGCTGGCGGAGGCCGTTGTAGAGGTGCCACGCGCACGGGTAACCTCGGCCTTCGGGAAGGCCCAGGCGGCGGCGTTGCGGATGGCCCACGACCCGTCGCATACGACGACCTCGGGCTGCCCGCCGAGCTGCTGGAAGAACTCGCGGAACTCCCGCTCGCTCTCGCCGGCGAACGCCGCCACATGCCAGAGCTGTCCGCGGTGGTTGCCTGGTCCGTAGCCGACCGCGGCGAACACCGAGTAGAGGTGCTTCCCCTTCTTCAGCGGGTTCCCCTTCGCGTCGAACGCCGTGACCCGCACATCGAAGCTATCTACGGTGATGAGTCGCGGCCACTCGGTCGACAGGTACCGCCCGGCGATGATGTCCGCGTACTGCGACACCCAGTCTCGCGCCATGCGGCCGTCACGCTTGACGGTGTGCGACGGAGGCCGTCGGCCGGTGCGGCGCTCGATGACCGCCATGCGGACCTCGGCGGCGGCGCGGAGGCTCAGGCCGCCGCGGG
>DASZJZ010000322.1:0-28324 GCA_035947555.1 Thermoleophilaceae bacterium | reverse complement strand
CTCCACAGCGTCTTCGCGCCGCGCCTGTAGAGGTTGCGCTGCGCCGGCACGCGCACCGCGCGGATCCGGCTCCAGCCCGGGCCGCGGCTCTCGCACTTGGCCAGCGCCCGGGCGGCGGCGCGCCGGCCCTCGGCCACCTCGTCGGAGGCCGCTCGCTTCGCGGGCCCGAGGTAGGTCACGGCGTTCTCCACGCGCATGACGTCCTCGGACTCCTGGGCGCCGGCGGGAGCCGCGAGGGCGAGGCAGGCGCCGAGCGCGGCGACGATGAGGCGGAGGCGGCTCATGATCAGAAGGATCGGCCGCGGCCGTCCCGGCCTTTAGCCGCGCGGCTCAGGGGTACAGCGGCGTCGCGAAGAAGCGGTCCCGCGCGACGAACCAGGCCGGCTTCTTGTCCCCCTCGTACGTCAGGAGGCCCTTCTGGTGGCGTGTGTTGGGCTCGAACTGCGGCGGGCGGCGCCCGGCCCCGCCGCGCCAGCCCGGGAAGATCTCGAACTCCCGGAGGGTCCAGTAGATCGCCCCGGAGATGGCCGCGGCGTCTGCCACGTCCATCGTGCGCTGGAAGTGGAAGTTCTGGAAGGCGTAGCTGCCCTTGAGGTCCGCCGGGGCGCCCGCCAGCTCGGGGCGGGCCTCGGCGCCGAACTCCGTCATCACGAGCGCGAGCTGCGGATAGTGGTCGCGCATCTCCTGGAGGTAGAGCGGCAGGTCGTCGAAGTTCTCCACCCACCTGTACCAGCCGAAGTACTGGTTGATACCGAGCATGTCGAAGTCGTGGTAGGTGAACTGCTCGGGGTGATGGGGGAGGCCGTTGATGTCGACCGAGATCGGGAGCGTCGGGTCCAGATCGCGCGCCTCGCGCTGCGCGGCCTCGAGGAAGCGGCGCGTGACCCCGGGGCGGTCGTCCGGGCGCGACCAGAGCTCGTTCGCCACCGAGTGCGTGATCACCGAGGGGTGGCTGCGGGCGGCAATCACCGTGCGCCTCACCGTCTCCCAGGCCCGGCGCCGCTGGCTGTCGATCCGCAGGATGTTGGCGCCCCGGTCGCGCTGCCAGATCGGGGCCTGGTTCCAGACCATGATCCCGGCCCGGTCGAGGCGCGAGAGCAGGTCCTCGTTGAGCACGTAGTGGGCGCGCGTGACGTTCGCGCCGAGCTCCTGCAGGTCGGCCACGATGCGGGCGTTGTCGGCGCGCGTGAGCGCCGCGCCTCGGCCCGGCATGTCCTCATGGATCGAGGCGCCGGCGAGCTTGATCTGCCGGTTGTTCAAGTAGAGCCGGCCGCCCTTCACCTCGACCGAGCGAAGCCCCACGCGGCGGCGCTCCACCTGCTGGACCCGGTCGCCGGCGCGCAGGATGATCCGCGCCCTGTAGAGGCTCGGCTCCTCGGGGCGCCACAGCTGCGGCGCCGGCACGCGCATCGAGACCTGGACCCGGCGCCGCTCGCCCCTCTGGCGCGGTAGGCGGAAGAGCTTGCGGGTCAGGCGGCCGCTGGGGGAGCGGAGCGCGACCTCGAGGGTGGGCTCGATCGGGCGCTCGCCGCTGCGCTCCAACATGCCGTCCACGAGCAGCTCGGCGCGGCAGTTCCTCGCGGCCCCGCGGCAGGTGACGTCGGACATCGTCCCGAGGTCGTGGAGGTGGGCGCGGCCGGCCGGGATCAGGCGCACCGGGCGGACGATCCCGCCCCAGTTCCACCAGCCCTCCGGCAGGCGGGGGTCCTTGCGGCTGTCGACGATCACGACGAGCGTGTTCGGCCGCTCGGGCCTGAGGCCGCGGGCCTCGAAGGTGAAGGGGGTGTACGGGTCGGTGTTGCGGCCGAGCCGGCGCCCGTTCAGGAGCACGGTGGCGGCGCGGCGGACGCTGTCGAACCTGATCAGCCAGCGGAACCCCGGGGGCGTGCTGGGGCCGGTGAAGCGCAGCCGGTAGCGGCGGACGGTGCCCCCGTACTCGGAGGCGACGGCCGTTGTGTTGAAGACGCTCGGCACGGCCGCTTCGGTCCACTGGCTCGCGGCCTGGCTCGGCGGCGTCGAGCCGGCCGTGCCCGGCTGCTCGCCCGGAACGCCCTCGGGCTGGCCCTCGAAGGGGGGCGGAGGCTGCTCCGGGGCGGGGGCGGCGGGCTGCCAGCGCATCTCCCAGCCGCTGGACAGCGTCTGGGCGCGCGGAAGCTCGGCCGCGCCGGCCGCCGCGGGCAGCGCCACCAATGCGGCGAGCGCCGCGAGCACCCCCCGCGCGCGTCGCGGACGCGCCCGCCTCGCCGCACGCCCGCGGCACGGCCGCGCGCAGTCCTGTCCGCCCAGAGCCCTCCTCACGCGCCAGTCACGGTAGCCGGATCGCCGCACGGTCGTCCGAACCCCCGTCAACTGCCACAGTTTCGCGGGTGCCGCCGATCGCCGCGGGTGTCGACTTCCTCCAGGAGCCCCTTGCGGTCTTCGGCTTCCTCCTGATGGCCGGCGCCCTCGTCGCCGGGCTCGCCCGCCGCAGCTTCCTCTCCCTGACGGCCGCCTTCGTCGTCGCCGGCTTCGTCCTCGGCGACGGTGGCCTCGAGGTGCTCGACCTCGATCCCACCTCCGGCTTCGTGCAGGGGCTCGCCGTGATCGCCCTCATCCTGATCCTCTTCCGCGACGGGCTCGAGGTGGAGGAGGAGATGCTCCAGACGGCGTGGCACGTGCCGCTCCGCAACCTGGTGCTGGCCATGCCGATCACCGCCGGCCTGGTCGCGGTGGTCGCCTCCGCGCTCACGAACCTGGGGTGGACCGAGTGCTTCCTGCTGGGTGCGCTGCTCTCGCCCACGGACCCGGTGCTCTCCTCGAGCGTGGTGACCAACCCGCGCGTGCCGCGGATCCTCCGGCACTCGCTGAACCTGGAGTCCGGCCTGAACGACGGGCTCGCCCTGCCGGCCGTGCTGGCGCTGACCGCGGCCGCGGGGCAGAGCGAGGACTTCGTCTGGTGGGAGTTCGTGCTCCAGGACGTCGGGATCGGCCTCGCCACGGGGCTGCTCGTCGCGTTCGTGGCGGCGCGGCTGATGCCGCGCCAGAAGGGGCTCGCGGGAGGGCCGAGCGCGCACCAGAAGTCGATGTACGCGCTCGGCGTGGCCTTCGTGGCCTATGGGACGGCGGTGCTGCCGCCGGAGGGCAACGGATTCATCGCCGTGTTCGTCTGCGCCATCGCCTTCGGGATCTGGCGGCCGGACATCCGCGAATGCTTCGAAACCCGCGCCGAGGACATCCTCGAGGTGGTGAAGCTCGGCGTCTTCCTGGTCTTCGGGGCGATCCTGTCGTTCGACATCCTGTTCGAGGACGGCTGGGCGGCGGTGGCGATCGCGGCCTTCACGCTGCTCGTGGCGAGGCCTGTGGCGGTGTTCAGCGCGCTCACTGGCACCCGGCAGGTGGACGCAGCGGGGAAGGCCTTCATGTCGTGGTTCGGGCCGAAGGGCGTGGCGACCATGACATTCGCCCTGTTCGTGCTGGGTGCGGCGGTGCCCGATGCCGAGCGGGTCACCGGGATCGCGGCCCTGGTGGTGTTCGTCTCGGTGATCGTGCACGGGCTGACCGACCACCCGGGCGCGGAGTGGATGGCGAGGCGCGCGGAGCGGGAGGCGGAACCCGCCGCAGCATAAGATCCGGCCCATGGATAGCTGGGACGTGGCTTCGCTTCCCGTCGAGCCCCACCACCCCGAGGTGCTGCGCTCGGACGACGAGACCCGCGTGATCGCGCTCAACCTGCCGGGCGGCGAGCGGCTGCAGGAGCACCAGGTGCATGAGCGCGCCTGGCTGATGGTGGCCGCGGGCGAGGTCGAGATCGAGCAAGGCGGCCAGACCGTGACCGGCGGCCCCGGCTTCCTGGCCCATTTCGAGCCCAGTGAGCGCCGCGAGGTGCGGGCCGTGAGCGACGCCCGCCTGATCCTGCTGCTGTCGCCCTGGCCGGGCGACGGGCATCCGAGTCGGCGCAGCTGACGCCTGCCAGAATCCGAGGGGATGAACCCCGCCCGCAAGCGGAAGATCAGGCTCGCGGTGGCCCTCGGCGCCGCCATCTGCCTGGCAGCGGTGCTCGTGTACACCAGCTTCAGCGCCTCCTCCGAGGCCGCCCAGCCATCGGAGCTGCGCGAGGGCCGCTCCTACGACCTCACCGGGAAGGTCGTGAACGACTCGATCGCGCGGCGGGGCGACGAGCTCAGGTTCAGGATCCGCGACCGTGAAGGCACCGCCTCGGTCCCCGTGGTCTACACCGGCGTGGTCCCGGACCCGTTCCGGGAGGGACGCGAGGTGATCGTCTCGGGCGAGCTGAGAAACGGCACGTTCCTCGCGGAGCGCGACTCGCTCGTGACCAAGTGCCCGTCGAAGTTCACCGAGGACAAGCAGAGCTCCTAGCGTGGCCGGCGTTGGCTCCGCCTGCCTGACGATCGGCCTCTTCACCGCGCTGTACGCGGCGGGGGCGTCGGTCTACGGCGCGGTCTCCGGGCGGGGCCAGTGGGTGACCTCGGGGCGGCGGGCGGTCTACTGCCTGGCGGCGCTCTGCGTGGGCGCCTTCGCGATCCTCGAGGCCGCCTTCCTGCGCTCGGACCTCTCCTACGCGCTGGTGGCCGAGGCCTCGTCCACCGACACGCCGACCTTCTACAAGTTCACTGCCGTCTGGGCCACCCAGGACGGGTCGCTGCTCCTGTGGGCGACGCTGCTGTCGCTGTTTGCGAGCGCCGTCCTGTTCCTCACCCGGCGCTCGCTGCGCGACATCGCGCCCTGGGCCACCGCCGTGCTGGCCTGCGTCGCGGGGTTCTTCCTGTTCCTGATGGTGGGCTGGGAGAACCCGTTCGACACGCTCGCGGTGGTGCCGGAGGAGGGCGCCGGGCTGAACCCGCTGCTGCGCCACCCGGCCATGATGATCCACCCGCCGATGCTCTACACGGGCTACGTCGGCTTCTCGATCCCGTTCGCCTTCGCGATCGGGGCGCTGATCGCGCGGCGCACCGGAGCGGACTGGATCCGCGCCACGCGGCGCTTCGCGCTGATCGCCTGGACCTTCCTCGGCACCGGCATCCTGCTCGGCGCGCTGTGGTCGTACTCCGAGCTGGGCTGGGGCGGCTACTGGGCCTGGGACCCGGTCGAGAACGCGTCGCTCATGCCCTGGCTCGTGGGCACCGCGTTCCTGCACTCGATCATGGTGCAGGAGAAGCGGGGGATGCTGAAGGTCTGGAACGTCTCGCTGATCTGCGCGACCTTCACGCTGGCGCTACTGGGCACCTTCCTGGTGCGGAGCGGCATCCTCGACTCGATCCACGCCTTCGGGGCGTCGACCATCGGCGTGCAGATGCTCATCTTCATCGCGTGCGTCATCGCGCTGTCGGCGGGGCTGATCCTGGCGCGGCTGGCGGACCTGCGCTCCTCGGCGCGGCTCGACTCGCTGCTGTCGCGCGAGGCCTTCTTCCTGCTGAACAACCTCGTGCTGGTGGGGCTCTGCCTGGTCGTGCTGTGGGGCACGTTCTTCCCGCTGATCTCGGAGGCGTTGACCGGCACCGAGGAAACGGTGGGCCCGCCCTGGTTCAACCGCATCGTCACGCCGCTGGCGCTCGTGCTGGTGCTGCTGACTGGGATCGGGCCGGTGCTGGCGTGGCGGCGGGTGACGCCGAAGCGGCTGCTTCGGATCGTGGCGGTTCCGGCCGCGCTGGCCGTCCTCGCCGCCGTGGTCCTGCTTGCGTTCACCGACGCCGGCGACAGCGTGCCGTCGCTTCTGATGTTCGCCTTCGTCGCCTTCGTCCTCGGGGTGGTGGGGCAGGAGTTCGTGCGCGGCGCCTCGGCGCGGCGGGTGATGACGCGGGAGTCCTGGCCGCGCGCGCTGGCGCGCCTGGCCGGCCGCAACCGGCGCCGGTACGGCGGCTACCTCGTCCACGCCGGGATCGCGGTGCTCTTCCTCGGGGTGGCCGCCTCCTCGGCGTTCATCGAGCAGCGCGACGTGCGCCTCTCGCCCGGGGAGACGATGCGGGTGGGCGACTACGAGGTGACGTACCGCGAGGCCACGGCCCGCCTGGGCGGCGACGGGGGCGGCACCGGCGCCCCGATCTCGTTCGGCGCGGTCATGGATGTGCGGCGCGGCGACCAGTCCTTCACCCTCCACCCGTCGCGCAACTACTACTCGACCGGGGACCCCTCCAAGGGCGCCATCTCCCGCTTCTTCGAGGGGGAGGCCACGAGCGAGGTGGACGTGCGCTGGGGTCTGCGGCGCGACTTCTGGCTGGCGGTGCGGCCGGACCTCATCTCGCTGGAGGGACCGATCGCCCGGGCGGACCGGCAGTTCGGGGACTCGCCGGGACGAGTCCAGGCTTTCGTGATCGGGACGCTCGCCGAGCTCTACCGCGAGGACCCACCGCCGGCGGCCTTCCGGGCGATCGTGTCGCCGCTGGTGGCGTGGATCTGGATCGGCGGCGCGATCGCCGTGCTGGGCGCGCTTGTGGCGGCGTGGCCCTCGCCGGAGGCGCGCCTGCGCCGGGTGCGCTCGCTGTACGCGGCCCGGGTGGGGCGCGAGCTGACGCGCGCGTGATGGAGTACGGCCTCGCCCTCCTCGCCCTGGCCGCCCTCATCGCCCTCGTCGTAACGGTTCCGCTGCGAAGGGGCGACCAAGAGGAGCGCCAGGACCAGACCCGCATCGAAGAGCTTCGCGCCGCCAAGGAGGCCAAGTACCGCGAGATCCGCGACGCCGAGCTCGACCACCGGATGGGCAAGGTCTCGCGCGAGGACTGGAGGGCGGTCGACCGCGACCTGCGCGACGAGGCGATCGAGATCCTGCGCGAGCTCGACCGGCTCGAGGGGACCCCGCCCGAGCCCGGGGCGCGGACGCCCAGCTAAGCTTCCTGGCCGATGGAAGCGATCCTCAGCGGTCTCCAGATCATCCTGTGCGTGGTGCTCATCGCCCTGGTGCTGATGCACTCGGGCAAGGACTCCGGCCTGTCCGGAGCCTTCGGCGTGGGTACGGGCGCGGGCCCGTTCGGAGGCGGCTCCCTGGTCGAGCGGAACCTGAACCGCTGGACCGTGGCGTTCGCGCTGATCTTCGTCGCGAACATCATCGTCCTCCTGAAGATCTAACTGCCGGCGGCGCCGGTGAAGCGCGCCGCGCTCGCCCGCATCCCCGGGCACACCACGCCGTAGGCGAAGCGGCGGCCGTAGAACTCGCCGTCGCTGACGAGCTCCTGGCCCGCGGTCAGGTCGGATACGCGCGACAGGATCCCGAGGACCGAGTCCGTCAGGCGCAGGTCGCGCAGCGGCCGGGTCACGCGGCCGTCCTCGATCAGGAAGGTGCCCTCGCGAGTGACCGCCGTGATGAGCGTCTCCTTCGGTCGCACCACGTTCGCGTACCAGAGCCGGGTCACGTAGACGCCGCGCTCCACCGGCGCGCACAGGTCGTCGAGGTCCGCAGCGCCGCCTCCCGCGAGCACCAGGTTCACCGGGCGGGGCCCGTCCGGGTGGCCGCCGGGCGCGGTGGCGTGGCCGGTCGACGCCGTCCCCGCCAGAGCGGCGCTGTGGAGGTCGTGCGTCACGGCGTGGGCGATGCCGTCCTGGATCAGCGGCATCGGGCACTTCGCCACGCCCTCCGCGTCGAAGGTGCGGGGGAGTGTGGACGCCGCGCGGGGCGAGTCGGCGAGGTTGACCGACGGGGCGGTGACCATCTCGCCGAGCCGGCCGCTGAGCGCGCCGCGGTCCTCGGCGTGGGCCAGCCCGTTGAGCGCCGTGTCCCCGAGGAGGTCGAGCAGCCAGCCCACCGCGTGGGGCTCCATCACCACCGGATACTCGCCCGGGGGAAGCTCGACCGGGTCGCCCGGAAGGGACGCCTTGGCGGCCGCCAGCTCGGCTAGCCGCTCGGGCTCGAGCGCCCCGGTGGCCACCGCGGTCTGGGAGGCGTAGCCGGAGCGGCCGCCCGGCGCGACGAGGATGACCTTCATGAAGGCGTCCGTGGTGCGGTCGAGGGCGACGTGGCCCGAGGGCGTCGCCACCGCCCGCTCCTGCTCGGCGGCGCTCCAGATGCCGTGGGCCGAGACCCCACGCCGGCCGGCGACCGAGAAGACCGCGGCGAGCGCGGCGCCGCCGACGCAGGGGTCGAGCGCGGCGGTGGCCGGATCGTGGCCTTCGTGCGCGGCCTTCACCCCAGCTGAGAGGTCGGTTGTGCCAAAGCCAGGGTGCACGCCGGGGCGCGATGCCGCCGCCGCGGCGTCCGCCGCCACCTCCGCGCGCTTCACGCAGTCGCGCAGCGCCGCGTCGTCTGCGGAGTTCACGGCCGCCCGGCCCACGTGCCCGTCGCGCACCACCGCCAGCTCCACCGAGGCGTCGTCCACCGCCGTCGCCTGCGTCGGACGGCCGTCCGCGAAGCGCAGCGTCAGCGAGCGCTCCCGGACCACATGTGCCAGCGCGTCGCCTCGCGCGGCCGCGGCCGCGCGACGCGCCAGCTCCAAACTGCTCACGCCACCCCGACCTCCACGTCGCGGAAGCGCGCCGGCGCGCACCCGTGCGACACCCTCATGATCTGCCCCGGCTCGCCCTTGCCGCAGTCGAGCAGCGACACGAGCCGCCACTCCGACGGCGAGCACACCGCGTCGCAGCTCGCCCAGAACTCTGGCGTCACGCCCGCGTAGCTGGGGTTTCGCAGCAGCCGCCGCCGCTCTCCGCCGGCGATCTCCCAGGCCGCCTCGCCCTCGAACTGGAAGTGGAGCCGGCGGTCGTCGATCGACCACGAGCGGTTCGTCTCGATCAGCAGGCCGTCGTCGGTCGCGGCGATCAGGTCCTCGAGCGTGCCGGCCTCGCCGGGCTCGAGGTTGACGTTCGTCATCCGCACGATTGGCTGGCGGGCGTGGTCCTCGGCTCGCATGCAGCCGCCGGAGCGCTCCAGGCCGATCTCGACGGCCGTCTCGCGGGACGACAGGAAGCCGGCCAGCACGCCGTCGCGGACGATCGGCACGGCCCGGCCCTCCACGCCCTCGTCGTCCCAGCGGAACGAGCCGAGACCGCCGGCGCTCCCGGCGTCCGCCGTCACGTTGACCAGGGGCGAGCCGACGCGCAGCGACCCGATCGCGCCGGCGGGCATGAAGCTGGTGCCGGCGTACGACGCCTCGCGGCCGAGCACGCGGTCGAGCTCCACGGCGTGGCCGATCGACTCGTGTATCTGGGTGCCCAGCTGCTCGCCGGCGAGGACCAGCGTCCTGCGGCCGGCGGCGCAGGCGGGGGCGCGCAGCAGCGCCACGGTCTCCTCGGACACCCGCGGCGCCTCGCCCGCGAGGTCGAGCGTGAGGAAGTGCTCGTAGCCGGCCTGCCTCACGAGTCCTCCGTGCGACGCGGGGTAGGAGCGGATCTGGCTCTGGTCGCGGTCGACAGCGACCGCGCTGAGCCCGCCGCCGCACTCGGTGAGCCGCTGCCGGCAGAGCGCCCCCTCGGTGGACGCGAACAGCTTGTCCACGCGCATCCCCTCGAAGCTGGCCCGGGTCAGGACCACGCCGGGTTCTGTGCGGAGTCCGGCGTCGGCGGCGACGAGCACGGCGAGCTTCTCCTCGAGCGGCACGCCGAAGGGATCGCGCTCGAACGGGCTCTCGTAGTCCCCGCGAGCGGGCGGCTCGGGGGCGAGCTCGGCGCCGGCGGCTGAGGGCTGCGCCGCCGCCACAGCCAGCGCCTGCTCGAGCGCCGCTTCAGCGTCCGCCTTCGACGTACCGCCGGTCGAGGCGAAGCCCCAGGACCCGCCCACTCGTACACGCACCCCGATTCCCTCGGTCTCGCGGGTGTCGAGCCGGTCGACGCCGCCGTTTCGCGTGGCCAGCCGCTCGAGGCGCGTGTGCACGAAGCGGGCGTCCGCGTACTCGGCCCTCCTCGCCGCCGCATCCATCAGGTCCTCTAGCAGCTCCCGCACCCAAGCGCAGGCTACCGAGAGGCCCGCATCACGCCCCCCGGATCGGCGCCGTCATCGCGGTTACTGCTCCTGCTTGATCGCGGAGATGTCGAGCGACAGCTTGATCCTGTCCGAGACGAGCATGTTCCCGCTGCCGAGCGCCTGGTTGAAGGTCATCCCCCAGTCGCCGCGGTTGAGCTGGCCGCGGGCCTCGAGCGCGACTCGCTCGTTGCCCCACGGGTCGATCTCGCTTCCCTGCAGCTCCGCCTCGAGCGCCACCGGGCGCGTGATGCCGCGCATGGTGAGCTCGCCGTGGATCACGAAGGCGTCCTCGTCGAGCGGGCGGATCTCGGTGGACTCGAACGAGAGCTCCGGGTGCAACTCCGCGTGGAAGAAGTCCTCGGAGCGCAGGTGGTTGTCGCGCTGGTCCTCGTTGGTGTCGATCGACGCGACCTGAACGGTCCCGTGCGCTCGGGCGTAGCCGTCCTCACCGACCTCGAAGCTGCCCTCGAAGTCGTTGAAGACGCCGCGAACGGTGGCGATGCCGAGGTGCTTGGCGGAGAACTCGACGCTCGAATGGGCCGGGTCCACGGCCCAGGTGCCGGTCGGAAGGACCGTGCGTGTGGTTACGGACATGGCGATGTGCTCCCTCACGTAGGAGAAATACTTGCGCCGTCAATTATGAATCGTAAGTACAGCTCCGCCCATGGCAAGAGCACACCGATGTATGGACTTCTCAGCTCTGCGAGCGCGCCACCAGCAGGTTCCGCACCTCGCGGACCGCCACCGGCAGCGTCGTCGTGTCGAATACCCGCCCCACGCGGATCTCGGCGAGGGTCTGGAGGCAGCGGTCGGAGGCCGGGTTGCTCGCCACCCATGCGTCTACCCGCTCCTTCGCCCTCCCGTCCGGCGGCGCCTCGCGCAGCACGGCCGCGGTCAGCGCCCGGTGCAGCCCGTACACGTCGTCGCGCAGCGCCGCCCGGGCAAGTGCCCGCCAGCGGTCGTCGCGGGGCAGCGCGACGATCCGGTCGCGCAGCCAGTGCAGCTCGAGCCGCTCGCCGAGCTGGAAGTGCACCGCCGCCACCTGCTCCACGTCGAGCCCCGCCTCCTCGGCCACCTCCACGATGTCGAAGGTCGCGAACATAGTGCCGAGCGTCGCCACCCGCAGCGCGAGTCCAGGGGGCACGCCCGCCTCCTCGAGCTCCTCGGCCCGCACGGTCAGCGGCTCCAGGTCGGACGGTCCCAGCAGCCGCGGCGCCGTCTCGTAGAGGACGGACGCCCCCGGCTGGAAGAACTGCACCGTCGCGCCGATGTCGAGCGGCCGCCGGCGGTTGCGCAGCAGCCAGCGCGACCCCCGCTCGATCAGCCGCCGCCCCGCCAGCAGCATCTCGATCTGCACGACTGCGTCCACCCGGTTGTCGAGCGCCTCGATCTCGCCCCACTGCGGCCGCATGTCGAAGATGTCGCGCGCGGCCGCGTACGCGCGCGCGATCTCCGACGCGGGCGCGCCACTCTCCTCGTGCAACCGGAACACGAACGTCGTCCCGCCCCCGTGGAGCATGTTGTTGACCACCTGCGTCGCGATGATCTCGCGCCGCAGCGGATGCGCGCGCATCAGCTCTCCGAAGCGCTCCGGCAGCGGCTCGGGGAAGTAGCGGTCCAGCTCGCCCGACAGGTGGGGGTCCTCCGGCACGTCGGAGTCGAGCAGCTCGGCGTAGAGGTCGATCTTGCTGAACGCCAGCAGCACCGCCAGCTCGGGCCTGGACAAGCCGCGGTGCTCGCGCTTGCGCTCGGCGAGCTCCTCGCCGCCCGGCAGCGCCTCCAGCTCGCGGTTCAGCCGGCGCGACGACTCCAGCCGGTCGAGCAGGCGGGCGTGAACGTCGACCATGGGGGAGGCCTGCGCCTCCGCCAGGCTGAGCGTCTCCGCCTGCTCGTAGTTGTTCTTGAGCACCGACCCCGCCACGGCGTCCGTCATCTCCGCTAGCAGCCCGTTGCGCTGCTTGGCGGTCAGGTCGCCGTCGCGGACGGCGGCGTCGAGCAGGATCTTGATGTTGACCTCGTGGTCCGAGCAGTCCACGCCGCCCGAGTTGTCGATGGCGTCGGTGTTGACCCTGCCGCCGCCGGTGGCGTACTCGATCCGCGCGGACTGGGTCAGCCCCAGGTTGCCGCCCTCGCCCACCACGCGGCAGCGCAGCTCGCCCGCATCGATGCGCACGGCGTCGTTCGCCTTGTCGCCCGCGTCGGCGTGCGTCTCAGAGCCGGCCTTGACGTAGGTGCCGATCCCGCCGTTCCAGAGCAGGTCCACGGGAGCGCGCAGGATCGCGCGGATCACGTCGCTCGGCGCGAGCGCCTCGCCGTCCACGCTGAGCGCCGCCTGCGCCTGCTCCGACAGCGGCACCGACTTGGCGGCGCGCGGCCATACCCCGCCGCCGGGCGAGATCAGCGAGCGGTCGTAGTCGTCCCACGAGGAGCGCGGCAGCTCGAACAGCCGCCGCCGCTCCTCGAAGCTCGGCGCGGCCTCCGGCGCCGGGTCGATGAAGATGTGGCGGTGGTCGAACGCGGCCACGAGGCGGATGTGGGGCGAGAGCAGCATGCCGTTGCCGAACACGTCGCCGGACATGTCGCCGATCCCGACGACGGTGAAGTCCTCGCTCTGCACGTCGTGCCCCATCTCTCGGAAGTGGCGCTTGACCGACTCCCAAGCGCCCCGCGCGGTGATGCCCATCTTCTTGTGGTCGTAGCCCGTGGAGCCGCCCGAGGCGAAGGCGTCGCCGAGCCAGAAGCCGTACTCGGCCGAGATCTCGTTGGCCACGTCGGACAGGGCCGCGGTGCCCTTGTCCGCCGCAACGACCAGATAGCGGTCCTCCTCGTCGGTCAGGTCGAGCAGCCCGGAGATGTAGGTGCGGTAGCAGCGCTCGACCTCGGCCAGCAGCTCCTCCCGGTCCCCACCTGCCGGCGGGCGCTTCACCACGAAGCCGCCCTTGGCGCCCACCGGCACGATCACCGCGTTCTTCACCATCTGCGCCTTCATCAGCCCGAGCACCTCGGTGCGGAAGTCCTCGCGGCGGTCCGACCAGCGGATCCCGCCGCGGGCCACCTTCCCGCCGCGCAGGTGCACCCCCTCCGTGCGCGGCGAGTACACGAAGATCTCGAAGCGCGGGTGCGGCAGCGGCAGCCACGGAAGCCGCGACGGGTCGAGCTTGAAGGAGAGGCTCGGCTTGCGCCGGCCGCCGGGATCGCGCTGGAAGAAGTTCGTCCCGATCATCGCCTGCACCACGTCCAGGAAGTTCCGCAGGATGCGGTCCTGGTCGAGGCTCTCGACGGCGTCGATCGTCTCCCGGATCGACTCGACGAGCTGCTCGGCCTCGGCCGCATCCTCGTGCCCGGGCTCGAAGCGGGCCGTGAACAGGTGCATCAGCAGTCGCGCGACCGGGGCGTTCGTCGCCACCGCCTGCTCGACGTAGCGGTCGCTGAACGTCGTGCCCGCCTGGCGCAGGTAGCGGCCGATCGCGCGCAGGACCGTGGTCTCGTGCCAGGTGAGCCCGGCGAGCAGGACCAGCCGGTTGTAGCCGTCGCTCTCGGCGTCGCCCAGCCAGACCCGGATGAAGGCCTCCTGGAACGCCTCCCGGACCAGGTCCGTCTCGAGGTCCTCCTCGCCCCGGAAGGTCAGGCCGAAGTCGTAGATCCAGATGCTCTCGCGCTCGTTCGGGGTGATCTCGTAGGGCCGTTCGTCGGCCACCTCCACGCCCATGTCCTCGAACAGCGGGAGCATCGTCGACAGCGCCAGCGGCGCGCCCGCCCGGAACACCTTGGCGCGGAGCGCCCCGAGCGGCGCCTCGAGCGGGCGGTACAGGCGCAGGGCGAGGTCGTCGTCCGGCCGCAGCGCCTCGATCTGGCTGAGGTCGGCGATCGCGGAGCGCGGCACCCAATCGGCGCAGTACGCGGCGGGGAAGGCATCGCGGTAGCGCCGGAACAGCACGCCCGCCCGCTCTTCGCCGTGCTCCTCGATCAGGGCCTCCTGGAGGTCGTCGGCCCACGACCGGGTGGCGGCCACGAGCAGCGTCTCGATCTCCCGCTCGTCGAGCTTCGGCAGCTTGCCCGGCTCGGCGTAGACGAGGTAGTGGAGCCGCACGAGCGTCGACTCCGACACGCGCGTGGTGTAGTCGATGCTGGTGGCCCCGGTGGCCCGCCGCAGGATCCCCTCGATGCGCCGCCGGTTCTCCGTGTTGAAGCGGTCGCGTGGCACGAACACGAGGCAGGACAGGAAGCGGTCGAACGTGTCGCGCCTGACGAACAGGCGCAGCCGCTGGCGCTCGCCGAGGTGAAGGATCCCCATCGCGATCCTGAACAGGTCGTCGTTCGAGATCTGGAACAGCTCGTCGCGCGGATGGCTCTCCAGGATCTCGAGCAGCGCCTTCTCGTTGTGGCTGCCCTTCGGGAAGCCCGCCCGCGCGAGCACCGACTCGACCTTGCGGCGCAGGATCGGGATCTCGTGCGGGCTCGCGTGGTAGGCGGTGTGGGTGTAGAGGCCGAGGAAGCGCCGCTCGCCGATCACCTTGCCCTCGTCGTCGAAGCGCTTGACCCCCACGTAGTCGAGGTACGCGGCCCGGTGCACCGTGGCGCGCGAGTTGGCCTTGGTGAGGTTGAGGAGGTAGGGCTCGAGCGCTCGGGCGCGCACCGCGGGCGGGAGCTTGTCGAACCTGCGGGCGCTCGCCTTGCCGCCGGCCTGGCGCAGCACGCCGAGGCCGGAGCCGGGCACCGAGGCCAGCCGCGCCTCGCCGTTCTCGTCGCACCCGAGCGTGTAGTCGCGGGCGCCCAGGAAGGTGAAGTTGTGGTCCTCGAGCCAGGCCATGAACGCCCGCGCCTCCGCCACCTCGCCGGAGTCGAGCGGCGGCGGGTCCGTGCCCAGGTCCGCGACCACGTCGAGCGCCCTGGCGCGCATCGCCGGCCAGTCCTCCACGGCGGCCCGCACCTCGCCCATCACGCGCAGCAGGTGGCGCTCGAGCTCGCTCAGCTCGGCCGGGTCGGTGTGCCGCGCCACCTCGGCGTGGATCACCGACTCGGCGACCGCGTCGTCGGCCTCGGCGCCGTGCGGGAGCACTTCGAGCAGGCGGCCGCGGTCGTCGCGCCGCACGCGGATGACAGGGTGGATGATCAGGTGGACGCCGAACCCGCGCCGGTTCAGCTCCATGGCGACCGAGTCGATCAGGAACGGCATGTCGTCCGTGACGACCTCCACGGCCGTGTGCGCGGAGCGCCAGCCGTGAGACTCGAAGCGCGGGTTGTAGATCCGCACCTTGGTGGTGCCCGGCGTGCGGCGCCGGGCGAGGTCGAAGTGCGCGAGCGCGGCCCCGTAGACGTCGAGCTCGCTGCGCTCGGCGATGTCCTCGGGCGAGACCCAGCGGTAGTACTGGCGGGCGAAGGCCTCGGCCTGCGCGGCCTCGTCGTGGCTGAGGTGCTCCCGAAGTCGGGAGCAGACTGTGTCTAGAAGCTCCTCATCGACATCCTGGACTGTCACGAGCCAACTGTGAGTCTACCTCCGGTGTCGGCCTCTCGAACAAGGCCCAACTCTGTCGCCAGCGCCTCCACCTCGCGCCGTGCGCCACGCAACAGCGGCCATACGTCGGGGAGCTGGTCGCGGTCGGCCACCACGCCGAAGTCCATGTGGTCGAGGTAGCTCATGACCGTCATGTTGAGCCCCACCCCGTCCACCACCGCCGACACCGGGTAGTGGGCCTCGAGCCTCGCGCCGGCGATGAAGAGCGGCGAGCGCGGCCCCGGCACGTTCGACACCACGAGGTTGAGCGGCGGCCGCGTGCGGCCCAGGATCCCCACCGTGGTACGCGCGGCCAGCGCCGCCACCGCCGGCGGCACGAACGCGGACGCGTCCGTGAGCAGGTCGGCCGGCAGCGCGGCGTGGTGCTCCTTGGCGCTGCGGAGCAGCTCATGGGCACGCTCGAGCCGCCGCGCCGGGTCCGCCACGTCCGTCGGGATCGGCACGATCATGGTCGAGATCCGGTTGCCGAAGGTGCCCTGCTCGTCCTCGGCGCGCACCGACACCGGCACCATCGCCACGAGCGGGTCCTCAGGCAGCTCGTCGCGCTCCAGCAGGAACTCGCGCACCGCGCCGGCGCAGACCGACACCACCACGTCGTTCACCTTGACGCCGGCGGCGTTCTTGATCGCCTTGACGGTGTCGAGCGAGACCGAGCCGAACGCGAAGCTGCGGTGGGCCGAGATCGGACCGTTGAAACACGTGCGCGGCGGGCGGGCGCCCGTCACCTCGAGGATGCCGGGGTCCTGCGGCCCGCCGA
Source organism: Thermoleophilaceae bacterium (assembly GCA_035947555.1). Taxonomy (GTDB): domain Bacteria; phylum Actinomycetota; class Thermoleophilia; order Solirubrobacterales; family Thermoleophilaceae; genus JACVRW01. Next base: position 12,169 of record DASZJZ010000322.1, on the reverse strand, counting down.
GCGCGCGGCGGGCACCGGTGAGCGCGCGCGACAGCGCCGGCACGCCCGGGAAGGCGTTGGCGCCCGGAAGCTCGGTGAGGTTCGGCAGGGCGGTGGGCACCGAGCGCAGCGCGCGCAGCGGCTGGCGCGCCAGGCCGGCGACGCCGCGACCAAGCATCTCCAGGTCGCCGGGCTTGCGACCGGCCGCCGGCTCCTCGGACGGGCGCTCGATCTGGCGGCCTTCGGGGCTCGGGTCGAGCAGCACGGTCAGGATCTCGTTGCCCGACACGCCGTCCACGACCGCGTGGTGGACCTTCGTCAGCAGCGCCACCCGGCCGCCCGCGAGCCCGTGGATCAGGTACAGCTCCCACAGCGGCCGTGAGCGGTCGAGCGGGCGCGCGAAGATGCGCGCCACGGTGTTCGCGAGCTGCTCGTCGCCGCCGGGCGGCGGCACCGCTGACTCGCGGATGTGGAAGTCCAGGTCGAAGTCCTCGTCCTCGACCCAGTAGGGCAGGTCGAGGCCGAGCGGCACCTGCACGAGCCGCCAGCGGAACGGCGGCAGCATGTGGAGCCGCTCCGAGACGAGCCGGCAGATCTCCGGGATGCCGAGCGTTCCGCCCGGCGCCGTGGACGGGTCGTAGATCGCGAGCCCGCCGACGTGCCCGTAGGTGCGGCTGGACTCCACGGCGAGGAACTGAGCATCGAGCGGAGTGAGCTGGCGCATGGGTGCTGTTTACCCGGGTATGAATTTATATGTCGGTAATGACCACGAGCGTACGAGACCTCACCCAGACGCTGCGCGCGATCCACGACGGCGAGCACGCCGAGATCCGCGACCGCGTGCGCTGGTGGCTCGGCATGCCGGGCAACGAGCCGGTGCACGACCTCCCGCGCGAGGAGTACCGGGAGCGCGTGCTGGGATGGACGCGGGAGCTCGCCAGCGCGGGCGATCCGGCGATGGGCTTCCCCGAGGCCTACGGCGGGCAGGACGCCGTGGCCCGCTCGATCGCCGCCTTCGAGACGCTCGCCTTCGGCGACCTCTCGCTGCTCGTGAAGTGCGGCGTGCAGTTCGGGCTGTTCGGCGGCGCCGTGCTCCATCTCGGCACCGAGCACCACCACGAGCGCTACCTCCGCGACATCGTCACCGTCGACCTGCCCGGCTGCTTCGCGATGACCGAGACCGGCCACGGCTCGAACGTGCAGGCGCTCGGCACGACCGCCACCTACGAGCCCGAGACCCGCGAGTTCGTGGTGCACACCCCCGAGCCCGAGGCGCAGAAGGACTACATCGGCAGCGCCGCACGCGACGGGCGGCTCGCGGCCGTGTTCGCCCAGCTGATCGTGGGCGGGGAGAACCGCGGCGTGCACGCGCTGCTCGTACCGCTGCGCGACGAGGGCGGCGCGGTGCTGCCCGGCGTCGAGATCGAGGACTGCGGCCCCAAGCTCGGCCTGGACGGCGTGGACAACGGTCGGATCCGCTTCGAGCAGGTGCGCGTACCGCGCGAGGCGCTGCTCGACCGCTACGCGGAGGTCAGCGAGGACGGGGTCTATACCAGCCCGATCGAGAACCCGACTCGCCGCTTCTTCACGATGCTCGGCACACTCGTGCAGGGGCGCGTGAGCGTGTGCGGGGCCGGGATCGGGGCCTCCAAGGTGGCGCTCACCATGGCCGTGTGCCACGCGCTCGAGCGGCGCCAGTTCGGCCCGCCCGGCGGCGACGAGGAGGCCGTGCTGCTCGACTACCGCGTGCACCAGCGCCGCCTGCTGCCCCCGCTTGCCACCACGTACGCGCTGCACTTCGCCCAGGACCGCCTGCGCCGCGAGCTGCACGAGGTGTTCACCGCCGAGGACCCTCCCGACAGGGCGCGCCGCGAGCTCGAGACGCTCGCCGCCGGCGTCAAGGCCGTGGCCACCTGGCACGCCACCGCGACGATTCAGGAGTGCCGCGAGGCATGTGGCGGCGCCGGCTACCTGCGCGCGAACCGCTTCGCGGCGCTGAAGGCGGACAGCGACGTGTTCACGACGTTCGAGGGCGACAACACGGTGCTGCTGCAGCTCGCCGCCAAGAACCTGCTGACCGACTACCGCGACCAGTTCGGCGAGCTCGACCCGCTCGGGACCGCGACGTTCATGGCCGCCCAGGTTGCGAGCCAGGTGGCCGAGCGGACGGCGCTTCGCGAGCTTCTCGAGCGGCTCGGGGACGGCCTCCTGCCGGGCCGCGACGACGAGCGCGACCTGCTCGACCATGCCGTGCAGCTGGAGCTGTTCAAGTGGCGGCACGAGCACGTGCTCGCCGGCGTGGCGCGGCGCCTGAAGCGGGGCATCGACTCCGGCGGCGACCCCTTCGCGGTGCTCGTGGAGTGCCAGGACCACGTGGTCACCACGGCGCGCTCGTGGGCCGACCTCGTGGTGCTCGAGGCCTTCGTTGCGGCGGTGGAGGACTCCGCGGACCCGGCCGCTCGCGAGCTGCTCGGAAAGCTGTGCAGCCTCCACGCCCTGTCGACCATCGAGCGCGAGCGCGGCTGGTACCAGGAGCACGGCCGGCTCAGCTCGCCGCGCTCGAAGGCCGTCATCAAGGCCGTGAACTCGCTCTGCGCGGAGCTGCGCCCGCACGCCGGGACGCTCGTGGAGGCGTTCGGGGTGCCCGAGAGCTGCCTCGGCTCCTGGGGGCGGCCGGAGTGACCCCGACCGGCGAGCGCACCCGCCTGCCGCGCGCCGAGCGCGAGCGCCAGGTGCTCGCCGCGGCGCGGCCGCTATTCGCCGCGCGCGGCTACGGCGAGGTGACGATGGACGACGTGGCGGCCGCCGTGGGCGTGACGAAGCCGCTGCTCTACATCTACTTCGGCAACAAGGAGCGCCTCTACCTCGCCTGCATGGAGCCGGCCGCGAGGGAGCTGCACGAGGCCGTGGCGAGCGCCGTCGCCGAGGCCGAGCGGCCGGCCGACGCGCTCGAGCTCGGCGTGCAGGCGTTCTTCTCGTTCGTCGACCGCGACCGCGACGCCTGGCGCGTGCTGTTCGACGAGACGCTGCCGGCCGGCGGCGAGGTGGCCCGCCGCGTGGCCCAGCACCGCGAGGAGCTCGAGGCCGTGGTTGCAGGGCTTGTGGTGGCCCGCCTGCCCGGCCGGCGCAGGCGGCGCGCGGCCGTGGAGGTCGAGGCCCTGTCCACAGCGCTGCTCGGAGCGGCCGAGTCGCTCGCGCGCTGGTGGCTTCGCACGGACGCGCTCTCCGCGGGAGAGGCGGCACAGCTTCTGATCGAGACCGTCGAGCCGGGCCTGCGGGCCCGCACCGAAGGGGAGACCTGATGAACGGAACTGCACGGGTCGCCGTGGTCGGCGGCAACCGCCTCCCGTTCGCGCGCTCGAACCGCGCGTACGTGAAGGCGTCGAACCAGGACATGCTCACGGAGGCGCTCGACGGCCTCGTCGCCCGCTTCGGGCTCGAGGGCGAGCGGCTGGGCGAGGTCGCGGCGGGCGCCGTGCTCAAGCACAGCCGCGACTTCAACCTGACACGCGAGTGCGTGCTCGGCAGCCGGCTCGCGCACGACACGCCCGCCTACGACGTGCAGCAGGCCTGTGGCACGGGGCTCGAGGCGGCGATCCTCGTGGCGAACAAGATCGCGCTGGGTCAGATCGACGCCGGGGTCGCGGGCGGGGTGGACACCACCTCGGACGCGCCGATCGAGGTGAACGAGGACCTGCGCGGCGTGCTGCTCGACCTCAACCGGGCGAGCTCGGTGACCGAGCGCGTGGGGGTGGCCACCCGGCTGCGGCCCAGCCACGTGATGCCGGCCATCCCGCGCAACCAGGAGCCCCGCACCGGCCTTTCGATGGGCGAGCACCAGGCCCGCACGGCCGCCGAGTGGGGGGTCACGCGCGAGGAGCAGGACGAGCTGGCCGCCGCCAGCCACCGCAACCTCGCCGCTTCATACGAGCGCGGCTGGCAGGACGACCTGATGACCCCGTATCTCGGCCTCGAGCGCGACGAGAACCTGCGCCCTGACACCTCGCCGGAGAAGCTCGGCGAGCTGCGGCCGGTGTTCGGGGGCGAGGACGGCACGATGACGGCCGGCAACTCGACGCCCCTGTCGGACGGCGCGGCCGTGGTGCTGCTGGCGAGCGAGGAGTGGGTCGCGGAGCGCGACCTGCCGGTGCTCGCGTACCTGACGCACGCGCAGACCGCCGCGGTGGACTACGTGAACGGCGGCGAGGGCCTGCTGATGGCGCCCGCCTACGCGATGCCGCGCATGCTGGAGCGGGCCGGGCTGTCGCTCGGCGACTTCGACCTGTACGAGATCCACGAGGCCTTCGCCTCGCAGGTGCTCTCCACGCTCAGGGCCTGGGCCGACCCGGTGTTCTGCACGCGGCGGCTCGGTCTTGAGGGCCCGCTCGGGGAGGTCCCGCGCGACAGGCTGAACGTGAACGGCGGCTCCCTTGCCGCCGGCCACCCGTTCGCCGCCACCGGCGGACGGATCGTGGCCAACCTGGCGAAGGCGCTGGCGGAGCGCGACGGCGGCGGGCGCGGAGTGATTTCGATCTGCGCGGCCGGCGGGCAGGGCGTAGTGGCAATCCTCGAGAGGTGATCCGAAGGTGAGCGACCGATACGCACAGATCGCCAACGCCCCGGTGGTGGGGACGTTCGTCAAGACGGCCGGCCTTCCGGTGCCGGTGGAGCTGGAGCGCCACTCGCCGGGTGACCCGGTGATACGCGGCAGGGTCCTGCTCGGCGCCGCCCCGGGCGGCAGGCTGGCCGGGCGGGTGGCGCACGTGCTGGCGAGCGCCGGCGCGGAGACGGCCACCGAGCTGCGCGACGACCTGCGCGGCGCGGCCGCCGAGGCCGGACTCGACGCCGCCGTCTGGAACCCCGAGACCGCCCGCGAGGACGAGAGCTTCAAGGCGCTCGTGTTCGACGCCACCGGGATCGCCTCGACCGCCGGCCTGCGCGAGCTGTGGGCGTTCTTCGGGCCCACCATCCGGCGCGTGGCGCGGAGCGGCCGGGTGATCGTGCTCGGCACGCCGCCCGGCGACTGCGCCGCGCCGGGCGAGGCGATCGCCCAGCGGGCGCTGGAGGGCTTCACCCGCTCGGTGGCCAAGGAGGTGCGCCGCGGCGCCACTGGCCAGCTCGTGCTGGTGGAACCGGGCGGAGAGGAGGCGATCGAGTCGACGCTGCGCTTTCTGCTCTCGCCGCGCTCCGCCTACGTGTCCGGGCAGGTGGTGCGGGTGGGCCGGGCGGACTCCGCCGCGCCTGCCGACTGGGACCGGCCGCACGAGGGCCGCGTGGCGCTCGTGACCGGCGCCTCGCGCGGCATCGGGGCGGCCATCGCCGCCACGCTGGCGCGGGACGGCGCTCACGTGGTCGGGCTCGACGTGCCGGCCGCGGTCGACGCGCTCGAGGAGGTGGCGGCGGAGGTGGGCGGCTCCACGCTGGCGCTCGACGTGACGGATCCCGAGGCGCCTCGTACGATCGCCTCGCACCTGGCGCGCGAGCACGGCGGCGCGGACGTGATCGTCCACAACGCCGGGATCACGCGCGACAAGACCCTCGGCCGCATGGACGAGGAGCGCTGGGAGTCCGTGATCGGCGTGAACCTCACCGCTCCGGAGCGCATCACGGCGGCGCTGCTGGAGCACGAGGGGGCGCTGAAGGACGCCGCGCGGATCGTGTGCGTCTCGTCGATCAGCGGGATCGCCGGCAACGCCGGCCAGACGAACTACGCCACCTCGAAGGCGGGCGTGATCGGCCTGGTCGAGACGCTCGCGCCCACGGCGGGCGAGCGCGGCGCCACGGTGAACGCCGTCGCGCCGGGCTTCATCGAGACGGAGATGACCGCGCGCATGCCGCTCGCCACTCGCGAGGTCGGCCGGCGCATGAACTCGCTCTCGCAGGGCGGGCTCCCCGTGGACGTGGCGGAGACGATCGGATGGCTCGCCGGCCCGGCGTCGGGCGGCGTCAACGGCCACGTGATCCGGGTCTGCGGGCAGAGCCTGCTGGGGGCCTGAGGTGGCCGTCTACCTGAAGGCCGCGGTGGGGGCGCTCCCAGGCGCGGGCCGGCTGCCGTTCGTGGCCGGAGGCGGCGGTCCGATGCCGGACATCGAGCTCGCGGAGCCGGAGGTGCGGGCGGAGCGGGATCGGGTGGCCGCCTACGCCCAGGTGTGCGGGTTCCGTCTGCGCGACGAGCTGCCGCCCACGTATCCGCACGTGCTCGCCTTCCCGCTGCACATGAGGCTGATGACCGACGGGAGCTTCCCGTTCGCGCCGGTGGGGCTCGTGCACATCGCGAACCGCATCGAGGTGCGGCGCCCGCTGCGGCTCGGCGAGCCGCTCGACGTGCGCGTTCGCCCGAGGGCGGGCGACGAACGAACCTTCGCACTCCTCAGCGAGATCTGGGCCGACGGCGAGCTGGCCTGGGCGGAGGAGAGCACCATGTTGCGGCCCGGTGGCGGCTCCGGACCTCGCGAGGCCGACGATCCGGAGACCGCCTTCGTGGCCGAATGGCAGCTCCCCGCCGACCTCGGGCGCCGCTACGCGGCGGTCTCGGGCGATCGCAACCCCATCCACATGCACCGCCTTGCAGCGAAGGCGTTCGGCTTCCCGCGGGCCATCGCGCACGGCATGTGGACGAAGGCGCGCTGCCTCGCCGCCCTCGAGCCCTCGCTCCCCGAGGCCTACGAGGTCTCCGTCCGGTTCCGCAAGCCGGTCCTGCTGCCGAGCCGGGTGTGCTTCGAGCGCGCCGGCGAGCGCTTCCGCGTGCGGGGCGGAGACAGGGTGCATTTGTCTGGGCAGATTCGGGAATAGCAAGAAGAGACCGTCAAGCAGGCAGGGGGAGAAGTTCATGTTGCGCTGGTTGATCGCCGCGCTCGCGGCGCTGCTCGCATTCGTGCCCACGGCAACTGCGGCCACGGCGGGACCGCCCGCCGACTACACGAAGACCGCCGGGCTCAGCGAGCCCGTGTTCACCGACATCGTCCGGGAGCAGGTCTTCGTCCCGATGGCGGACGGCAAGCGCCTCTACGTCGAGGTCGTGCGTCCCCGCGACGCCGGCCCGCATCCCGTCATCCTCGAGGCGAGCCCGTACCACGGCACGCTCGCCGATCGCGACGGCACGCGCATCCTCCCCGAGCCGCGTGACGACCAGGGCAGGTCCGTCGGGCTCACCGGCTACTTCGCGCCGCGCGGCTACGCGGTCGTGATGGTCGACCTGCGCGGCACCGGCCGCTCCGAGGGCTGCCTCGACCACCTCGGCGAGGCGGACGCCGACGACCTCAGGCGCATCGTCGAGTGGGCTGCCACGCGCAGCTGGTCGAACGGCAAGGTGGGCATGACCGGCCACTCCTACGTCGGCTCCACGCCGTCCGCGGCGGCGGCGCAGCGGCCGAACGGACTGGCCACGATCGTGCCGAGCGCCGGCCTCGCCTCGATGTACCACCACCAGTTCCAGGCCGGCGTGCCGTTCTTCCTCCAGTGGGCCGGGCCGATCTTCGCCTACGAGCAGCTCGCCATAGAGCGCAAGCTGCCGGGCGGCGACGACTCCGGCAACAACATGCACGAGACGGGCTGCGGGCTGCCGAACTCGGCGGCCATGGCCGGCGAGGAGCAGCTCTCCGGGGCCTACAACGCGTGGCACGCCCAGCGCGACCACGAGGAGGGCGTGATCAGCGCGCCGATCCCGATCTTCCTCGTGCATGGCGTGAACGACAACGCCGCGCGGATCACCGCCGCGGACTGGTTCAACACGCGCCACGAGCGCGGCCTCGGAGCGGACGACAAGGCCTGGATCGGCCAGTGGGACCACGGCTCGGGCTGCTGCCCGACCCGCCGCGGGATCCAGTGGACCTACGCGCTGCACGCCTGGTTCGACAAGTGGCTCGCCGGGCGGCCCGTGGACACCGGCCCGAAGGTCGAGGTGTTCATGTCCGACGGCACCTTCGCGGAGGCCCGCACCGGCGACCGCGACGAGGTCTTCACCTCCGATCGCTGGGCGGGCGAGGCCACGCCGCTGCGGTTCTTCGCGGCCGGCGGCGGCCAGCTTCTCGGCGAGCCGCCGAGCGGCGACAACTCCGCCTCGTTCACCGGCGACCCGACGGGCGTGACGAACCCCCAGGGGACCGGGGGCGTTGATTTCGCCACGCCGCCGTTGCAGGAGGACCTCGTGATCGTGGGTGAGCCTCAGATGCGTCTGGTGTCGTCCACGACCGCGCCCCGGGTGCACCTGATCGCCAACCTCTACGACGAGAGCCCCGGCGGCGACCGCAGGCGGATCAGCCAGTTCGCGATCAACCCGGAGCTGCGCCACGGTCTCGCCACGCCGCAGCCGGCCATGCCCGGCCAGCGGTACGTGCTCGACCCGCCCGGCTTCACGATGGGCCACCACCTGCGCGCCGGGCACCGGCTGGTGCTGCGCGTGACGGCGAGCGACCCGGACAAGGTGCCGACGTTCGCCGCCGACCCGCAGATCACGGTGTTCACCGGGCCCGAGGGCACGTCCTTCTCGGTGCCGGTGGTGCAGGGCGCCCAGCTCTATCCGGACACCGTGCCGCTCACGCTCGAGACGCCGGTCGAGCCGGGCCCGGCCCAGGCCGCGATCGAGGGCTCGGCCACACCGGCCGCGCCCGGGGCCGGCGTGCGACAGCCCGGGCTGACGAGCGCGTACTTCGAGTTCGACGTCGAGCCGGACAAGGACAACGCCACGACGGAGATCCACGCGACGCCCTCGGCGCCGGCGGACATCGACCTCTATCTGCAGAAGCGCAACGCGGACGGCAGCTGGACGGGCGACGTCGGCACGGGTGCCTCGGGGAGCCTGAGCGAGGAGACGATGCGCCTGGCGAACCTGCAGCCCGGTCACTACCGGCTCGAGGTGCACAACTGGGCCGGGCCGCCCTCGACCTCCGTGGCGTTGAAGGTCACGTTCTTCAACTCGGCGGGCGAGCCGGGGCCGGGCGGGTAGCCCGGGACGCGGGCGCACCCGCCGCGGTGCGCCCGCCGCGGCACATTCGCCGCACGAAGCTGTGCGCTTTCGCTCGCCAGCCGGCCGCGCCTGCGGTGAGCGGTAGCCTGCGCCCGGGTCGCCGCGGGGGAAGGAGCTTGCGTGCTCCCGACACGCCCGCTTGGTACGAGACGGATGACCGCCCTGCTCGCGCTGGGCGCCATCTCGGCTTTTCTCGTCATCGGATCCTCCGCGGCCGCGAGGCCGAGCCTTGCTGACAGGCTCGAGGCCCGCACTATCTGCGTCTCCGAGAGGGGCGCAGGCGATCCGTTCAAGGTTCGGGAGTTCCGGAGGCTGTACCGCGGCAGGCGCGCGTTCCGCAGGTGCGTGCGCTTCCACGTGCGGCAGGTCGTCATAGAGCGACGCCTGGAGCTGCCGACGATCAGGGCGGAGTGTCGATTGGAGGCGCGAATGACGCCGCTGCAGTTCCGCGTGGAGTATCCAGGCGGGCTGGGGCAGTGCGTCAGGTTCTCCGCGCTTCCGTAGCCGAGACTGCCGGCTCGGCTGGCTCCGCTACGCGAACGCGACCCCGGCGGCAACGGGAGCCGCTGGGGTCGCGCCCATCTCGGCTGCCACCATAGGGGAGTGCAGACCGCGCCGCGCGACCTCACCGTCGACCGCCTCGCCGAGCCGCGCGAGCCGGCCCAGGTGGTCTGGCTGGAGGGCATGGAGGTCCGCCCCGAGGACCGGCGCGAGCCCCACCGTCATGACTACCACGAGATCATCTGGGTCCGATCGGGAAGCGGACAGCACCTGATCGACGGCGTCGCGACGCCGATCGAGGAAGGCACCGTCACGATCATCGGCCGCGGGCAGGTGCACGTGTTCGAGGAGGGGGAGCACCTCCACGGCGCCGTGTTGCGTCTGCGCGACGAGCTTCTCCCGGGCGAGGCGCAGCGGCTGCCGGCAAGCTGGATGCTGAGCGGCCGGTGCGGTCGCACCGTGCGGGTGCCGGCCGAGCAGGCCGATCAGCTGGAGGCGCTGCTCAGGACGCTCCACGACGAGCTCCAGCGGCCCCCGGCGCGGGAGTCGTCCCAGCTCCGCGGCCATCTGATCTCGGTGGTGCTGCTCTGGCTCGAGCGCTGGTACGACGCCGACCGCGCGGCGTGCCCGGACCCGGATGCCGCCGAGCTGCAGCTGCTCAGGCGCTTCATCCAGACGCTCGAGCGCGACTACGCCACCCACCACGACGCCGGCCACTACGCCGACGAGCTCGCAGTGCCGCCGGCCGCGCTGTCCCGTGCGCTCACCGAGACCACGGGCCGAGCCACGAAGGAGCTGGTGCTCGACCGGGTGATGTCGGAAGCCGCGCGCCTGCTTCGCTTCACCGACGAGAACGTCCAGCAGGTGGCCCAGCGGGTGGGCTACGAGGACCCGCTCTACTTCTCGCGCGCCTTCAAGCGCCACTTCGGGGATTCGCCGGTCGCATACCGGGCACAGACCCGGGGGAGGTCGATCGCTTCATGACCACCGCCGCCTCGTCCGCGACGCTGCCCGCCACGCTGCGTCTGGGCCCCGTCCACCTGACAGTCACCGACGTGGACCGTTCTGTGCAGTTCTACGAGAGGTCGATCGGGCTGCGAACGCACCGGCGCGACAACGCGCGCTCGGCGGACGTCGGTGCCGGCGGCGCGCGCTCCGCTGCGCTCGGCGCCGGCGGCGAGGACCTGCTCGTGCTGGTCGAGCAGCCGGACGCCCGGCCCGCCGGACGCCACGCCGGGCTCTACCACTTCGCGCTGCTGCATCCGTCGCGGCTCGAGCTCGCGCGGGCCGCCCGGCGGCTGATCGCGACGCGCACGCCGGTGAGCGGGGCGTCGGACCACAAGATCTCCGAGGCGATCTACCTGCCGGACCCGGACGGGAACGGCGTCGAGCTGGCCGCCGACCGGCCGCGCGAGCGCTGGGGCGACCTGAGCGACCCCACGGCCGTCGGGCCGGACCCGCTCGACATGCCCGGCCTGATGGTGCTTGTGGAGGGCGAGGAGGCGCGCGCCGAGGCGTCGCCGGACCTGAAGGTGGGGCATCTGCACCTGCACGTGGGCGACATCGACCGCGCGCTCGCGTTCTGGCGCGACGGCGTGGGCTTCGAGGTGATGACGAGGTTCCCGAGCGCGGCCTTTATAGCGGCCGGCGGCTACCACCACCACCTGGGCCTCAACACCTGGCGCGGCGAGGGCGTGCCGCCCCAGCCGGACGGGGTGGTCGGGCTCCGCCACTGGACGATCCTGCTGGACGACCCCGCCGAGGTGGCCGCCGTACGGGAGCGCGTGGAGGCGACCGGCGCGGAGGTCGAGGAGGTGCCGGGCGGCTTCCGGTCGCGCGACCCGTACCGGAACGCGGTCGCGGTCATCTCGTGAGCCCGGCGCACGCCGTCCGGCGCGCCGGCGTGGCCGACGCGGCGGCCGTGGGCCGGCTCCTCCACGACTTCAACACCGAGTACGACGACTACACGCCGGGCCCGCAGGCGATGGCCGAGCGGCTCGCCGGGCTGCTCTCCTCCGGAGATGTGCTCGTCCTGCTGGCAGGTTCCGGTCCGGACGGGCTGGCGCTGCTGCGCTTCCGGCCGTCGCTCTGGTCCGAAACGCTCGACTGCTACCTGGAGGAGCTCTACGTCGTGCCCGACCGGCGGGGGCAGGGCCTTGGCCGGGCCCTGATGGAGGCGGCGATGGATGCGGCCCGAGCGGAGGGCGCCGCGTACATGGATCTGGGGACGGCCGAGACCGACACCGCGGCGCGGGCGCTGTACGAGAAGCTGGGCTTCAGCAACCGCGAAGGCAAGCCCGACGGCCCGGTCAACTACTTCTACGAGCGCGAGCTCTAGGCCCGCCAGAGGTGCATGAGCGCGTACGAGCGCCACGGGCGCCAGCGCTCCGCCAGCAGCTGCGTGGCGGCCGGGCGGCCGTCCTCGCCGAGCCGTTCGAGCGCGCTGCGGACGGCGGCGTCGCCGGGTGGGAAGGCGTCGCTGTCGCCGAGCGCCCGCATCCGGACGTACGCCGCCGTCCACGGGCCGATCCCGGGCAGGGCGAGGAGCGTTCGTGTGGCGGCGTCGCGGTCGGCGGTCGGGCCGAGGTCGAGCTCGCCGTCGAGCACGGCGCGGGCGAGCGCGCGGAGCGCGTTCGCCCGCACGCGCGGCTGGTGGCGCTCTGCGGCCGCCCGTTGGACGACCCCGCCGGCTCGATCACCCACCTGTTCCCCACGCCGGCGGCG
>DASZJZ010000321.1:0-8542 GCA_035947555.1 Thermoleophilaceae bacterium | reverse complement strand
GTTCGAGCCACGCCTCGCGGGGCGTCCGGGCGGGCAGCTGCTGGCGGGCGACCGCGTGATCGCCCGGGCCGAGCCGGTGCCCGCGCCGCCGGTGCGCACCACGATCGACACGCGGCTGCAGGAGGCGGCCGTCACGGCGCTGGCGGGGCGCCTCGGCGGCATCGCCGCGCTGGACGCGCGTAACGGCGAGATCCGCGCGCTTGCCGGGCTCGGCTTCTCCGGCCCCCAGCCGCCGGGCTCGACCTTCAAGATCGTGACCACCACGGCCGCGCTCGAGCAGGACCTCGTGAAGCCGTCGACGAAGTTCCCGGTCGAGACGTTCGCCCTCATCGACGGAGTCGAGCTGCAGAACGCGAACGGCGAGTCCTGCGGCGGGACCTTCCGCAACAGCTTCGCCCACTCGTGCAACTCCGTCTTCGGCCCGCTCGGCGTGGAGGTCGGGTCGGAGGCGCTGGTGGACGCTTCGGAGCGCTACGGCTGGAACCAGCCGCCCACCGTGCCGGGCGAGGTGCCCAGCACGCTGCCGCCGGCGGAGGAGATCGAGACGCCGCTCGAGGTGGCGTCCACGGCCATCGGCCAGTTCCGGACGCTCGCCACGCCGCTCGTGATGGCCTCCGTGGCCCAGACGATCGCGGCCGGCGGCGTCCGCCACCTGCCGACGCTGGCGCTCGGCGAGCGGACCGAGCGCGTGCGCGTGACCTCGAGGCGGATCGCGCGGACGATCGGCTCGCTGATGGTCGACGTGGTGGAGTACGGGACCGGCACGGCGGCGGCGCTGCCGCGCGCGAAGGTGGCCGGGAAGACGGGGACGGCCGAGCTGGAGGACACGCGCGACCCGGCGACCGGCGAGATCGCCCCCTCCGACCCGTCCAACACCGACGCCTGGTTCACGGCGTACGCGCCGGCGGCGCGGCCGGAGGTAGCCGTGGCCGTGATGCTGGTGCGGGCCGGCTCGGGCGGCGCGACCGCTGCGCCCGCGGCTCGAGTAGTGCTGGACGCCGCGCTCTAGAGATCCAAGCGGCCACGACTCAAGGGGTCTGACCCCCCACGGCGAGCGCCCGGACCACCGCGTCCAGGTCCGCCGAGCGCTCCTCGATGAGCTCCTCGGCGTGGCGCCGGAGCTCACGCAGGTTCTCGGCCGTCGCGTCGTCGAGGTCGTCGCTCGCCCTCGTCAGCTCCACCTGCAGGCGCCAGTAGCGGTCGTCGCCCAGCACGTGGCGGAGCTGATAGTCGACCGCATCCGAGATGCCGTCGAACACCACGTCCAGGATCGGACGGGCCCACTCCACGAGGCCCCAGTCGTCCACGTCCGCGAAGCGGCGGCTGCGGGTGCGCTGTCCGGTGCCGAGCGATAGCAGGACGACGTCGGCGCTCGGGTGGAAGCGCAGCACCTCGGCGAAGGCGCTCATGGCCGGGTTGACCGCGAACACCCCGCCGTCCACCAGCGCTCGCTCCGCGACGGGGAGCGGCTCGAAGTAGGTCGGCGCCGCTGCGGTGGCGCGGGCCACCACGGTGAGCGGGAAGTCCTCGGTCCGGCGCTCGCGCGCGTTGCGGGTCTTGAAGAAGAAGGGGCCCGGCTCGCTCATGTCGTAGGCGGGCACGATCAGCTCGGGCACGCTGTCGGCCAGGCGCTTGGTGGACAGGAAGCGGTCCAGCGCGCGGTCGAGCGCGGTCGAGTCGTACTTCTCGTCGAGCAGGCCCTCGGCGCTGCGGATTCGCTGCCAGACCGAGCGCTCGAAGATCGCCGGCCCCTCCTCGGCGTAGATCTCCGCCACCTCCTCGGCGGGGAGCGGATCGGGGGCGCACAGGGCGCAGGCGATGATGCCGCCGGTCGACGTGCCGGCGATCAGGTCGAACAGCTCGTACACGCGGCGGCCGGCGCGGCGCTCGACCTCGGCGAGGACGAGGGCGGGGATCAGGCCCCTGATTCCGCCACCATCTATTGCAAGCACCCTCATAGCGCGACCGTATCGCTACAAATGGACGCCGTGCGTGCCGCACTGCTCACCTTCACAGCGGCCGCCTGCCTCACGGCGGGCGCCCTTGCCGTAGCCCAGGAGCCGCCCCGCGGCAGCCCGCCGGACCGCCGGCAGATGGACGACAACCCGTGCCTCACCGAGCGCGCTAGGCGCCTGCTCTGCCCGGATCTCGTCATGCGCCGCCCCTACGGCCTCTACACCGACCGGCTCACCAAGGCGGGCAGCACCGTGCTGCGCGCCGGCAACGTGATCGACTCGGTCGGGAGGGGCCCCGTGGAGCTGCACGGCGTGCGGATCGGGCCACGCTTCATGAAGGGCCGGCAGCGGATCTACAAGCGCGGCGGCGGCAGGATCGGCATCAGCACCGGCGCGCGCCTCCAGTTCAAGTTCGCCCACCAGCAGCTGTACTGGTGGAAGTTCTACAACGCGGCCCGCTTCGAGCTCTGGCGGATCGACGAGCGCGGGCGCCGCACCCGGCTCGTCCGCACCGGGCCGAAGGTGGCCTACTGCCTGCGCGACCTGGGCCACACCAGGCCACGCCTCAGGGGCTCGCCGCGCGGGCCCGTCTATCCGGCCTGCAGCACCAACTCGGCCGCGCAGCGCGTGACGCTCGGGACCTCCGTGGGATGGGCCGACATCTACCCGCCCGCCTATCCGGAGCAATGGATCGACGTGACGGACCTGCGCGGCTGCTTTGCCTACGTCCACATCGCCGATCCCCGGAACGGGATCTACGAGTCGAACGAGGACAACAACGAGGCCCAGGTGATCGTGCGGCTCCCGTTCCGGCCGGGGCAGGCGCGGGGCGGCTGCAGGGGCAGGGACCGCGGCCGTCCGTACGGGCCCGGCGGCCCGTACTGAGCCGTCCACGGCTCAGCGCGGTCGGCTCACACGATCGGTTCGGTGTACCGATGCCGATTAATGAATGCCGACGTTTCGGTGCACGGTGTGCGGACGCCGGGTGGCGAGTCCGGTGGTGATCGGCGCGGGCGACTGTCCTCACTGCGGCGGCGACGTGGTGTTCGACGTTCGCCGCGACGAGCCCGAGCCGGAGGCGCAAAGCCCGCGCGGCCGGCGCCGCCGGGCGCTGCTGCGGCGGCTGCTGGGCCGCTAGGTCGTGGGGCCGCGCAGCACGGAGTCGGCCGAGTGGCCGGGGTCTCCATCGGCCGGCTCGCGCGAGACGTCCAGGTAGAGCGCTCGCGGCCGTATCGATCACTCGGGCGGACTCGCGCTGCGGGCCGGCGGCACCCGCGTGGCGCTGCGGAACTTCCGCGTGCACATGGGGGCGAAGCGGGCGATCCTCACGGCGCGCGCCGGCCGGGCCCGCCTCAGATGTCCAGCTCGTAGATGAGCATCTCCCCGTTCTCGGCCACGATCTCCAGCTCCAGCGGCCGGTTCTCGGTGGTCTCGAGCGGCAGCTGGAAGAGGAGCATCGAGCCGCCGGACGGGCCGAGCTGTGCCACGCTCCCGGCCTCGGGGATGCATTCGTCCGGATTGAGCGTCCGGGGCGAGTACGCGAACGTGTTGTCCTCGGGAAGCTCCTCCGGCTCGAACTCGTTTTCCTGGTTGTCCTTGACGATGAACTCGCCGGCCGTCTCGTGCGGCTCCTCCGACTGGTTGCACACCTGGATGAACACGCCGTAGAGCGTCTCTCCCGCCGGCGCCTCGTCGGTCACGTAGGCCTCGTCGGGCGGCAGGCGCGGGTTCAGCTGGCGCGTGATGAACACGTTGTAGGTAATCCCGTCGAGCTCGAGCGCGAGGCCCTCGCGCGCCGGCTCGTCCACGCCCGGTTCCTCGTCGCCGCAGGCCGCCAGGCCGGGCAGCGCGGCGAGGACCAGGAGACATGCGATCAGTCGGGGCTGCACGGAAAGGCGGAGCCTATCGAGGGGCTTCGCGGCCAGGAGGGCGGGACGGGCCCATCCGGGGGTGCGTGCCGAAGCGCGGCGCCTTGGCCGGCTCGTAGCCGGCGATCGTGGCGCGTTTCAGCTCTCCGTCGGGGCGCTCCTCGAAGATCATCCGCAGCCGCTCGAGCGCCTTCTTGGTCTGCCGCCGGATCCAGCCGGCGGCGCCCACCTGGCGCAGGCGATCCACCACGGTGGCGGGCTCGCCGTAGGTGGTCAGCTCCACGCGGGTCGTGCCCCCGCCCTCGATCGAGAAGTCGTACACCGCCACGAAGCGGTTGCGCCCGCGCCGCCCGGCGCGGATCTCCTCGATGATCTGCCGGGGGCGGTCTACCTCCCTGACGCTCAGCTCCGCGTACTCCTTCGCGAGCGGGCCGCGCACCAGGAAGCGCGCCGCCGCGCCCGGACCGACGGAGTTCACGCGCGCGAGCCGGTAGTCGCGCATGTAGTGGTCCGTATACGCCGGCCGGGCGGCCAGGTCGCTGACGAAGTCGAAGATCTCCTCGCGGGGAGCGGAGATGACGGTTGAGACGGTGACCTCGCGCACGGCGGCGCGCATTCTACGCGGGGCGCCGAGCGCGCCCTCAGGCGACCTTCGGCGCCACGGGGAGCCGCCGCTCGCCCGCGTGCACCCGCTCCGAGCGCACCGCCCGCCGCTGGTCCTCCGGCAGGCCCTTGAAGCACAGCTCGCAGAGCATCCGGCCGGAGTCGAGCTCGTGCAGGCGCTCGCCGGCGAGTGGGATGCGGCGGCAGTCGCCGCATCCGTCGCTCGACGGCCGCAGCGAGCCGAGGCACTGCCGGAGCAGCATCGCGCCGAGATCAGGCATGTTCCCCAGTTCGGTCACGGGGCCGTCAGTCCTCCAACATCGCACCGACCCGTATGAGTACGAGGCCCCCGAAGCGGGTACCAAATTGCCGCTCGCGCGCCCGGAAAGCCCGCAAATACCGAAAAAACAGGTTGAGCGCGGGCGGAGCGCCGTTACCATACGCCACCCCCACCCCGAGGAGAGATAATCCAATGGAAGCGTTCAGCGCCGGAACCTTGGCAGGGGCCGGCTCTTTCCGCTGCGACTCGTGCGGGTTCGCCGTAGCCCTGCACGAACGGGATCCGGTGCCAGGGTGTCCGGAGTGCGGCGGGCATCGCTTCAGGCGCGCCTCGCTGTTCGGCGAGACCCTGGAGGGGCCCACGCAGCACGAGGTCGGCGACCCACCGGACTGGCTCGCGGAGGCGCGCGAGGCGCTGGTGCGCCCCGGCGACTACCTCGCCTTCGAGGACGGCGATCGCGTGCGCGTCGTCCCGCTGCAGGAGGGCTGGACCCGGATCGGCCGCAGCCTGTCGGCCCACATCCGCTTCGACGACCCCACGGTGTCGCGCCGCCACGCGCTCGTGTACCGCGACGCCGAGGGGGCACGCATCCTCGACGACCGCAGCCTGAACGGCGTGTTCCGCAACGGGCAGCGGGTCGAGCTCGCTGAGCTGGAGGACGGCGACGCCATCGACGTCGGCCGCTTCCAGATGTTCTTCGTCAGTCTCGTGCCGGACCGCGCTGCGGTAGCCGGCTGAGGGACGGAGAAGAGAGACCGGGCCCCGCCGGGAGGCGGGGCCCAGGTCCCATGCGAGAGGGGGTCTCGCGTTCCGCTACGGCAGCAGCGGACCGGTGAACGGCTCTGTGCCGTTCCCCAGCGTCACGTCTGGGCCGCCGTGCGACTCCATGTAGGCGATCGCCCGGCTTACGTCGCTCACGCCGTTCGAGCCGGCGGTCGGCGCGATCTGCAGCGTGCTGAGGACGCCGAAGGCGCGGCCGCTGCGGTCGATGAAGGCGCTGCCGGAGTCTCCCGGGATGCCGGGAGTGACCGTGTACACCTGGTGGCTCCAGCCGCCTCCCTCGGTCGCGATCTTCAGGCCCTCCTTGGGCTTCAGCGGATCGAGGCCGAGCCGCAGCGACGAGTTCCCGTATGAGAGCACCTTCTGGGTGTTCGGCACGCTGGCGGTGGTCGCGGTCGGCCCTCCCCAGAAGGGGATCGTCGGGTTCACGCTCGGAGCGTCGGCGGGGTGCACCCTCACGAGCGCGAAGTCGTTGAAGTCGCACGCGGCCGCGTTCGACTCGCCGGCCTGCTGCATCGCGATCCACGAGTTGTAGACCATGGTGCCGGGCTGGGTGGCGTTCTCGATCTCGACGGCCGTGCCGTTCGGGAGCGAGCCCGAGTCGCACCCGTTCGTCTCAGTGGCGCCGCCGGTCCCTGAGCAGTGCGCGGCCTGGCCGATGTACACGTTGTTCGCGGCGTCGTAGAACACGAAGTTGGACGTGCACTGTGCGCCGTCGGTGTAGGTCTGGTTTCCGGGCCGGATGGTCGCGCTGTCCGCCGGGGCCCAGGCGGGCTCGGCGAAGCTCGGTGCCGCGCCTCCCAGCGCCACGCACGCGACCGCGGCCACGGCGACGACGAGCCGTCGCAGCTGCATTTCGGTGTTTCCCCCTGCCGTCGGTTACGCCTTCGGACCAGGGACATACCCGTTCCCGGGGTTGGCAAATCGCGCCAAATCGTGAGACAGAGCTGTTTACCCCACTCCGTGACGGGGATCCTGGATGCGGGACGACGACCGTCTGCCCCCAGGCGTTGGTCCGGACCGCGATTTCTCAACCCCCAACGCTGAAGGAGTAGTCCCATGGACGACCGTCCCCGCGGCCGCTCGGCCGCTCAGTGGTTCTGCCTGATCGTCGGCGGCACGCTCGTCGTCGTCGGTCTGCTCGGCTTCCTGGCGGAGGCCACGTTCGACACCTCGGCCGGGAGCGACCCCGGCGCCGTCGACGGCGAGAACTTCATCCTGTTCGAGGTCAACGGCTGGCACAACGTCGTGCACATCCTGTCCGGCGTGTTCCTGCTCGCCCTGTCCGGCAAGCACCGGACGGCGCGCACGGCGGCGCTGGCTTTCGGCGGCATCTACGCCGTCGTGACCGTCATCGGCCTGATCGACGGCCACGACGTTCTCGGCGTGCTCCCGGTGAACCCCGCCGACAACGTGCTGCACATCCTGCTGACGGTCACCGCGCTGGCGGTCGGGCTCGTGTCCGACCGCGACCGTCGCGACGTCCGGACGACGCCGGAGAGCCGGCGCTTCGAGCGTGAAGCGCCCGGAGCGACCGCCCAATCCCCGACCCCCCAGAGGAGGTAGAAGCGATGGCGCAGACACAGGAGAAGGCCCGCGAGGTCGCGGGCCAAGCCCAGGAGAAGGCGCGCGACGCCGCCGGGCAGGCCCGCGGCCGCGTGAGCCAGGAGGTGGACCGGCGCTCGACCGAGGCGGGACAGCAGGTGGCCTCGAACGCCGGCGACGCCCGCTCGGTGGCCGAAGAGCTCCGCAAGCAGGGCAAGGAGAAGCCAGCCCGCTACGTGGAGCAGGCGGCCGATCGAGCCGAGCGCCTCGGCGGATATCTGCAGGAGAGCGACGGCGATCGGATCCTCCGCGACGTGGAGGACTTCGCCCGCCGCAACCCCTGGGCCGTGGCCGCCGGCGGCCTCGTGCTCGGCTTCGTCGCCTCCCGGATGCTGAAGGCGTCGAGCGGCGAGCGGTACCGGTCGTCGTTCTCGGGCGACGGCAACGGCGTGCCCGGAGCGGTGCCCGGCGAGCCCATCGTACCCGGAGCGGTGCCGGGCGAGCCCGTGGGCCACGGCACGCGCGCGAGCCAGTTCGACCCGCACGTCTGAGCGATGGAGGGCAACCGCAACAACGACCTGCGCGAGCGCGGCACCGGCGAGCTGCTGAAGGAGCTGTCGGACCACACCACCACGCTCGTGCGCAAGGAGGTCGAGCTCGCCAAGGCCGAGCTCGGCGAGAAGGGCAAGAAGGCCGGCATGGGCGCCGGCATGTTCGGCGGCGCCGGGTTGTTCGGCACCTTCGCATTCGCCGCGCTGACCACCTGCATCATCGTCGCTCTCGACTCGGTGATGGAGCTGTGGCTCGCCGCCCTGATCGTGGCGGTGGTCTACGCCGCGATCGCCGCGGTGCTCGCGCTCCAGGGCCGCAACAAGGTCCAGGAGGCGACGCCGCCAGTGCCCGAGCAAGCAACCGAAAGCGTGAAGGAGGACGTGCAGTGGGCCAAGACACGCAGCAGATCAGGCAGGACATAGAGGAGACCCGCGGGCGCATGGGCGACACCGTCGAGGCGCTCGGCCACAAGGCCGACGTGCCGGGCCGGGCCAAGGAGGCCGTGTCCGGCCGGGTCAACTCCGTGAAGGAGCGGATCTCGGGCGCCACCCCCGACAGCGGCGACATGAAGCAGGGCGCCCGGCGGGCCAAGGGAATGGCCCAGGAGAACCCGCTCGGCCTGGCGATCGGCGCCGTCGCCGTGGGCTTCGTGGGCGGCCTGCTGGTCCCCTCCACGCGCGTGGAGGACGAGAAGATCGGCCCGATGGCTGACCAGATGAAGGACAAGGCGCGCGAGACCGGGCAGGAGGCCATGGCGCGCGGCAAGGAGGCCGCGCGTCAGGCCGCCGACACGGCCAAGGAGACGGTGCAGCAGCCGTCGGGCACCTGACCGATCCGCTCCGCGCGAGCATCCTCGCGCGCCCGCACCGGCTCGGACCCGAGCTCGGGGACGCTCTGCGGCGAGGACCTCCCGAACCGCTGACAGCCGACGACATCTCGCGCGCCCGCACCGAGCTCGG
>DASZJZ010000320.1:0-13026 GCA_035947555.1 Thermoleophilaceae bacterium | reverse complement strand
CGTCGAGGGCGTCGCAGACCACTGCCCGAGCCCCGGCCGCGCGGATCCCCTCGGCGCGCTCCTCGGATCGCGTGGTGCCGGTCACCTCGTGCCCGGCGGCGACCAGCCCGGGCACGAGCGGCCGGCCGATGGCGCCGGTGGCTCCGGCGACGAAGACCCTCATCCGGGAGACCGCTCCCCCTCGGTGCGGAGCATCCAGCCGAGCAGCAGCGTCGCGAGAACGAGCGAGACGAGGTTGGCCGGGCCGAGCCAGCCGGGGTCGGCCTCGCCGACGTCGATCAGGTGGTTGATGGAGTGGAGCGCGTACTGGAGGAACGCCACGGCGAGCACGGGCACGCGCCAGCCGGCCCGGCGCACCGCCACGAGAGCGGCCGCGCCGAGTGCCAGGTACCAGGTGGCGAGGTCGCCCATGTAGTGGTCGTTGCGGGCCCCGTACGGCCCGATCTCGTCGTGGAAGAAGCCGGGCGCGAGCCAGAGCAGCGCGCCGAGCAGAAGCTGGGCCGCGGCGAAGATCGCGAGCAGGGCGCGCATGGGCTCGTAGTATCGGGCAGCCATGGCCGATCCGCTCGACCTCCGCGACGAGCTAGAGGGCGCGCTCGAGCTCGCCGCCCGGGAGGCGCGCGCGTACCTCGATGGGCTGGCGACGGATCCTGCCCAGCCGGACGGCGTCGAGGGCGCGCTCGCGGGCCTCCGAGCCGAGCTTCCCGAGCATGGGGACGGAGCGCCCGCTGCGCTCGCGGAGCTCGCTCGGCTCGGAAGAGAGGCCGCCACGCGCACCAGCGGCCCGCGCTACTTCCACTTCGTCACCGGCGGCACCACGCCGGCCGCGCTCGCCGCCGACTGGCTCGCCTCCGCGCTCGACCAGAACGCGGCCGCCTGGCCCCTCTCGGCGCTCGGCACGCGGCTCGAGCAGCTCGCGGTCGACTGGCTGCGCCGGCTGTTCCGCCTGCCCGAGGAGTTCGGCGGCGTGCTGGTGACCGGCGGGACGATGGCCAACTTCACCTGCCTGGCGGCGGCGCGCGAATGGTGCGCCGAGCGGGCCGGCTTCTCCGCAGCCGAGGACGGGCTCGCCGGCGCCCCGCAGGTCCCTGTGCTCACGAGCGGATACGTGCACGCGAGCGCGATGAAGTCGCTGGCCCTGCTGGGGATAGGCCGTTCGAACGTGCGCAAGCTGAGGCGGGACCCGCGCGGAAGGCTCGACGTCGAGGCGCTCGCCGACGGGCTGGCGGGCCTCGACGGCGGGCCGGCGATCGTGATCGCCAACGCCGGCGAGGTCAACACCGGCGACTTCGACCCGATCGACGACATGGCCGATCTGGCCGAGCGGCACGGCGCCTGGCTGCACGTGGACGGCGCTTTCGGGCTGTTTGCACGGCTGTCGCCGCGGAGCGAGGCGCTGACCGTCGGGACCGAGCGGGCCAGCTCGGTGGCGTCGGACGGCCACAAGTGGCTGAACGTGCCGCACGACTGCGGCTTTGCCTTCGTCCGGCAGGACCGCTGGAGGCGCGACTCGTTCGCCGAGAGTGCGGATTACCTCCCCTCGCTCGATGACCCCCGGCCGACGCTTGCCTACAGCACACCCGAGGGCTCGCGCCGCGCCCGAGGGCTGGTGGTGTGGGCCACGCTGCGCGCCTACGGGTCCGAGGGCTACCGGGCGATCGTGGAGCGTCATCTCGACCTGGCCCGGCACCTGGCGCGCCGCATCGACGCGGAGCCCGCCTTCGAGCGGCTCGCCGAGGTGCCGCTGAACATCGTCTGCTTCCGCTGGCGGCCGCCCAGCGTGCCCGAGGAGCAGCTCGACGCGCTCAACAAGCGGCTCGGTCAAGCCCTGCTTGACGACGGCCGCGTGCACGCCGGCACGACCCTGTTCGAGGGCAGGGTCGCCTTCCGCCCCGCGATCGTGAACTGGCAGACCCGCGAGCACGACGTGGACATGCTGGTGGACGTGCTGACCGAGCTGGGCGGGCGTCTGTTGGCTGGCGAGCGCGCGCCGGCCTGAGCACTCCCGAGCGATGTCCCGGAACCTGGAGATCGCTCGGCAAGCCTTCGCGGAGATGGGCGCTGACGACTACCGCGGGAGCGCCTGGATCCGGGCAACGGAGATCCCGTTCGACGGCCGTTGGGCATCGATCCTGTGGATCAGGGACGGCAAGGTCGTGCGCGCCCAGGGGCACATGAGCAGGCGCCGCGCGATGCGCGCGGCCGGATTGGAGCCGGAGCAGCCCCCGTGATGTGGAAGTAGCCGTAGGGCCTACCGGCGAGCCGCCAGCGCGATCCCGTCCCCGACCGGCAGCACGCAGGCCAGCCAGCGCTCGCTTGTGAGCAGCCCCGCGTTCAGCCGCCTCGCCGACTCCAGCGCCTCGGCGCGCCAGCTTGTCTCGGCATCGGGTGGCAGCGCCACCTCGCCGGACATCAGCATGTTGTCCACCACGAGCATCGCTCGCTCGGACAGTTTCGGCTCGGCCAGCTCGATGTAGTCCCTGTACTGCTCCTTCGCCGCGTCCACGAACAGCAGGTCGATCGGGCCTGGCACCGACTCGATGGTCGAGCGCGCGTCGCCCTCGATCAGCTCGATCCGGTCGGCCATCCGAGCGCGCTCCCAGAACGAACGCGCCTGCCGCGCACGCGAGGCGTCCAGCTCCAAGGTGATCACCCGCCCGCGTTCGAGCTGCTCCGCCATGTGCAGCGTCGAGTATCCGATCGCCGTGCCCACCTCGAGCACGACCGGGTCCAGCGCGCGGCACAGGGTGGCCAGGAAGCGGCCCGTCTCCCAGGGCACGATCGGCACGCCGTCGCGCTCGGCCACCGCCTCCATCTCGGCCATCACCGGCGAGCGCTCGGGCCGCAGCGCATGGACGTAGCCCTCCACGCGCTCGTCCAGGATCCGCATCGGCGGAGAGTACCCTGGTGCGATGACCGGCACCGTCGAGCAGATCGCCATCACCGCCGAGGAGAGCGCGCTTCCCGGGACGGTCCACGAGGTCGAGGTGACCGGCAAGGGGATCGCGGGCGACCGCTACGCGCACAAGGGCGACATCACCCTGATCGAGGCCGAGGCGCTCGACGCCTTCACCACCGAGACCGGCATCGAGCTGACGCACGAGGAGTCCCGCCGCCAGGTGCTCACGCGCGGCATCCGCCTGAACGACCTGGTCGGCAAGCGCTTCAAGGTGGGTGAGGTCGAGGTGATCGGACGGGAGCTGTGCGAGCCGTGCAACCACCTCCAGTCGCTCACCAGGCCGGGCGTCCTCAGGGGCATGGTCCACCGGGCCGGCCTCAACGCGGACATCGTCACACCCGGCCGCATCGCGGTCGGGGACACGGTGCATGGCTGAGCTGATCCAGGTCCCCTCCGGGCTCGAAGGCGTCATCGCCTTCGACACCGCGATCGCCGAGCCCGACAAGGAGGGCAGCGCCCTCCGCTACCGCGGCGTCGACATCGAGGAGCTGGTGGGGAGGGTCCGCTTCGAGAAGGTTTGGGGCCTCCTCGTGGACGGGAGCTACGAGCCCGGCATGCCGCCCGCCGAGCCGCACCCGCTGGCCGTCCGCACCGGCGACCCGCGCGCCGACCTCCAGTCGGCCCTCGCCATGCTGGCCCCCGAGTGGGGCCTCCGCCCGCTGATCGACATCTCCGACGAGCAGGCCCGCGCCGACCTCGCGCGCGTGTCCGTGATGGCCTTGAGCTTCGTCGCCCAGTCCGCCCGCGGCGTCGGCCGCCCGCCGATCCCGCAGCGCGAGATCGACCGGGCCGAATCGATCCCGGAGCGCTTCCTGATCCGCTGGCGCGGCCAGGCCGACCCTCGCCACGTTAAGGCGATCGACGCCTACTGGATCTCCGCCGCCGAGCACGGCATGAACGCCTCCACGTTCACCGCCCGGGTCGTGGCCTCCACCGGCGCGGACGTGGCCGCAGCCCTGTCCGCGGGAGTCGGGGCGCTGTCCGGCCCGCTCCACGGCGGCGCCCCGTCCCGGGTGCTCACGATGCTCGACGCGGTCGAGGCGATGGGCGACGCCGAGCGCTGGGTCAAGCAGGCGCTCGACTCCGGCGAGCGGCTCATGGGCTTCGGGCACCGCGTCTACCGCGCCGAGGACCCGCGCGCCCGTGTGCTGCGGCGCACCGCCCGCGACGTCGGCGCGCCGCGGCTCGAGGTGGCCGAGCGGCTCGAGCAGGCCGCGCTCGCCGAGCTGCAGGCGCGCAAGCCGGACCGCGTGCTGGCCACGAACGTGGAGTTCTGGTCCGCGGTGGTGCTCGACTACGCCGACGTGCCGCCCGAGCTGTTCACGCCGATGTTCTCCTGCGCGCGGGTGGCGGGCTGGGCCGCGCACATCCTCGAGCAGAAGCGCGAGGGGCGGCTGATCCGCCCGACGGCCCGCTACTCCGGACCGGGACCGCGCCCGGCCGAGTCCGTGAACGGCGCCGGGCCCGGCGGCTAGCGGCCGCATGGAGGCCTCGAGCGCGGCGGGCGGGGCGACAGGCGACGCGCCGGCCCTCGCCGCCCGGCGGCAGAGGCTCATCCTCGTCGCCGCCATCCTCGGCACCACCGTCGTCACGGTGGACAGCACGGTCGTCAACGTGGCGCTGCCCGCCATCGAGGAGGACCTCGGCGGCGGGCTCGCGGGCCAGCAGTGGACCGCCAACGCCTACCTCGTCACGCTCAGCTCGCTGCTCCTGATCGGGGGTTCGCTCGGGGACATATTCGGCGAGCGGCGCGTGTTCGCGCTCGGGGTCGCCGGCTTCGGCGTCACTTCGCTCGCGTGCGCGGTCGCGCCGACCATCGAGATCCTCGTGGTGGCCCGCGCGCTGCAGGGCGTGGCCGGCGCGGTGCTCACGCCCGCCGCTCTCGCGGTGATCGTGGCGAACTTCGCGCCCGACGAGCGGGGCAAGGCCGTCGGCGCCTGGACAGCCTGGGGCGGGATGGGCACGGTGCTCGGCCCGCTGATCGGCGGGCAGCTCGTCGACTCGGTCTCCTGGCGCTGGATCTTCGCCATCAACGTGCCGATCGTGATCGGCACGCTGCTGCTGATCCTGCGCGTCGTGCCCCAGGCGCGCGAGCGCGACCCGGACGCCCGGGTGGACGTGGTGGGCGCGCTCCTGTGCGCGTTCGGGCTCGCCGGGATCACCTACGGCCTGATCGAGCAGCCGCTGCGCGGTTGGGGCCATCCGCTGGTCGCGGTGCCGCTGATCGGCGGCGTGCTGCTGTTCGCCGGCTTCCTGCTGTGGGAGGCCCGCACCCGGACGCCGATGCTGCCACTGTCGCTCTTCAAGCGCCACAACTTCGCGTTCGGGAACATCGAGACGTTCGCGATGTACGGCGGGCTCGGGCTGCTGTTCTTCTTCCTGGTCCTGTTCCTCCAGCAGGTGGCGGGCTGGAGCGCCACCGCCGCGGGCACGGCGAGCATCCCGGTGACGGTGCTGATGTTCCTGCTCTCCATGCGTTTCGGCGCGCTCGCCGACCGCTACGGACCGCGCTTCTTCATGGGCGTGGGCCCGCTCGTGGCGGCCGCCGGCCTGGCGCTCTTCATGCGCCTCGACGCGGACGTGAACTACCTGACTGACCTGCTCCCCGCTCTGCTGGTCTTCGGCGTGGGGCTCTCGATGACCGTCGCGCCGCTCACCTCCACGGTGCTGGCGGACGCCGACGAGTCGAACGCCGGCATCGCGTCCGGCGTGAACAACGCCATCGCGCGCGTGGCGAGCCTGATAGCAATCGCCGCGGTCGGGGCGGTGGTGGCGTCGTCCTTCGAGAGCCGGCTCGAGGACGAGGTGGGCCGCGCGGCGGACCGGCCGGACGTGGCGGCGGCGGTCGAGAGGGCGTCGGATCAGCCGCTCGCCGCGGTCCGGGTGCGCGGCGTGCCGGAGGACGTGGCAGCATCGGTTCAGGAGGCGGCCGAGGACGCCTCGGTCGCCGCTTTCCGCGTGGGAATCGGGATCGCGACCGTCCTGGTGGCACTCGGCGGGATCCTCGGCCTGTTGGGCATCCAGAACCCGCGCCGGCGCGTGGCGGCGGCGGACTGCCCGGGCGGGCAGCTAGCGGGGCATCCGCGGGAGGGGGCGAGGCAGTCGCCCTGCGACTGGCACGACCACGCCCGGCCGCGGGAGGCGCCGGCCTAGCGTCCGCCGCGTCGCGCCGCGGCGCGCCAGCCTGGCGGTCCGGCTCTGCGCGTGACGCCGACCTCGCGCGAGATCGTCACCGGGTACGGGACCGCCGCGTCGAGCTCGCCGCTCGGCGTGAGGCGCACCAGCATCGCCCGGGCGATCCCGTCCGCGTAGCGCAGCTCGCAGCGCACCAGTTGCCGCGGCTCGATCCGGTACGGGCAGCGGACCGCGGCCGTCTCGTCGTCGCTCATGCCGCCGAAGCGCAGCTCGAGCCTGCGCTCGGCCTCGAGGGCGGGGACCGGAGCAGGCGAGCGGGCGCTTCCGAGCTCCGACGGCGCGCCGCCGGCGCCGCCGATGAAGAGAATCACGACGACGGCGACCACCGCGGTGATGGCAGCGGTGATCGCGATCACCCACGGCAGGCCCGAGCCGCTGCCGGCCGGACGGGGCGTTCGTTCAGCTTGGCGCCGGTCCTGTCCTCGCGAGTCGTCGACGAGCGCAAAGCCGCACGAGCTGCAGCGAGTCCCGCCGGCGGGACACTCCGCTTCGCAGTTGGGACAGCTCGGGCTGGCGCCGGACGCGGCCACCTCCGGACCAGCCTACGACAGCGCGGCTCAGTCGCCGGGCGGCTGGCGCTCGGGTTCGTCCCGGCCGAGGCGAAGCTGCTCGCCGGTCGCCGGCCGGTACGGCTCGAACTCCGGCGGCGGCAGCGGCTCGGTCTCGTCCTCGGTGCCCGGCGCCGCCCTTCGGCGTCTCGCCGGGGGCCGCGGGCGCCGGCGGATCGGCGGTGTCCGGTGCTCGGCCGGCAGGTCGTCCGCCGGGCGCTTGGCTCGCTCGCGCAGCCCGGCCAGCACGAGGATCGCCGCGCAGGCCAGCGCCAGGAGGTTGAGACCGAGCGCGCGGTCGAACAGCCGCACCACGATCAGCGCCCCGGCCCACGCGCCCGCGGCGGCGATCACGGTCCCGTCGCCGAACGGGAGGTGGAAGCGCTTGCCCACCGCGCGCGCCCGCAGGAGCGCCAGTACGCCCACCGCGATGAGCAGCTCCGCCGCCTCGACGAACGAGAACGGTCCGAAGGTGCTCACCGCCAGCAGCACAGCCCCGACGGCGGCCACGCGCTGCTCGGCGTTCAGCAGCCGGAAGGTGCGGACCAGTTCACCCACAATCAGCCCGACAGGGCGCGCGCCGCCTCCAGCCGCCGCTCCACGAGCTGCCGCACGGCCGGATCCACGGCCGGGTCGCGCGCGATCACCGCGGCCTGCTCGAAGGCCTCCAGCGCTCGCGGCAGCCGCTCCGGCCGGCCGCTCTTCAGCAGGTTGTCGCCGCGCAGGAGCAGGGTGCGGATCCGGTCGCCTGGAGGGGCGTCGGTCACGCCGCGGCGGGGGCCGCCTGGCGGAGGCGCCGCTCGAGGAGCTCCGAGTCGGCGCTCGAGACGCTGCGAAGCTGCCCCTGGAAGGCAAGCTGCCAGTGCTCGGCCGGCCATTTGCGCACGTGCTCCAGCTCGCCGGCCAGGTCGACCGCGGGCACGAAGCCGTCCTCGTCGAGCACCACGACCGGCTCGGTCTCGAATCGCCATGGGTAGGGATCGGCCTTGCCCGGCTTGCCGGGCCAGATCTTCGTGCGGTCCTCGTACATCTCGCCGGTCACCCGGACGATTGCGCCGAATGCCTGAACGCCGGTCACGTAGAAGACGATCCGGTCGTCCGGAGCGATCTGCTCGGCCATCCGGCGGCGCCCCTCCTTGCAGCCGATCACGCCGAAGCCGTGCTCCCGGGTGGCGCGAAAGTTCTCCAGCGAGCCGGTGAGGATCCACGTATTCGGCACTCTCGAAGAGTAGTACGGCTGCGCGGCGAACCGGCCGTGCGCCCGGCTACTGTTCCGGCTGCATGGCCGACGAAGAGCTCCACCTGATCGGGCCGGACGAAATCGCCTACCGGCTCGACCTCACCCCCGCACAGTTGAAGATCACCTGGACGGCGCTGAAGTCGTTCAGTGACGACTTCGGCCACGACGAGCGCGACGTTCATGAGATCGTCCGTGAGGTGATGGACAAGCTCCCCGACGAGCACGCCATCCGCTCGATCGACATCTCGCGGGGCCGGTCGTAGGGATTTGCGGGACAAGCTCACACGCCGTGACCTGATCCAGGCCGGCGGCGCGGGCGCCGCGGGGCTGACGCTGCTCGGTGCGGGCGGCTGCGACGACAACGGCGAGGCGTCCAGCGGGGCCGGCTTCCAGCGCCGGCCGGCGCCGCCCGGCGCCATGAACGTGGTGGTCGTGGTCATGGACAGCCTGCGAGAGGACCACGTCTACGGGCCGCGGGCGCGCACCCCGGCGATGAACAAGGTGGCCCAGGAAGGACTCCGCTTCACGCGCGCCTACCCCGAGGGGATGCCCACCATCCCCGCCCGCCGCGCGATCATGGCCGGCCGGCGCACCTTCCCGTTCCGGGGCTGGCGCCCGATCAAGGAGCTGCCCCCGCAGCCGGGCTGGGAGCCGGTCGGCAGCGACGGCAAGACCTGGACCGAGGTGCTGCGCGAGAACGGCTGGACGACCGGCTACGTGACCGACAACCCGCACCTCCTGCTCGGCGTGCACAAGCGCTTCCGGCGGACGTTCGACCGGGTCGAGCTGGTGGACGGCCAGTCGCCGCTGCGCTTCAAGCCGAAGCGCAAGGTCAGCAGGGCGGAGGTGGCGCGGCACCTGCCGCCGTCGCTGCGGGGATCGCGCGCGGAGCCGCGCCTGGCGGCGTACCTGGCCGCGAACCCGCGTGACCGGGCCGAGGAGGACTACCTGGCGGCGAAGGTGTTCCGGAACGGCATGAGCTGGATCGAGTGGGCGAGCACGCGCCAGCCGTTCGCCCTCGTGATCGACTCCTTCGACGCGCACGAGCCGTGGGATGCCCCGCGCCGCCTGCGCGACCTGTACGGGCCCGCGAACGCTCCGATCGAGCCGCTCCAGCCCTTCCCGACGCCGTCGGCCAAGCACGCCGCTCTCGACCTCTCGCAGGCGGTGCTGCGCCGGATGCGGCAGCTCTACGCCGCCGAGATCTCGCTCGTCGACGCCTGGCTCGGCCACTTCCTCGACCGGCTGGCGAACCTCGGTCTGGACGGCAACACTCTCGTCGTGCTGATCAGCGACCACGGCGTGCTGCTCGGCGAGTACGGCTGGGTGGGCAAGCGCTACGACGAGATCCACGAGGAGCTGAGCCACGTGCCGTTCCTGATCCGCCATCCTGCCGGGAAGGCGGCGGGGCGGTCGAGCGGCTACTACGCGTCCACGCACGACATCGGGCCGACGGTGCTGGCGGCGCTCGGCCAGGAGGTCCCGGGACACATGGACGGGGTGGACCTGTCGCCGCTGCTCGACGGGAAGAAGCCCGGCCGCGCGCGCAGGTACTGGACCGCGTCATACAACGACCATGTGGCCGCGTCCGACGGCCGCTGGCTGCTGATTTCCGACAACCAGGGTCGCCGGAAGCGCCTCTACTCGATGAGAAACGAGCGCGTGGACGTGGCGCGGAGCCACCAGCAGGTCGTGAGCCGGCTGTGGGGCTACGTGAAGCGCGACGCAGGCCCGAAGGGCCTGCCGGACTTCAGGTAGCGCTCCAC
The DNA here is from genome assembly GCA_035947555.1 of Thermoleophilaceae bacterium. Classification (GTDB taxonomy): domain Bacteria; phylum Actinomycetota; class Thermoleophilia; order Solirubrobacterales; family Thermoleophilaceae; genus JACVRW01. The sequence goes on along the minus strand of DASZJZ010000320.1, from coordinate 3,318 downwards.
CTCCTCGGCGTTCCGATCCGGTGGGAAGACCGGGTAGAAGACCTTCTCGATCCGGCGGTTTCGGGCCACGAAGGTGAGGCGGCGGTAGAGCGTGGTCCCGTGGACGTCGAAGGTGGGCAGGCCGAGCTGGTCGCGCAGCTCGAGCGGCCCGTCGTTCAGGAGCGGGTAGGGGATCTCCTCGCGCTCGGCGAAGGCGGCCTGCTCGGCCGGGTCCATCGCGCTGATCCCCACCACGGCGGCGCCGAGATCGGTGAGGGCGTGGTGGCGGTCCCGGAACGCGCAGCTCTGCGGCGTGCACCCGCGTGCCCCCGGGATGTCGTCCCAGCCGGGCGGCATCGGAGTGCCGGGCGTACCCGTGCGCGGGTAGACGAACGCCACGAGCGTGCCCGCCGCCTCGGTCCCGCGGAAGTCGAACCTGCCACCTCCCGCCACCGTCAGCGACACCGACGGCAGCTCGGCGCCGGGCAGGTGGTCGGCCGCGCCGTCGTCCTCGGGCACCGGGAGATCCGGGGGGAGCGCGAAGGGGTCGGTCATTCGATGGGGATGTCCTCCACCTTGGGCTCCTTGGGGGACTGGTCGAGCCGCTCGAGGTACCAGTCGATCAGCGAGCGCAGCGTGAGCAGGAACTCGCGGATCAAGTTGGTCACCTGGTCGCGCAGCTCCCGCGGCGCGGCGGCGCGCATGCCGTCGAGCAGGACGAAGAGGGCCGCGGGGTCGAAGGGCGGAGTGGGCCGGCGCTCGTCCGGCGGCCGCTCAGCGTCCATCGCGGGCCTTCTCGAACGAGATCTCGAGCGTGCCGTCCTCGAATCTCGCGCCGCTCGCCGAGTAGGCCGCCAGCGCGGGCGGCAGCATGATCGTCCGCTTCTGACCGCCCACGCGCACGACGACCTCGAGCCCGATCTTCTTCAGCCCTAAATCGCCCTTCTCGGCGAACGGCACGTCCAGGCGAAGCGTCGCGCGGCCGTTCTCGGTCATGAGCTCCTGGGCGAGGTGCGAGTGCAGCACCGCCGCCGGATCCCGCTCGCCGAACACCTCCCCGGCCAGCCGGTCGAGCATCTCAGGCCCCACCACCTCCCGCTCGAGGTACGGCGCGGTGAGCACCGGCACCGGCTCGAACGCCGAGCGCACCAGGTCGAGCTGCTCGCGCTGCACCTCGCTCCAGGCGGCGAAGTAGCCCTCGGCGGGCAGCAGGCGGTTCACCACCACCGCGTCGGTGAGGTAGCCGTAGAGGTTCAGGTAGGTGAAGGTCCGCATCGCCTCCTTCACCACCATCCGATCCGCGTTAGTGACCAGCCGGACGGTGGTACGCGAGCGGTCGCGCAGGATGCCGTTCATCGCTACGAGGTTGCGCGCCAGGCGCTCGACGTCCTCGAACACGGCGTCGCCCGGCAGCGGCATGTCGAACAGGCTGCGCGCGAACGGCGCGAGCCGGCGCTGCGACGGGAGGATCCGCTCGAGCCACCAGGTCACCACGTCCGGGAACGAGAGCAGCCGCAGCGTCTCGCCGGTGGGGGCGCAGTCCACCACCACGCAGTCGAACTGGCCCTCCTCGTGGTGGCGCTTGATCCACAGGAGCGAGAACAGCTCGTCCATACCCGGCGGCACGGTCAGCTCCTCGGCGGAGATCCGGTCGACGCCGCGCTCCTCGAGCAGCGACCCGAGCCAGCCCTGGACCGAGTCCCAGTGCCGCTCCATCTCCTCCTGGGCCTGCACCTCCTGTCCGAACAGGTGGTCCCCGGCCTGGGTCGGCTCGCCGCCGAGCTCGGCCTCGAGCGAGTCGGAGAGGCTGTGCGCGGGGTCGGTCGAGAGCACCACCGTGCGGAGGCCGGCGGCGGCGCAGCGGCGTGCGGTGGCGGCGGCGACGCTCGTCTTGCCGACGCCGCCCTTGCCCGTGTAGAGGATCGTGCGTGGCGCCATGCGAGCCGCCGATCCTAGAGGCAAGCTACCTCGCCGGGTGCACCTCGAACGCGCCCGTGGCCCGATCCCGCTTGCCGAGGCCGGTGCGCAGCTCCTTGGCGGCGAGCTGCACGGTGAACGAGCCGGGCGCGCCGGGACGGAACGAGAAAGCCCCGGAGCCGCGGCGGAAGGTGTCGACCCTCGAGAACACGACCCGCGAGCCGCGCAGCACCTTCACCTCGACCGCGGACAGCTTCGAGAGCTCGAAGCGGATCGCGGTCCGCTCGCGCGCGACGGCGCTGTCCGGGCCGGTGTAGGTCAGCTCGGGCGGGTCCACCTGATAGCCGCGATACCGCTCGGCGTACTCGCAGTAGATCGGCCCCAGCCGGCGGGTGCACATGGACGCGAGGAACTCGCGCAGCAGCTCGTGATAGTCGCTCGAGGATTCGGCGCCGCGATACGAGTAGAGCGACCAGTCGCCGATGTCCGACAGCGGCACCTCGGCGCGCGCCTCGGGCTCGGCCTCCTGGTAGAGGGCCGTCGCCCGCGTGTCGCCCGTCAGCTTGCCGAAGTCGTGCAGCCCGATCAGCGCCTGCAGGAACCCGTTGAAGATGTACAGGCGCGGGGCGAAGGAGTACTGGAGGTAGTGGACGCCGCCGCCCGGGCCTCGCGTCCGCACGCCCCTGGGCGGCGACGCATCGAACGCGCCCAGGCCGGCGCGGCCGGTCTCCGTGTAGCGCGCGTCGCCGAGCAGCCCGCCGGCGCGCGCGTAGGCCTGCAGGGCGGTGCCCTGCGACAGCCCGCTGATCCACGGCGGCGCGCCGCCGCCGAAGTGGAAGGCGTACTCCCAGGCGATGAACTCGGGCGACCGGCGCACGGCCAGCTCCGTCATCTCGTCGAGCAGGAGACGCAGGCCCGCTTCGTCGCAGCTTGCGTCGCCCCGCTGGCAGGCGCCGAACATGTGGTTGGCCTTCTTGAAGGTCGACAGCGGATGGAGCTGAAGGCCCTTGCCGGGGAAGTACTGATAGAGGATCTCGCTGCCCTCGAAGCTCACCTGGTCGCCGGTGCCGGGGTACGGGAGCGAGCGCCAGTAGCGGCGGTTGCGCTCGAGCTGCACGAACGCGGCCGGCATGCGCGACACGCCCAACCGCCTGCGCAGCGCGAGCGCCTCGACCGAGTCGATCACGTAGCCGAGCTGCTCGCGGCGGGCGCCGCGCAGCTTCCTGTATGTGCGCAGAGAGCGCACGTACCAGGTCCGCCACTGCCGGACGTCTGCCTCCTCGGCGCTCCCGCGCCGCTGCACGCGCCTGAATGCCGCGTACACGGCGCGGCGGTCACGGCGCTTTCGGGGTGCGCCGCGCGCGCGCCTCCACGCCGCGCGCGCGCGGTGCGCCGCTCGGCTCGAGCGCGCCGGCGCGATCC
>DASZJZ010000319.1:0-16537 GCA_035947555.1 Thermoleophilaceae bacterium | reverse complement strand
TGGCAGGCCCACCGCAGGCCGGCCGGCGCGCCGGCCACGCGCGCCCTGCTCGCGTTCGGGGCCGGCGTGGCGGGCGGCGCCGCGCTGGCGGCCGTCCTGCTCGTGCCCTTCGGGGAGCTCCTCTGGCTCTCTGCGGACCTGCGTGAGCGGGCCGACCAGTCGGTCGACGTGCACCTGCCGATCCGCGACGCGCTCGGGATCTTCCTGCACGACTGGTGGGGCCGGCCGACCCAGACGCCGCTGCGGCCGTTCCTGCTCGACCGCGCGCTGTACGCGGGAGCGCTCCCGCTCGCGCTGGCGGCGGCCGCGCTCGTGCTGCGACCGACGGTCACGCGCGTGGCCGTGGCGCTGTTCGGGGCGTTGTGGCTTGCGGTTGCCCTCGGCGTGCCGCCGTTCCTCCAGGTCGTGACCCGGCTGCCCGTCTTCAGCTCGGGTCACAACACGCGCCTGGTCGTGCTGTCGATGCTGGCGGTGGCGCTTCTGGCGGGCTGGGGCCTGGGCGAGCTCGGCTCCCTGCGCGGGGCCTCGCCCGGGCGGGCGCGCGTGGTGGTGGGGATCGCGGCCGCGTTGCTGCTGGTGCCGCCGGCAGTCGCGGTCGCGGCCACCGGGCTCGACGCCGGCGAGATGGGCGACGCGTTCCGAGTCGCCTGGCTGTTCGCGGACTCGCCGACGCTCGTCACGAACCCGGGTTACGAGGCGGCGATCCGGCAGTCCTCGCTGATCCTGTGGATCGGCCTCGCGGGCGCCGCCCTGGCCCTGGTGCTGCTGCGCGTGAGCGGCCGCCTGGCCGCGGGCGCCTTCGTCGCTCTCGCGCTGGCGCTGGTGTGCGTCGATCTGTTCCGCGCCGGCATGGGCTACAACCCGGCGATCGAGCGCCGCTTCGCGAGCGTGCCGGCCACCGCCGCGATCCGCGAGCTCCAGCGCGAGCGCCCGGCGCGCTTCGTGAGCACGGAGGAGATCCCCCAGAACGTGATCCCGATGCGCTTCGGCCCCCACGAGGCGCGCGGCTACGACGTGCCGATCGTCCGGCGCTTCGACGGCTTCTGGCGCAGCGAGGTCGACCCGCGCTCGCTGGGGGTCGCGGCGGGCCTCCTCGACATCCCGCTCGAGCTGCGCGACGTGACCCCGCGCGCCCTGCGCGCGCTGCGCCTCCTCGGCGTGACCCACGTCTTCCAGGGGGCCACGGGGCGCGCCGCCACGCCGCCCTACGAGCCGACGCCCGCCCCGGCGCCGCTGCGCCACGAGGGGCTGCGCGAGGTCTACAGCGGGCCCGACGCCCGCCTCTACCGCCTCGACGGCGCGCTGCCGCGCATCTGGTTCGTGCCGGCCCAGCGCGTGGTGGAGGACGGCGACGCCGCCCTCGACGCGATCGGCCGCCCCGGCTTCGAGCCGCGCCGCACGGCCGTGACAGAGCGACGGGTGCGGCGGGTGCCCGAGCGGGCCCCGAGCGGCGCGGCGGGCGCCGCGCGGCTCGTGGAGTACGGGCGCGAGCGCGTGGTGATCCGCTCGCGTTCCGAGCGCGCGGGGCTGGTGGTGCTCGCCGACACGTACTACCCCGGCTGGAAGGCGGAGGTCGACGGAGAGGAGGTGCCGGTCGAGCGGGTCGACTACCTGCTGCGCGGCGTGCCGGTGCCGGGCGGCGCCCACACGGTCGTATTCCGGTACGAGCCGCTGAGCTGGACGATCGGGTGGGTGGTGAGCCTCCTGGCCCTGCTGGGGCTGGCGGTCGCGCTGGTGGCCGGCGGGCGCAGGCGGCGCGCTACCACTCCGCCGGCGGCGGACTGAGGCGGCGGATCTCGGCGCTGGCCTGCGCCGCCCGGCGCGGGTCGATCTCGCGCGTGGCCTCGCGGAGGACGATCCAGGCCTCGACGTTCTCGGGCTCGCGCTCGAGCACGGACTCGGTCAGGCGCGCGGCGTCGCGCGGGCGGTCGCGCAACAAGTAAGCCTGTGCACGGGCCAGCGGCCATTTGGTGCTGGGGTCGAGCAGCTCGGCGTCACGCAGGCGCTCGACCTCGCGGGCCCACTCGGCGTCGCTCAGCTGCTCGCTCATGAGGAGCCGGTTCGACGCCTCGGACCCGATGCGGTCGTCGCGCCAGAGGACCGCGGACCAGGCAATCACGAGCAGCGCCACCACTGCGATCGCGATGCGGGGGATGAGTGCGCGCACGCGTGGCACAGTAGCCGGGCGAGGGGCGCCGGAGCGGGCGTCCCGCGCCCGGTGGCCCAATACCCTGCCGCCGGATGCGCCGAGCCGTCCCCGTGATCGCGACCGTGGTCCTGCTGGCCGGCCCGACGGTCATCGCCTTCGAGACCGGCGGTTACTTCGACGGCCCGCGGGCGGCCGCCACGGCCGTGGCCTGGGTGCTCGTCCTGCTCCTCGCAGTCGCCGGGCCCCTGCCGCTGCCCCGCAGCGCGCCGGGCTGGGCCGCCGCAGCCGCGCTCGCCGGCCTCGCCGCCTGGACCGCCATCTCGGTGGCCTGGGCGCCGCTGGCCGGGCCGGCGGTCGACAGCGCCCAGCGGCTGCTGCTCTACCTCGGCGTGCTGCTGGCGTCGGTCGCCGTGCTGCGCAAGCGGCGCCTCACGCGGGCGGTGGAGCCGGCGCTCGCGGCGGGCTCGCTGATCGTGATCGGCTACGGGCTCGCCGGCCGTCTTCTACCGGGGCTCATCGAGCTGGACCGCTCGTTCGTGGCGGGCGGCCGCCTCGAGCAGCCGCTCACCTACTGGAACGCGGAAGGTCTCCTCGCGGCGATGGGGCTGGTGCTCTGTGTCCGGCTGGCGGGCGATCCCACCCGCTCGCACGACCTTCGAGCCGCCGCGGCCGCCGCCTGCGCGCCGCTCGGGGCGGGGGTCTACCTGTCGTACTCGCGCGGGGCGGTGGTGGTCGCGCTGCTCGGCCTGATCTTCCTTCTGGCGGCGGTGCCGTCACGGCCGCAGCTGCGTGCCGCGCTGACCGGCCTCGTGGCTGCCATCCTCGCGTCGGCCGTCTCCGCGGCCTTCCGCGGGGTGGCCGCGCTGGAGGGCAGCGATGCAGCGCAGGAGCGCGACGGCGGGATCGTGCTGGTGCTGATGCTCGGGCTGATGTTGCTCGCGGCGCTCGTGACGCGCCGGGCCACGGGCGCCGAGGGCACCCAGCCGGACCGCCTCGGCACGGTGGCCTTCGCGCCTCGCTTCCCCGCGCTCGCAAAGGCGGCCACGCTGCTGTGCGTGGTGGGGCTGATCGCGGGCGGGCTGGTCGAGACGGCCGGGCGCCGCGCCGAGTCGGCCGAGGCCGAGCCGTCGCGCTTCGTGACGGTCAGCTCGCTGCGCTACGAGTACTGGCGCGTCGGCGGAGAGGCCTTCCTCGACGAGCCCCTGCTCGGCAACGGCGCCGGCAGCTTCCGCGTGATCTGGCGCCGCGAGCGGGAGGTGGACGCCGGCGCGGTCGAGGTGCACTCGCTCGCGCTCGAGATGGCGACCGAGCTCGGGATACCGGGGCTGCTGCTCCTCGGCGTGTTCGTGGGCGGCGTGGCGGTGGCCGGCCGGCGCGCGCTTGAAGCGGAGGCGCCGCCGGCGCCGGCCGCGTGCGCCGTCTGCGGCATGTGGCTGACGCACGCCCTGATCGACTGGGACTGGCAGATGCCGGCGGTGACCCTGCCCGCCCTGCTGCTGGCCGGCGCGCTGCTGGCGGAGGCCGAGCGCGCTCAGCGCGGGGTCAGGCGGCAGCGCAGCAGCTCACCGACCACCCGCACGCCGTCCATCGCGGTGAGCTTCTTGCCGGCCTCGGACGGCCGCGCGTTGTAGTGCACCGGGACCTCGAAGATCCGCTCCCGGCGCTGGAGCAGGCGGGCGGCTATCTCCGGCTCGATCGTGAAGCCCGAGGCGCGCAGGGGGAGGCTGCGGAAGAGGTCGGTCCGCATCGCCTTGTGGCAGGTCATCAGGTCGCGCAGGTACACGTTGAAGAGCACGTTCGCGAGCAGGGTGACCGCCTTGTTGCCCATGACGTAGAGGAACGAGTGGCTGGTGTAGCCGTCGAAGGCTCGCACGCCGAAGACGGCGTTGGCCCGGCCCTCCACGAGCGGGGGAAGGAGCGTGGCGAGATCGCTCGGCTCGTACTCGAGGTCGGCGTCGAAGATCGCCGCGAACTCGCCCCGGGCGGCGCCGAGCGCGGTTCGCACGGCGGCGCCCTTCCCGCGGTTGCGGTCGTGATGCAGGATGCGTACCCGCTCCGGCCAGCCGCCTGAATCGAGCAGCTCGCGGGTGCCGTCGGTGGAGCCGTCGTTCACCACGATCAGCTCGAGGTCCATCCCGACGTCCGCCCCGAGGACGTCCTCGATCGCCTGTCGCACGGTGGGCGCCTCGTTGTACACGGGCATCAGCACGGACAGCACGGCTCAGCGGGGCGCGGCGCTCGGGAGCAGGGTCACGGCGACCATCCTGCTGGCCGGAGCGGTCGAGAAGGGGTTGTTCGGATCGGCGCTGGGCACACGGAGACGAGCGACCGGACGCCCTCGCTCGACCGCCTGCCGGTCGACGTCCACGCGGACCCGCGCCACCGGACCGTCCTCGTCGTCGGTGCCGTAGCGCGAGCCGAGGTCCGTGAGCGAGGGTGCCGTCACGGTCCTTCCCTCCCGCAGGAGCGCGTAGACGATACCCAACTGGAAGCCTCCGGCCAGGAAGACCGTCTCGGAGCTCCAGGTCCCCTCCACGCGGACCGGCACCCCGGCCGCGAGCTCCGCTTCCAGCCGGTCGGTGACGGTGCGGAGCTGCTCGAACGGCTCCTCCGGCGGGTCGGCTGCGGCGGCCACCCCGATCCCAACGGCCGCGCTCGCGCCGAGCCCGGCGGCCAGGGCGAGCGCAGGCCGGGGCATGGGCGCGGCGCGGACCGGGGCGGCGAGCACGGCCGCCGACCGGCCCAGCGCCAGCCAGATCCACATCCCCGCCGCCGAGGTCCACCACAGGGCGTAGCCGGTCGAGGCGTAGGACGCGCTGGGCACCGACGCGGTCGCGAGCGCGATGGCGGCGCAGATCGCCAGCCCCAGCGTGCCGGCAGCGAGCACATCGCGCCGCCGGCGCCGCCAGCCCACGACCGCGACGGCCGTCAGGCCCGCAACCACCAGCATGGACGAAGCGATCGCGAGCAGCCCCGGGGACGTGTCGAGGTCGGCGATTCGCTCGAGCGCCCCGCGCGGGGGCCGCAGCCACCAGGCCGGGACGCCCGTGGCGCGGACCACGGCCCTGGCGCCGATGCCCGGGCCCAGTGTCGGGTCGTCGGACTGCGCCGCGCGGGCGAGCTGGACCAGGTTGCCGGGCCGGTTGACGGCCTGGTCGATCAGGGGGCCGCTCCAGCACACCAGCCCGACCACCACGGCCGCGACGGCCCAACCGCTCACCGCGGGGCCGCGGGGCCGCGGGCGAAGCAGGATCAGTCCCGCCAGACCCACGGCCACGGCGGCCAGCGCGGGGACCAGGAAGATCAGGTGGCACTGGACCACGAAGCTCGCCACCAGAACGGTCAGTGGCAGCAGGCGATACTCGGCGCACGCGAGCGACCAGGCCAGGAACAGGAGCAGGGTGAACGGCAGCACCGCCACCGCGGGGTTCCAGACGTCGCTGTAGTTCTCCGCCGGCAGCGAGGCGAGCATGACCGTCAGCGCGATCGCGGTCGCGAACATGAGCGGCCGGCCGCCGCGGCGGTGGGCCAGGCCGACGCTGCCCATGACGCACGCGACGTTCACCAGCCCGGCCGTGACCGCCAGCGAGCTCGGACCGAGGAAGTGTGCGGGCAGCGCGAGCAGCCAGAACAGGAGCGGCCCGAGGTGGTAGGTCTGCTCGTCGAGCACCCCGGTCGGCCCCGTGGAGGGCATCCCGAGGAGCGGGGGATGCGACGTCAGCACCTCGTACGAGCGCACCGCGATGAGCGCGTCGTCGCCCAGCGGAGCCCAGCCCTCGGCGACCGCCCGCACCGTCGAGACGACGACCGGCAGCGCCGCGGCGAGGCCGGTCGCGAGCACCACCCGGCGATCGACGACGAAGCGGCGCGCTCGGCGGGTCCAGGACACCGGCGCAGCGTGGCAGACTCCCGGCCGTGAAGCTCAGCGTCGTGGTTCCCGCCCACAACGAGGAGGGAGCGCTCCCGGAACTGATGGCGCGCCTGAGGCAGGTGCTCGAATCCCTGCCCGTGGAGTGGGAGGCCATCGTCGTGGACGACGGGTCCACCGACGCGACCTGGGCGGTGATCGAGGAGGCCTTCCGCGGCGATCCGCGGGTGCGCGGGATCCGGCTCTCGCGCAACTTCGGTCACCAGGTGGCGCTGACCGCCGGGCTGTCCGCATCGACGGGAGACGCAGTCGTGACGATGGACGGCGACCTCCAGCATCCGCCGGAGGCCATCCCGGCCCTCCTGGGCAAAGCGGAGGAGGGCTTCGACGTGGTCTACGCGATCCGCAACCCGACCGCCGGCGAGCGGAGGTTCAAGGCGCTCTCCTCCCGGCTCTTCTACCGCTCGGTCAACGCCCTTACGTCACTCGACCTGCCGATTGGCGGCGCGGACTTCCGGCTCATGTCGCGCCGGGTGGTGGACGCGCTGCTGGTCATGCCCGAGCGCCACCGCTTCCTGCGCGGCATGACCCGCTGGGTGGGCTTCCCTCAGGGGACGGTCGAGTACGAGCAGGACGCCCGCTTCGACGGGCAGACGAAGTACACGCTGCGGGCGATGGTCAGGCTCGCTGTCGACGCCGTCGCGGGGTTCTCGGCGCTGCCGCTCCGCCTGGCGAGCATGCTCGGCCTGTTCCTGTCGTTCCTCGGCGCCCTCTACTTCCTGTACGTGATCGGGGTCCGGCTGTTCACGGACTCGGCCGTGGAGGGCTGGACGTCGGTGATCGGCGTGACCCTCGTGCTGGGCGGTGTGCAGCTCGCCTGCATCGGGATCATCGGCCACTACCTCGGGCGCATCTACGACGAGATCAAGAACCGGCCGCTGTTCGTGGTGCAGGAGGACACGCACACCGCGGGGGCGGTCCCGCGCGACCCGGACCGGCCGCTGCCCCAGCCCGCCGCCCCGGCGTCGGAGGCCTAGCCCGCCCGGCGCCGCCGCAGCGCCACGGCTACCGCGGCGCCCAATGCAACGAGGGCGACCAGGCTGACGATCCAGCCGAGCCGCCAGGAGGCGGGCTCGTACCTGAACTCCACGCGGTGGCTTCCCGCGGGCAGGCTGGTCCCGCGCAGCAGGTAGTTCACGCGATGCAGCTCGGCGCCCTCGCCGTCCAGCTCCACCTTCCAGCCCGGGTAGTGGAGGTCGGTCAGCACGAGCTCGCTGGGCCGCCGGGCCGTGGCCTCCACAACCACGCGCTCGGGCTCGTAGGTGACGATGCGGGCGCTGCCGGCGGCCCCGCCCGGCGGGCCGGTGCGCAGGCCGGGCAGCCGGGTCGAGGTCACCACTGTCCGGCGCCCGTCGAAGCCCGGGTCGAGCACCGCGTCGAGCTCGGCCTCCTCGCTCTCCACGACGCGCTGCACGTCGACGACCCCCGCCCTGGGGAGCGCACGGGGATTGGCGTAGACGCGGAGGTCGCGCCGGTCGTAGGCGACCGGCAGGGCCGGATCGCGGACCGGCGGATCGTCGGGGTCCTGGACGATGTGCGTGACGCTCAGGAGCCGGAACGCGGGCAGTGCGCGCTCCGCGAGCCGGGCCTGGGACGTGGGGTGGTCGGTCGGGCTCCCGTCGACGACCGCGCGCCGCCATAGGGCGTCGTAGCGCTCCTCGACCGGCAGGTCGTAGCTGCGCGCGTCGTAGAGCGACCACCGCAGGGCCAGGTTCGGGATGAGCGGCGAGGGGCCGAGCGGCCGGTCGAGCCCCACGAAGCGGTTGGGACGGCGGCCCTCGAGGTACTCGATCCCCGGCGTCGAGGGCTGGGTGGCCTCGTCCGTCGCTATGGCCGGCGTGGCGCCCATGCCGGCCTTGAAGAGGTCGCCCGCGGCCAGCAGACAGGCGAGCACCACGAGCGCGGCAGCGCCGAGCCGCCGCCGCAGCGCAGCCGCCAGGAAAAGCAGCGCCAGGCCGGCGAAGACGAGCCACTCGGCCAGCGAGCCCATTCGGATGGCCGTGAGGTCGTCGCCCTCCGGCGGCGGCGAGGGCCAGTCGATGCCGGCGGCGACCTCGAGCGCCTCGGGGACGAGCCCGGGCGACAGCTCTCCGCGCGCCGCCAGCACGAGCACGGGTAGCACGAGCAGCCCCGCGGCTATGCCCAGGACGGCCTGGTGGCGCCGCAGCCGCCGGCCGGCGAGATCGTCGAGCCCGAAGCCCGCCAGCAGCGCGAGGCAGAGCATGAGGATGACCACGACACGGAGGTGGTTGCCGGTCTTGACGATCGGGATCACGCTCGCGATCTGCGGCAGGGGCGGGACGCCGATGGCGATCACGAGCAGGAGGACGCCGAAGGCGGCGAGCCCCACGCGCTGGAAGGTCGGTCGCGCCACGACCGCTCCGATGGCGAGCATCAGCGGCAGGGCGCCGACATACAGCGCCCGCTCCTGCGCGAACGCGCCGACCGCCGCGTGGGTGGCGCGGCCCCAGTAGTCGGGCAGCAGGAACCCGAGCAGGTAGCGCTCCGGCAGCGCGAGCTCCCAGTAGGACTCCCGAACGTCCATGTCGGCCGAGCGGAACAGCAGCTCGAGGAAAGGCACGAGCGCGACCGCGGCAAGCGCCGCACCCCCTGCGAGCCCGGCGGAGAGGGCGAGCAGCGCCCGGCGCAGCTCGGGCAGCGCCCGGCGGCGGCGCAGCACGACGGCGCGGAAGGCGAAGAACGCGACCGTCGCCACGAGCAGGTGGAAGTTCGACTCGGGGTGCCCGCCCAGGAACTGCAGCGCGACGATCCCCGCGAGGCCGGCGCCGGAGAGCACCGTCGGCGCCCGGAGCGTCCGGTCGGCGAGGAGGAACAGCCACGGCAGCAGCGCCCAGACGCTCGTCTGCGGCCACGCGATCCAGACGACGAAGTAGAGGCTGAACGCGTAGACGATGCCGGCCAGCAGCGCCCCGCCGAAGCGCATCCCGAGCGCCCGCCCGAGCAGGTAGGTGCCGAAGGCGGCGACGAACACCTTCAGGACCGCGATGAGCCCCAGCGACCACCAGAACGGCAGGACGTATGCGGGCAGGCTGAAGGGCGACAGCACAGCCGACTGGGCGTTCGCGAGGAAGGGGCGGCCGGCGGCGACGTTCGGGTTCCACAGCGGCGCGCTGGGCAGCCGCTCGCGTGAGCGCTCCAGCCAGGGCTGGAACTGGGTCACCGCGTCGACCAGCTCGTAGTTGGACCCGAAGACGCGGACGTCCGGCGGACGCTCCGCGGCCCACGGGGCGGCCGACCAGAGGTAGTCCGAGGCCGACAGCGTGTGCCCGGGCATCAGCGCCGGCGCGTACAGCAGCACCGACAGCATGGCGTAGACGAGCGCCGCGGCGGCCGCCGGATGGCGCCACAGCCACGCCCGGCGCCCCGCCGGGGCGGCCGCCCTAGGCGACGACCGTGTCGCCAGAAGCCACGTTCCTTTCCGCGCTGCGGCGCCTGTGCTGCCTCGCCAGGGCGTCGACCGCCACAGCGGCCAGCACCACCAGCGGCAGCTCGGCGGAGTGGCGGAAGCGGACGCTGCCGTACGCGACCAGCGTGGTCAGCGTGACCGTGATGACCGGCGTGATGAGGAGCCAGACCGGCACGCCGCGGCGCCGCAGCAGCAGGAAGCCGTAGACCGCCACGGGCAGCAGCACGAAGAACGCGACCGCGCCGGCCTTGCTCACGTCGCTCGACCGGCCCTCGGGCACTTGGAGCGGCTGCCAGATCCCCCACGTCCGCAGCAGCCTCACGGCCGCGACGACGGGCACGCGGTCGAGGTGATCGAGCGCGTAGTCGATGCCGTCGCGGCCGGCCTCGTTGAACTCGACGGACTCGTCGAAGCCGGGCACCGTCCCGGGGCGGGTGTGGACGCAGTCCACCTCCCACTTCCCGATGTCCTCCCCGTAGTAGACCGGCTCGCAGTTGGCGCCCGCGATCGTCTCGCCGGCCTCGGTCGCCACCAGCACCGGGCGGTCGAAGGTGGTCGCGTTGCGGATGGCCCAGGGAGCCAGCACCAGTGCGAAGCTGAGGCAGACCACCGCGGCCGCCCGCAGTCCGCCGGGCCGCTTGAGCAGCGGCACCAGCAGGAGCGGCAGCAGGAACAGGCCCTCGCCGCGGGTGAGCGCCGCGAGCCCCACGAGCATGCCGAGCAGCGCGGCCCGGAGCGGCCCGACGTCGTCGACGAGCCGGTACGCGGCAAGCAGGGAGAACCCGACCAGCATCCCGAACAGCGACTCGGTCATCAGGGCGCCGTCGGCTGCGATGAGCGTGGGGTAGAGGGCGGCGATCAGCGCCGCCAGGAGGCCCGCGCGCGGACCGGCCAGGCGGCGTGCGAGCAGGCCCAGCGCGACGATCGTCCCGGCGCCGGTGGCCGTACCGAGCAGCCGCTGGGCGTCGGCCCCGGTCGCTCCAAGCTCGGCCAGGCCCGCCAGCGCCAGCGGATACAGCGGCGCGCGCTCGGCCGTCGGCACCGCGACGCCCTCCCCCAGCGCCTCGCCGGGCCGGATGAAGCCGCCCCCCGCCGCGATCAGGTTGGCCAGGGCGCTGTAGTAGGCCTCGTCGTTGAAGATGAGCGGCGGCCACGGCGCGACCAGCAGCGTGTAGGGGATGCGGATCGCCACCCCCAGCGCCACGATCGCCGCGAGCCAGAACGTGAAGCCGCGCCCCGCGAGCAGCTTTGTCATGCGGACGCCCCCACGCGGCGCGACCCGCCCCCGGGCCGCGCACCGCCCGCGCGCCGCGACAGCACGGCCAGCCCCGCCGCCGCCGGCACCACGAGCGCCACGTCCGCCGGCTCGCGGAAGCGCTGGTTGCCGTAAGTCAGCATCGCGGTGATCGATATGAGGACGAGGGGGGCGATCAGGATCCAGACCTCCTCGCCGCGGCGCCGCAGCGCCACGGCGCCGAGGATCGCGAGCGGCACGAGGACCCACAGCATGACCAGCCCGAGCCTGTGCACGCCGGTCGAGCGGCCCTCGGGCACCTGCATCGGGTCATAGACGCCCCACACGCGCGCAAGCCGCACGGCCAGCACCACGGGCAGGCGGTCCAGATGGTCGCCGGCGTAGCGACTGCCGTCGCGGCGCGCCGCGGCGAACGCCTCCGCCTCGTTGCCGGGGTGATCGCGCACGCATTGCGGGCGCCAGCCGCCGAGCTGGTCGCCGAAGTAGGTGGCGTGACAGTTGGCGCCGCCGATGGCGCTCCCCGCACTGTTGGCGATGAGCACCGGCCGGTCGAAGACGATCCAGTTGCGCACGGTCCAGGGCGTGAGCACGACGGCGAACGCCAGCAGCGCCACCAGGGCCGATCTGGCACCCCCCGGCCGACGCAGTAGCGGGACGAGCACCAGCGGAAGCAGGAGCAGCGCCTCGCCACGGGTCAGCGCGGCCAGGCCGGCGACCGCCCCGATCGCAATCGCGCGGCCGGTCGACGGCCGCTCGAGCAGCCGGTACGCCGCCAGCAGGGACAGGGCGACGAGCATCCCGAACAGCGACTCGGACATCAGGGCGCCGTCCGCTGCGATGAGCGTGGGGTGGACGGCCGCGAGCGCCGCGGCGATCAGGCCGGTCCGCTCGCCGGCGAGCAGCCGGCCCAGCACGCCCACCGCGGCGATCGTGCCGCCCCCGAACAGCGCGCCGGTCAGGCGCTGGGCGTCCGGGGAGGTGCCGCCGAGCTCGGCCAGCCCGCCGAGCAGGAGCGAGTGCAGCGGCGGGTGCTCGGCTGTCGGAAGGGAGACGTCGCGGAAGACGAACGCGAACGGCTGGACCCAGCCTGCCCCGTCCGCCAGCAGCTTCGGCAGCGCGCTGAAGTAGAACTGGTCGTCGAGCCGGGCGGGAGGCCATGGTGCCTCCAGGAGCGTGTAGAGCACGCGGACGCCGATGCCGGCGACGACGATCGCCACCAGCGCCGGCCAGAAGGCGCGCCACCGCTCGGCTTCCCCCGAGGACACGGCGGGTCACTCTAGATCGGCCTGGAGGGTGGGTAGGGTGCAGCCGTCATGAAGAGTCGCTCGCAGAAGCGTCCCGGCGTGCTGGGCGCCGCGGCAGCGCTGGTCCTGCTCGTGTCGATGTTCCTCGATTGGTACAAGCTCGACCTGCCCGAGCGGGTCGCCGGCCGGGAGATCGACGTGCCCACGTTCACGGCCTTCGAGGGGCTCGAGCGCTCCGACGTTGCGCTTGTGATCGCCGCGGTGCTGGCGCTGGTCTTCGCCGGGATGCTGCTGGCCAGGGTGATGTCGGACTCGCCGGCGCCCGCGCTGGCGCTGCTCGGCGCGGGGCTGTTTGCGCTCGCGGTCGTGGTCTATCGCGGATCGAGCCGGCCCGGGCGGCTCCTGCTCGGTCAGGAGGTGGACACCACCCTTCAATTCGGCTGGTACGTCGCCCTGGTTGCCTCGGCGGCGATCGCGGCGGCCGGCCTCCTGGCCTACCTCGCGGGGCCGCGGCTTCAGCTGGACTTCGACGAGTTCGACGAGGAAGAGGACGCGAACGCGCGGGAGAGCGCCTGAGCGGGGTCGCCATGTCCGTGCGGATGCGCGACCGCACGATCGCCCTCGCCTTCGTCGCGGCCTCCTTCGCGCTCGCCTTCTGGCAGCGACCGGGCTGGGCCACCAGCGACACTAAGATCGACCTCCACGTCGACCCGGCCGCCTTCGTCTCCGAGGTGTGGTCGGTGTGGTCGCCCTCGATCGACCTGGGCGCGGTCCAGGGCGCCCAGTACAGCGGCTACCTGTGGCCGATGGGCCCCTTCTTCGCGGCGCTCCACGAGATCGGCCTCAGCCCCTGGGTGGCGCACCGGGTCTGGCTCGGGCTGGTGTTCGCCATCTCCGCGTGGGGGATGCTGCGGCTGCTCGACGCCCTTGTTGGCCGCCCCCGCGGGCTGCCGCACCTCCTGGGCGCCGGCTTCTACCTCCTCAACCCCTACACGGTGATCTTCACCGGCCGGACCAGCCTGATCCTGCTGGGCTACGCGGTGCTGCCGTGGCTGCTGCTCGTGGTGCATCGCGGCGTCCGGGCCTCGGGCCGGTGGCGCGACTGGGGCGGCTGGTGGTGGGCCGCGGCCTTCGCGCTCGTGCTCACCTCGATCGGCGGCGGCATCAACGCCGCGGTTGTGGGGTGGATGCTGGTCGGGCCGCTCGTGCTCCTGCTCTACGAGCCGCTGATCGGGGCGGTCCGCTGGCGCGAGGCGGGGGCGTTTCTCGTGCGGGTCGGGGTGCTGGGCGTTCTTGCGTCGCTGTGGTGGATCGCGCCGCTCCTCGTGCACGTGAGCTACGGGGTCGACTTCCTCCAGTTCACCGAGCAGCCGCGCTCGATCTGGGGCACGAACAGCGCCACCGAGGCGCTCCGCCTGATGGCCTACTGGACCTCGTACATCGGGGTCGGCTTCTACGGGGCGAGCCGGCCGCTGTTCACGGAAGCCGGCACGCTGCTCTTCAACCCGGTCGTGGTCGTGGCCACGCTCGCCGTGCCGGCGATCGCCGTGGCCGGCTTTGCCTGGACCAGGGGCTGGCGCTACGGGCCGTTCTTGCTGCTGCTCGTGCTGGTGGGTGTGGCGATCGAGGTAGCGGGCTTCCCGAACGGCACGCCGGCGCGCGACGGCATGGAGTGGCTCTACCGCAACGTCCCGCTGGTGCGGTTCATGCGGACCACGCAGAAGGCCGCGCCGCTGGTGGCGGCCGGGGTGGCGGGACTGCTCGCCCTCTTCGTGCAGGTGGCGCTCCAGCGGCTGCGGCAGGCGCAGCGCGGGTGGGTCGCTCGCTTTGGTCCGGTGGCGCTGCCCGTGGCGGTGGCCGCGCTCATCCTCTTGGGTGCCCTGCCGCTGGTGCGCGGCACCGCGGTGGAGGAGCAGATCGCGTGGGAGGAGATCCCGGAGGCCTGGACGGAGGCGGGCAGGGACCTCGACCGCGAACTGACGCGCAACAGCCGGGCGGTGGTCCTGCCCGGGCAGATCTTCGCCAACTACACGTGGGGCGGCACGACCGACGCGATCCTGCCGCGCGTGACGGAGCGCCCGGTGGCGGTGCGCTACGAGACGCCCTACTCGGACCCGCGTGCCAACGACATGCTCTGGACCGTCGACCGGCTTGTCCAGCAGCGGCGCCTGCTGCCCGGGCAGCTCGTGCCGATGCTCCGGACGATGGGCGCCGGGGCGGTCGTGTCCGGGAGCGACGACGACACCTCGCGAAGCGGCGCCGTGAACGCCGCCGCCGCGGCCGAGGAGCTCGCCGCGCAGGGCCTCGACGAGCCGTCGCGGAGCTACGGCCCCGAGCGTTACGTGCCGCCGCCGCGTGGCGAGCTCGGGCCGGGCGCCGAGCTGCCGCAGGTACGCCGCTACGACCTGCCGCCCAGCCGCGGGCTGGTCAGCGTGGCGCCGGCGGGGCCGCCGGTGATCGTGGACGGCTCGGCGGAGGGGCTCGCCGGACTGGCCGCCTTCGGCGCGCTGCCCCGCCGCGTCCCGATCCTCTACGCGGGCGACCTGCGAACCGGTGTCCTGCGGCGCTACGCGGCGAGCGGCGCCGAGGTGGTCATCACGGACACCAACCGCCGGCGCCGCTTCGTCCCCGAGTTCGGCCACCAGAACCTCGGCACGACGCTCGCCGCGGACGAGACGATCGACGAGAACTTCGCGCTTATCGAGCCCTTCCCCGACCGCGGCAGCGACGCCCAGACCGTGGCAGCCCTCGAGGGTGCGCGATACCTGCGCGCGCCCAGCTCGGGCGGGCTGCTCGAGTTCCCCGAGTACGCGGCCATGGCCGCCTTCGACGGCGATCTCGACACCGTCTGGGCCGCCGACCGCTACCTCCATCCGCGCGAGCGCTGGATCGAGATCGGCTTCGAGCGCCCGCGCGACGTGCCCTACGTGGACCTCTGGCCGATCCGGGATTGGCGCGGGATCGAGACGGAGGTCGACGTGGGCGGGAAGCGGGCGCGGCTGGGGCCGGGCCGTAACCGCGTGCGGGCGGGGCTGGAGGACGTGAGCTCGCTGCGGATCACGATCACGGAGGTGGACCAGCCGCCCGGCGACTTGCGCGGCAACGGCGGCTTCCGGGAGGTCCGGATCCCGGGGCTGAGGCTGCGCATGCCGCTGCGGCCGCCGGTCCTGGCGGCGCGGGCGCTGGCGGGTCGCGACCTGAGCCGGGTGGCGCTGACCTACCTGTTCGAGCGCACCACGGCGGACGGCCCGTTCCGCCGCGACCGCCACACCGGGAGCCCGCTCTTGGAGCTGGCGAGCAACAGGCGCGACCCGGAGAAGCAACTCCATCGCGTGTTCTTCTCGCCGGCGGCGCGTTCGTACGACGCGGACGCGTGGGTCTACCCGGACGTGGAGGCGCGCGATTCGGAGCTGGACCGGCTGGCGGGCCTCGACGGGCCGGTGGCCTTCGAATCGTCGGGGCGCTTCCACAACCAGTTCCGCTTCCGAGCTTCGAGCGCGTTCGACGGAGACCCGAAGACGGCGTGGATCGGGATATGGGCACGCCCGTCGGCGCCGTACCCGTGGATCGCATGGAGGGCTGAGCGGGCCCTGGAACTGAAGACGCTCCGCCTGACGCCGGCCCCGGCGCCGACCCGCCGCGTGACCGCCGTACGCGCGAGCTGGCCGGGAGGCGGGACGCAGGCGCTGAGGGTGTCTGCGGGCGGCAGGGTCACCCTGCCGGAGACCGTCCGAACCCGGACGATGCGGCTGACCGTGGTGGACACGCTCCCCGCCGAGAAGGCGCCGTCCCCCGCGGCCGACGGCGGATCGGCGCGCTCCGGCGCGCCTGCTTTCCGGCGCCCTTCGGAGACCCGCGCCGTGGGGATCGGCTCGCTCGAGGTGCCCGGCCTGCCCGGCGTGGAGCGCGCGCGCGCGTCTCGAAGTGCCCCCATCAGGTCGCGTTGTGGCGACGCGGCCGTGCGCGCCGGCAATCGAAGGGTGCCGCTGCGGCCGCAGGGCGCGCTCGCGGACCTCGAGGCCGGACGGCCGCTTCGGGCTCGTGCGTGCGCCGATGAGGGGCGCGGCGGGCTTCAGGGACCGGACGCGGTCCTGATGGGCGACGGCGTCCAGCGCGTCCGCTCGCTGCCCGCGACGTTCAGCATCCACATCCTCCGGCTGCGCTCGCCGGCGCCCGACCCGCAGCCGGTGCCGGCCGGCGCCGGCCGGGTGCTTGACAGCGGCAAGCTCTCGGGCAGCTCGGTCGACGGCGTGCGCGTGGCCCTCGACTCGCCCGCCTGGCTGGTGCTCGGCCAGAGCTTCTCGGAGGGGTGGCGAGCCAGCTGCGACGGCCGCTCGCTGGGGAAGCCCCTGCCAGTGAACGGATACGCGAACGGGTGGGGCGCCCCGGCGAGCTGCCGCGAGGTGACCTTCGAGTTCCGGCCCCAAGACCTCGTACGGGCGGGCTACGCGATCTCCGGCGTGGTGTGCGCGCTCCTGCTGGCGTTCCTACTCGCGGGATGGCTGCGCGGGCGGCGCGCGAAGCGGCCCGCGGC
>DASZJZ010000318.1:0-38488 GCA_035947555.1 Thermoleophilaceae bacterium | reverse complement strand
TGGCGGATGATCGGGACACCGAAGCTCGGGGCCTCCCCCAGCCGCACGTTGCGCGGCACGACCGTGTCGAACACCAGCTCGGGGAAGTGCTCGCGCACCTCGCGCTCGACGTCCCGCGCCAGGCGTGTCCGGCCGTCGTGCATCGTGAGGATCATCCCGGCCACGGTCAGCCGGGGATTGAGCTCGCGCTGGATGAGCGAGAGCGTGTCGAGCAGCTGCGCCAGCCCCTCCAGCGCGAAGTACTCCGTCTGGACGGGCACGATCACCTTGTCGGCCGCCACGAGCGCGTTGACGGTGAGCGGGCCGAGCGATGGTGGGCAGTCGAGTAGGGTGAACAAGTAGCGCTCCCGCACGTCGCCAAGCCGCTCACGCAGGATCGTCTCCGACCCGGGAATGCGCGGCAGCTCGACGTTGGCGCCGGCGAGGTCGGGCGTGGAAGGGACGACGTCGAGCGCCTCCACGCTGCTCGGAACCGTGGCCTCGCCGAGTGTGAGGTCCCCGGATACGCAGTCGTAGACGTTGGGGCTGGTGTCCTTGGGGACGCCAAGTGCAACCGTAGCGTTGCACTGCGGGTCGAGGTCGGCGAGGAGCGTGCGGTAGCCGGCGTCGGCGATGGAGGCGCCGAGGTTCACGGCGGTGGTCGTCTTGCCGACACCACCCTTCTGGTTCGCGACTGCAAGGACGCTGCCCATGCCGCGGCTCAAGCTAAGGGTCGGGGCGGTCGGAAGGGCATGGCTCCTTTGTGGTTCGTTGCCGAACGCTCTTGTCCTCTGTTGCGCACGTTGTTGGCCTTCCGTGCAAACGCTGGTGTGGTTTGTGCGTCGGCTGTAACGACGGGCAGTGAGGAGTGGCGGCCTAGGAGGTGGCGCCCTCTCGGAGCGTCCTCTCGAAGCGCCCTCTCAAGGCGCGCCCCTCTCGGAGCGCGTCCTCTCGCGCAGCGCGTCACTGAAGGGGACCGCTTTTCGGCCCAGCCCTTCGCTGAAGGGGACCGCTTTTCGGCCCAGCCCTTCGCTGAAGGGGACCGTTTTCGGCGCACCCCTCGCTGAAGGAGGCCGTTTTTCGGCGCACCCCTCGCTGAAGGAGGCCGTTTCTCGGCCCAGCCCGTCGCTGTCGCCGGAGTGCGTCACGTTGCGGCGGACATATCGCCGTTTCGTGCCACACCCTCGGAACGAGGCGGGGGTGGGCCGCGTTCAGGCCCCGGAGCGGCCGTTTCCTGTTGCACCCCCGGAACGAGGCGGGGGTGGGTGGAGTTCAGCCCCGAGGCGGGGGTGGGCCGAGTTTCAGCCCCGAGGCGGGGTGGGCCGCGTTTCAGCCCCGAGGCGGGGTGGGCCGCGTTTCAGCCCCCGAGCGGGCGCTTCGCCGCCATCCCCGGCCGGCGTGGGAAGCGGTCCGGCGTCTGCTCCACCTTCCGGAAGACGTACAGATGCCGATCGCGGGCGCCGGGGAACGGTTCGACCGAGAGCACGTCCTCGAGCGACATCCCCACCTCGGAAGCAGCCTCCCTCCCCAGCCGCAGTTCGTCCGCACCCACGCGCCCCTTCCAGGCAACGAGGACCCCCGAATCACGCAACAACGGCGCCGCGTACTCCACCAGCACCGGCAACCCAGCCACCGCCCGAGCGGTCACCGCCTCGTACGCCTCACGACCACCCCCCAAGGGAGCAGGCAGCCTCCCCCACTCCTCCGCCCGAGCCACCACGCTCCGCGCGTTCTCGATCTTCGCCGCCTGAATCAGTCGGTCGATCAGCGCCGCTTTCCGCCCGACGGACTCGATCAGGTCCACCCGCGCACACGGCAGTGCCACCGCCAGCACCAGCCCTGGGAAACCCGCGCCCGCGCCCACGTCGGCGATCCGGCGCGCAGACGAGAGCGCCGGCACGTCCAGGCCGGACAGGCTGTCCGCCACGTGCACGTCACGCGCCCGCTCAGGGTCGCTGACAGTCGTGTGTGGGTCCGGCTCCGCTGCCAGGGCCTTGAGCAGCAGCTCGATCTGCGGGTCCGTTTCCCGTGAAACGCTTCCGCGCGCACCCGGCCGAGCCGGATGCTTGCGGCCAGGCACGCTCAGGGCTCGCGGAAGGCCCGCATCGGGCTGATCACCAGCCGCCGCTCGGGCTCGTCGCCCTCGGAGTGCGTCTCCACGTCGCCGCGCTCGCTCAGGTACGTGTGCACCACCTTCCGCTCCGGCGCCCGCATCGGCTCGAGCTCCACGGCGCGGTCGTAGCGCAGCGCCTCGGATGCCGCCCGATCGGCCATCCGGTGCAGCGCGGTCTCCCGCCGCTCGCGGTAGCCGGCGGCGTCCACCGTCACCTGCTTGCGCGTCTCGCGCCCCCGGAAGGCCGCGCGGAAAGCCACGTGCTGCACGGCGTCGATCGTCGACCCGTGCTTGCCGATCATCAGGCCGAGGTCCTCGCCGTTCACGGTCGCGCGAATCTCGTCCTCGTTCTCCTCGACGTCGACCGTGGCCTGAAGTCCCAGAGCGTGTACCACCCGGGCCACCACCGCCCGCACCCGCTCGGCCGGCTCCTCAGGGATCGTCTCGGCGGCGTCGCGCCACGCCTCCTCGTCCACCTCGCCGCGCACGCGCGCCGCGCCCCCCGCCTCGGGATCCTCCAGCACAGAGAACCGCACGCACTCTGCGGTGATCCCCGGGAAGCGCGGCTCGAGCTCCTTCATGGCCGCCCACTTGGCCTCGCCGAGCGTCTCGCCCGACGTCTCGACCACCAGGTCCTCGGCCGAGCTCACCGTCTCCGTCCCGAACGCTTCTTCTTCTTGCGCGGCGAGGGCGGCGGAGGCTTACTGGGGCCGCCGTTGCCCCCGCCGGAACCCTTCGGCGACGACGACGATGATGCGGCCGCCTTCGCCGCCTTGGCGCCTCCGCGCTTGGACGACGAGCCATCGGCCACGGCCGCCGCCGCGCCTGCCGGCTTCGCAGGCGGCGGCTTGCCGCGCGCCGGCTTCGCGCCCTCCTCTTCGTCCTGCGGCACCAGCGGCGCGGGTTTCGGATACAGCTTCCTCACCAGGAGCTGCTGCCCGATCGTCCAGACGTTCGTGGTGATCCAGTAGACGATCAGCCCCGCCTCGAAGTTGATGATGAAGACGACGAAGACGAACGGCAGCGCGAACATGATCCGGCGCTGCATGGGATCCGCGCTGATCGCGGTGACGGCACTCGCGGCGAGCTGGGTCCCGACGTAGAGCACGATCAGCGCGCCCAGCAGGACCGGATCGTCCGTGACCGTGTCCGCCAGGTTGTCGATCGGCCCGAAGCCCTCGTTGCCGGCGATGTCCTGCTTGAACTCCTCCGATCGGAGCAGGAGGAACAGCGCAAAGAAGAACGGGAGCTGCAGCAGCAACGGCATGCAGGAGCTCAGCGGGTTGACCTTCTCGCGCTGGTAGAAGGCCATGATCTCCTGGTTCATCCGCTGCCGGTCTTCCTTGTAACGCTCCTGGATCTTCTTGATCTCGGGCTGCAGCACCTGGAGCCGCTGCATGGACTTCACGCCCTTGAAGGTCAGCGGCAGGATGAGGATGCGGACGGTGAAGGTCAGCAGGATGATCGACCAGCCCCACGACCCGTCGAAGTCGCCCAGCAGGTCGTGCCAGAACTTGAGGACCGCCTCACAGGCGTCGACTAGGGGCTGGAGCACGTGGGCGATGTACATGGGCTAGGCGTGTGCTTCCGGCCGCGGCCGGGAACGGAACAGCTTCTGGTCCTGCACGAAGTCGACGCCGCCGTGGCTCCAAGGATTACAGCGGAGCAGGCGCCAGCCGGCGAGCACGACCCCCCGCAGTATGCCGTAGTGGCGGATGGCGTCCACCGCGTACTGGGAGCAGCTGGGATGGTACTTGCAGCGCGCCGGGAGCCCGGGGGAGATCGCGCGCTGGTAGAAGCGAATCGGGGCGACCAAGATGGCGCGAATCGCCTTCACGGCGACCCCCCGCCGCGTGCCAGGCCCGCCTCGCTCAGCACGGCCCGGAGGGCCTCGGCGATGGCCGGCTCGCCGCCCTCCTCGGCCAGCTCGCCGGCCGGCGGGCGCGCGACGATCACGAAGTCGTGCCCGGGCTCGAGCTCGTCGGCGCTCTGCCAGAACGCCTCACGCAGGAGCCGCTTGATGCGGTTGCGCTCCACCGCCCCGCCGAGCTTGCGCCCGACCGACACGCCGAGCCGCGGGTCGCCGTCGTCCTCCCCGCGCGGGAAGGCGTAGACGACCAGGTGCCGGCTCGCGTGCGAGCGGCCCTCGCGGTAGACGCGCTCGAACTCACCGCTGCGCGAGAGCCGGCGGCGCTTGCGGCGCTCGCGGTCGGCCATGCGCGCTACGGGGTGAGCCGCTTGCGGCCCTTGCTGCGGCGCCTGCTGAGCACGTGCCGGCCGGCACGCGTGCGCATCCGCGCGCGAAAGCCGTGGGTGCGTGCGCGCTTGCGCTTCTTGGGCTGATAGGTGCGCTTCATGGGGATCGAATCGACGCCACCGGTGGGGGCCTGGCGCCGGCCCTGAGGGTACACGACGGGTCGCCCACACTTTTCCCGCTGAGTGCGGGGATCGGCCGCGAGGGCGAGCCGAGCGCCGTTCGGGGAGTTGTATCCTCGGCTTGCCGAGGGCGGCGCGGCCTCGCCGAAGCGGTCCTTCTCTCCCATGTCTCATAGACAAAGACCCCCCGAGGAGGGTCTCGACGGTCCGTGCCCGCACCACCCGACCAGATCTGGGACGACATCCGCGAGGAGCTGCGGAGCAAGACTCCGGACTTCAAGTTCGAGATCTGGCTCGAGCCGCTCGAGCTGGCGACGATCCGCGGCAACACGCTCTTCGTCAGGGCGCCGGAGCACATCCGCACCACGGTGTCCGAGCGCTTCCTGCCGCTCCTGCGGCGCGCCGCGATGCGCCGCTTCAACCCGCGCGCGGTGGTGCAGGTCGTCGGCGCTCGTTGGACGCCGCCCGAGCCTGATCCCGAGCCGGATGACACGAAGCCCGCGGAGGCACCGGCGACCGGGCGGCTGAACCCCAAGTACACCTTCGAGCAGTTCGTGATCGGCGAGGGCAACCGCTTCGCGCACGCCGCCGCCCTGGCCGTGGCCGAGCTGCCGGCCCAGGCCTACAACCCGCTCTTCCTGCACGGCCCGCCCGGGCTCGGCAAGACGCACCTCCTCCACGCGATCGGCAACTTCGTCCAGCGCTACGGGCCCGGGCTGCGCGTGCGCTACGCGACGAGCGAGGAGTTCACCACCGAGTTCGTGGCCGCCGTGCGGTCCAAGCGCACCAGCGACTTCAAGGACGAGTACCGGCTGGCGGACGTCGTGCTGATCGACGACGTCCAGTTCCTCGCCGGCCGCGCCAAGACGCGTGAGGAGTTCTTCCACACCTTCAACTCGCTGCTCGGCTCCGGACGCCAGCTGGTGATCTCCTCCGACCGCAGCCCCGAAGAGCTGCACGACCTGGAGGGCCGCCTGGCGGAGCGCTTTCGCTCCGGCCTGGTGGCCGAGCTCGAGCCGCCGGCGGTCTGCGTCCGCCGGGCCATCCTCGCCAAGCGGGCCCGGCTGGACAACGCCGAGCTCTCCGAGGAGGCGCTGGCTGAGATCGCGGAGCGGGTGGACAGCAGCGTGCGCGCCCTCGAGGGCGCCCTGATCCGAGTGGTCGCCTACGCCTCGATGAAGGAGGAGGAGGTCACGCCCGGGCTGGTTCGCCACGTGCTCCGCCGGCTCGGCCAGGACCAGTCGCGGGACAGCTGCGGCCTGTCGGAGATCGTCGACGCAGCGGCTCAGGAGCTCGGCGTGCCGCGCACCGCCATGCTTGGCCGCGACCGCCGGCGCGACGTCAGCCGTGCCCGGCAGATCGCCATGTATCTCGCGCGCGAGCTGACCGCCCACAACCTGACGGAGATCGGCCGCGGGATCGGCGGTCGCGACCACACCACGGTGCTCCACGCGATAAACCAGATCGGCAGCGCGATGAACGCCGATCCGGCTGTGCGCAACTCTGTGGACAACCTGAAGCGGCGGCTCGGGCGACCGGCGTGACCTCCGCCGGCAGTGCGAGAATCCCCAGCCCCGTCCACGGCGTAACCGCCCTTCCCAGAGCGACCTACAGCCGTAGATCCACATTTCCACAGATCAACGACTTCAAGAGTTAGGTAACAGACGTTGAAGCTCACCGTTTCCCGTGAAACGTTCCTCGCCAAGCTCGGCATAGCCGTACGCGGCGCGTCCACGCGCAGTGCGATCCAGACGCTCGCCGGCGTCCTGGTCCGTGTTGCCGACGGTCGCGCCGAGCTCGAGGCGACCGATATGGAGCTCGGCGTGCGCGTCGGGCTCGAGGTCGGCGACTCCACCTCCGGTCACGCGGTCATCCCCGGCCGCCTGCTCCTGGACGTGGTCCGCTCGTTGCCCACCGACGAGCTGTCGCTCGAGTACCGGAGCGCCCAGCAGGACGTCGAGGTGGTGTCGGGCCCGGCCCGCTTCCACCTGCGCACGCTCCCGCCCGAGGACTTCCCGAAGCTGCCGCAGGCCTCGCCGGAGGGTGCCATGAGCGTGCCGGCGGGGGCCTTCGTCGACACGATCGGCCGCGTGGCCCGTGCCGCCTCGAGGGACGAGACGCGGCCGCATCTCACCGGCGTACTCGTCACCGCGCGCGGCCAGGAGCTCCGCATGGTGGCCACCGACTCCTACCGGCTCTCCGTCAAGGAGACGCGGCTCGAGCAGCCGCTCGACGGCGAGCTCGAGGCCAACGTGCCGGCCCGGACGCTGCAGGAGCTCGGCAGGATCGCCTCCGCCGGCGGGGCGGGCAGCATCGGCGTGACGGCGCTCGAGAACCAGGTGGTGTTCACCGTCGACGACGTGATGCTGTCCTCGCGGCTGGTCGAGGGGCGCTTCCCCAACTACCAGCAGCTGCTGCCCGAGTCGTACGAGCATGAGCTGCGCGTGAACCGCGACGAGCTCCTCGAGGTCGTGAGGCGGGTGGGGCTGCTGGCGCAGAAGAACGCGCCGCTGCGGCTGCGCTTCTCCGAAGGGGCTCTGGACGTGTCCGCCCAGACGCCGGACGTGGGCGAGGCGAGCGAGTCGCTCCCCGTTCCGTTCAACGGCGAACCGTTGGAGATCGGGTTCAACCCGGAGTTCTTCCGCGACGGCCTGGAGAGCGCGGAGTCCGACGAGCTGGTGCTGAAGCTGATCAGCCCGCTCCGGACGGGCCTGATCGAGTCGGGCGGTGGAGACGGCGACGGCGGCGGGGGCGGAGGCTTTCTGTATCTCGTCATGCCCATTCGCCTGAACGTCTAGGGGCCGCCGTGCGGGTCACCCGCCTCCAGCTGCGCGACTTCCGCAACTACGAGGAGGCGGAGCTGGGGCTTGCGGCCGGGCTCACCGTCGTGTCCGGCCCGAACGGCGCCGGCAAGACCAACCTGCTCGAGGCGGTCTACTTCGGCTGCACCGGCCGCTCGCCGCGGACGTCGAACGAGCGCGAGATCGTGCGTCGCGGCGGCTCTGTGGCGCGTGTGGTCGTGGATACGCGCGACGACGAGGGCAGCCACCGGCTCGAGGTGGGCTTCGAGCCGGGCGAGGCGAAGCGCCTGCGGGTGGACGGGAGCGCCGTGGACAACCTGTCGCCCGTCACGGCGCGGCCGCTCGTGAGCGTCTTCCTGCCTGAGCGGCTGGAACTCGTGAAGGGCGCCCCAGCGGCGCGCCGGGCTCACCTGGACCAGTTCGTGGCGGCGCTGTGGCCGGGGCGGGCGGAGACGCGGTCCGCCTACTCGCGTGCGCTGGCGCAGCGCAACGCGCTGCTCGGGCGGATCCGGGCGGGTGTCTCGGGACCGGCGGCGCTGGATGCGTGGGACGCAGAGCTCGCCCGGCACGGGGTCCGGCTGATGGCAGACCGGGGAGAGGCGGTCGACGGCCTGCGCGCGCCGTTTGCGGAGCTGGCCGCTCGGCTCGGCCTGCCGGCCGCGGCGGAGCTCCGCTACCGGCCGCGATCGGAGGCCACCGACGAGCAGGGGCTGGCGGCTGAGCTCGGCGAGCGGCGGACCGCGGACCTCGAGCGCGGGTTCACGGCCCACGGGCCGCACCGCGACGAGCTGCAGCTCCTCCTGGACGGGGTGGCGCTGCGGTCGTACGGGTCGCAGGGCCAGCAGCGCGCGGCACTGCTGGCGCTGCTGTTCGCAGAGCGGGAGCTGCTGGCGGAGCGCCGCGGCCGGCCGCCGCTGATGCTGCTCGACGACGTCATGTCGGAGCTCGACGTCGAGCGCCGCGAGCTGCTGGCCGGCCTGCTGCGGAGCGGTGGGCAGGCCGTCGTGACCGCGACGGAACCGGAGCACGTGCCCGGCGTGGAGGACGCCGAGCTTGTCCGGGTGCGCGACGGAAGGCTCACATGGGAGCCCGCGCTGGCGGAGTCGCCGGCATGACGGCCCCCGGCCCACGCGCCCACGAGCGCGGCCCACGCGCCCCCACCGTTGCGGCTCGCCAAGGGCCCCGCGGCGCCGGCCGCGCCCACGAGCGCGGCACTTGCCGACCGGAGCCCCGCCCGTGAGGCGCCTCGCCCCGCGCCCCCTCGGGAAGGCCCTCGACGCGGCCCTTCCCGCCGCCCGCCCCGCCGGCCTCCTTGCCGAGGTTCAGTCCGCCTGGCCGGCCGTTGCCGGGGCCGCGCTCGCCGCGGCCGCGAGCCCCGTCTCCGAGCGCTCCGGCACCGTCACCGTCGAGTGCGAGTCGGCCGTCTGGGCGCAGGAGTTGGAGCTCCTTCGGCCCGACCTCACGTGCCGTTTGGACGAAGCCCTCGGCGGCGGTCGCGTCGAGCGCCTGCGGTTTGTCGTAAGTTCGGGTGCGAATCGTCGCTGAATGCGCTGCTTTTGCTGCGATTTGCGGGCATTTTGTAACGCGTTGCGGGGATTGTGGGCGGGGGTCGCCTGCTAGAATCGAGTGCAGGTTTATGTACCGCCCCGGTCCGTAGCGAGAACGCCGGAACCGGGGCTTTTCGTGGTGTGCAGGGGTCGCTTCGTCGCGCGACCCTGCTTTGACGGAAGGGACGTATTGGCGAAGCAGCCTGAGAACGATCGGACCAAGGGCAACGGCACGTACGGCGCGCGGGACATCACGGTCCTCGAGGGCCTCGAGGCCGTTCGCAAGCGCCCGGGCATGTACATCGGCTCGACCGGCGCCCGCGGTCTCCATCACCTGATCTACGAGGTCGTCGACAACTCCGTCGACGAGGCCCTCGCCGGCGAGGCCGACGAGGTCGAGATCGTCATCCATCCCGACAACTCCGTCACGGTCACCGACAACGGACGCGGCATTCCCGTCGACACCATGGCCAAGGAGAAGCGGCCGGCCGCCGAGGTCGTGCTGACCGTGCTCCACGCCGGCGGCAAGTTCGGCGAGGGCGGGGGCTACAAGGTCTCAGGCGGCCTTCACGGCGTCGGGGTGTCCGTGGTCAACGCGCTGTCCGAGTGGCTCCACCTCACCGTCTGGCGTGACGGCCACGAGCACAAGCAGTCCTACGAGCGCGGCGTCCCGACGACGGAGCTCGAGAAGGGCGCCAAGACCGACCGTCGCGGCACCAGCATCACCTTCCTGCCCGACCTCGAGATCTTCGAGACGATCGAGTACGACCGGACCGTCCTGGAGCAGCGCTTCCGCGAGATGGCCTTCCTCACGAAGGGCCTCAAGATCGTCTTCCGCGACGAGCGCGGTGAGCGCTTCGAGACGAGCTTCCAGTACGACGGCGGCATCGTCGACTTCGTCAAGTACCTGCACAGCCAGGGCACGCGCGAGCCGCTGCACAGGAAGATCGTCTACCTCGAGGAGGAGAGCGACATCGGCGAGGTCGAGGTCGCGATGCAGTGGAACAACTCCTACCAGGAGGCGCTCCTCTCCTTCGCCAACAACATCAACACGCACGAGGGCGGTACTCACCTGTCGGGCTTCCGCTCGGCGCTCACCGGCACGATCAACAGGTACGCCCGCCGCGTCGGCGAGCTCAAGGAGAAGGACCCCAACCTCCAGGGCGAGGACGTCCGCGAGGGCCTCACGGCGATCATCTCCGTGAAGATCCGCGAGCCGCAGTTCGAGGGCCAGACGAAGACGAAGCTCGGCAACCCCCCCGTGGAGGGCTTCGTCCAAGCGGCCATCAACAAGGGGCTGGCCGAGTTCCTCGAGGAGAACCCGAGCGAGGCGCGCACGGTCATCCGGAAGTCGGTCGAGGCGGCGCGGGCGCGAGACGCCGCACGCAAGGCGCGCGATCTCACCCGGCGCAAGTCCGCGCTCGAGAACACGAACCTCCCGGGCAAGCTCGCCGACTGTTCGGTGCGCGACCCGGCTCTGACGGAGCTGTTCGTCGTCGAGGGCGACTCGGCCGGCGGCTCGGCCAAGGCCGGCCGCAACCGCGACACCCAGGCGATCCTCCCGCTGCGCGGCAAGATCATCAACGTCGAGAAGAACCGCATCGACAAGGTCCTCTCGAACAAGGAGATCCAGGCGCTGATCACAGCGATCGGGACCGGGATCCGGGAGGAGTTCGACCTCGACAAGGCGCGCTACCACAAGGTGATCCTCATGACGGACGCCGACGTGGACGGCGCGCACATCCGCACGCTGGTGCTCACGTTCCTCTACCGCGAGATGCGGGACCTCATCGAGGCTGGCTACGTCTACATCGCGAAGCCGCCGCTCTACAAGGTGAAGTCGGGCAAGCAGGACGTCTACATCGAGAAGGAGTCCGAGCTCGAGGAGGTCCTGCTGCGCGACAAGCTCGAGTCGATGCAGGTCACCGACCGCTCCGGCACGCCGTTCGAGCTGACCCACGCGCGCTGGCAGAAGTACGGCCGGCTGCTGAAGCAGTACGAGGGCTGGGCGTCGACCCTGCGCGCCGAGCACGGCCACGACCCGATCACCTTCCTCGAGGAGTCGGCGATCCTGGACGAGGGCGCCGCCGACGCGGACTCGGTGATCGCGCTGCTCGAGGGCCAGGACCCGGATGGTGAGGCCTTCGAGACCGAGCTGCTCTCGCAGGACCCGATGGAGCTCGTCGCACGCGTGGTGGAGAAGAAGACCGGCACGGCGAAGACCTACCGCCTGTCCCGCGCCCTGTTCACGAGCCCCGAGTACGCCGGCTTCGTGAAGATTCACAAGGAGCTCGAGGCACTCGCCGGCACGCCGCCGTTCCACGTCGTGCTGGGCAAGCGCGAGGGCGAGGCGCTCTCGTTCGAGGAGCTGCGCTCCAAGGTGCTCGAGGTGGCGCGTGACGGCGTACCGCTCCAGCGCTTCAAGGGGCTGGGCGAGATGAACGCCGACCAGCTCGCGGACACGACGATGGACCCCGAGCAGCGCACGCTGCAGGTGGTGACGATCGACGACGCGAGCGTGGCCGACCAGATCTTCTCGATGCTGATGGGCGACGTGGTGGAGCCGCGTAGGCAGTTCATCGAGGATCACGCCCGTGAAGTGACCAATCTGGATGTGTAGACATGTCGATTGACCAGCTGACAGGCGGGAACATCGAGCCGCGCGGGCTCGAGGAGGAGATGCGCTCCTCGTACCTCGATTACGCCATGAGCGTGATCGTGGGGCGGGCGCTGCCGGACGTGCGCGACGGCCTCAAGCCGGTGCACCGGCGCGTGCTCTTCTCCATGCACGAGGCCGGGCTGCAGCCGAACCGGCCGTTCCGCAAGGCCTCGCGCGTGGTCGGCGACGTGATGGGCCAGTTCCACCCGCACGGCGACGCCGCCATCTACGACACGCTCGTCCGTCTCGGCCAGGACTTCGCGATGCGGTACCCGCTGATTCAGCCGCAGGGGAACTTCGGGTCGATCGACAACGACCCGCCGGCGGCGATGCGGTACACCGAGGCCCGCCTGTCGCGGCTGGCCACGGAGATGCTCCGCGACATCGACGCGGACACCGTCGACTTCGGGCCCAACTACGACGAGTCGCGCCAGGAGCCGCTCGTCCTGCCGGCCCGCTTCCCGAACCTGCTGGTCAACGGCGCCTCCGGCATCGCCGTCGGGATGGCCACCAACATCCCGCCGCACAACCTCCACGAGGCGATCGACGCCGTGGTGGCGTACATCGACGACCCGCAGATCGACGTGGCGGGCCTGATGAAGCACATCAAGGGCCCCGACTTCCCGACCGGCGGGATCATCGTCGGCCACTCCGGCATCCGCGAGGCGTACGAGACCGGCCGTGGCCGTGTCGTCGTGCGCGGTCGCG
This sequence comes from Thermoleophilaceae bacterium, assembly GCA_035947555.1. GTDB lineage: Bacteria > Actinomycetota > Thermoleophilia > Solirubrobacterales > Thermoleophilaceae > JACVRW01. The sequence continues at coordinate 26,305 of DASZJZ010000318.1, read as the reverse complement.
CGCACATCGAGCCGATGGAGCGCGGCAAGGAGCGCATCGTCGTGACCGAGATGCCGTACCAGGTCTCCAAGGGCGACGGGCGCGGCGACGGCAGCGGTCTGATGAAGAAGATCGCCGAGCAGGCTCTCAACGGGCGCATCAAGGAGATCTCGGACCTGCGCGACGAGTCGAACCGCGACGGCATCCGGCTCGTGATCGAGCTGAAGCGCGACGCGAACCCGAAGGTCGCCCTCAACAAGCTCTACAAGCACACGCCGCTGCAGACCACTTTCGGCGTCAACATGGTCGCGCTCGTCGACGGCGTGCCGCGCACGCTCGGCCTGCTGCCGATCGTCAAGAACTACGTCGACCACCAGCGCGACGTGATCGTGCGGCGCACCAAGCACGAGCTGCGCGAGCGCGAGGCGCGCCTGCACATCCTCGAGGGACTGCTCATCGCGATCGCCGACATCGACGCGGTGATCGAGCTGATCCGGGGCTCGAACGACCCGGAGTCCGCCCGTGACGGCCTGATTGAGCGCTTCGAGCTGTCGCGCGTCCAGGCGCAGGCGATCCTCGACATGCGCCTCGCCCGGCTGACCGCGCTCGAGGCGGACAAGGTCAAGCAGGAGCACGCGGACACGCTCGAGCGGATCAAGGAGCTGCGCGAGATCCTCGGCGACGAGGACAACGTCATGGGCCTCATCAAGGAGGAGCTGCTCGAGATCAAGGAGCGCTTCGGGGACGACCGGCGCACCCAGATCACCCACTCCGAGGACGAGATCGACATCGAGGACCTGATCGCCGACCAGCAGATGGTCATCGCGATCACGCACTCGGGCTACATCAAGTCGCTGCCGCTCGCGACGTACCGCCAGCAGAACCGGGGCGGGGTCGGCGTGATGGGCATGGACATGAAGGACGACGACTACATCGAGCACCTGTTCGTGTGCTCGACGCACGACTACCTGCTGTTCTTCACGAACCGCGGGAAGGTCTACCGCGAGAAGGTCTACGACCTGCCCGAGGCGCAGCGCACGGCGAAGGGCCGTGCGCTCGTGAACGTGCTGCCGCTGCGTGAGGACGAGCGGGTGCAGGCGGTGCAGGCCACGCGCGACTTCACGGAGGGCAAGTACCTCGTCTTCGCGACGCGGAAGGGCCTGGTCAAGAAGACCGACTTCATCGCCTACAACACCCCGATCCGGGCCGACGGGATCATCGCGATCAAGATCCGCGACGACGACGAACTCGTGGCGGTGCGCCGTACGAGCGGCGACGACGACATCATCATGGTGTCCCGTTCGGGGCAGGCGGCACGCTTCAACGAGGATCAGGTGCGCCCGATGGGACGCGACACCGGCGGCGTCCGGGGAATGAACGTCGAGCGTGGCGACAACTGCGTCCTCGCGATGGACGTCGTGCGGCCCGGCACGGAGCTGCTCGTGGTGACTGAGAACGGCTACGGCAAGCGCACACCGATCGAGGACTACCCGGTCAAGGGACGCGGCACGATGGGCGTCAAGTCGATCAGCCTGACCGAGAAGAAGGGCGGGCTCGCCGGCGCGCTGATCGTGCGGGAGCACCACGACCTCGTCTTCATCTCCTCGACCGGCATGGTGCAGCGCACGTCGGTGCGCGGGATCTCGAGGCAGGGTCGCCCGGCGCAGGGCGTGCGGGTGATGAACCTGCGCGAGGAAGACCAGGTCAGCGCCGTCGCGCTCGTGATGGAGACCACCACGGACACGAGCGCCGAGGTGCAGGACGGCCTTCCCGAGGTGCAGGAAGGGCTCGAAGAGGCCCAGCCCGGCGAGCAGGTCACGCCCGACCCGGCCGACGCTCCGAACGAATAGAGACGAGGGGCGCCCACTCGGGACGCCCCTCGCAACTGTTCTGGACCTGGTCGGCGGCGAGCCAGCGACCGGAGGGACCACTCCCGGTCCTCTTCGCCGACGGTATCTCGGGTTGGACTCCGCTAAACGGGGCCCAGCACCGGTCTAGCGGCCGGACACCTCCAGGGTCCCAAGAAAACTGTCACTCAAGTTCGGACCACCTCCTTTCCCTGGTATGGAGCAGTAAAGCAGAGTGGGCGGTCCTATCGCCCTAGGGAGTGGTCTCGGTGGTCTCCGTCGTCTCGGTCTGAGTGGCGCCGACCTCGGCGATCTGCGTCTCGAGCTCCTCGACCTGAGTCTCGACCTCGTCGACCCGGGTGCGCTGCTGCTCGAGCCGATCGCCGATCCGGCCGAGCCGCTGCTCCACGTCCGCCAGGCGGCTGTCGAGGTTCGAGACGTCGTCCGAGGTCGGCAGCTCGTCCATGCGGCCCTCGAGCTCTTCGATCCGGTCGCTCAGCTCGCGCTGGATGCGGGTCAGCTCGGCGGCGGTGCGGGCCCGCTCCTCCTCGTCCTTCGCGTCGTTGGCCACGACCAGGGCGATGACGGCGATCGCCGTGGCCGCGATCGCCCAAACGGCGGTCACGAGGAGCCAGCGGCGCAGCCCGCGGACGTCGCCGACGGTCGCGGGGCGCGCGTCGTCGTCGAGTGGCTCCTCGGTCACCACGCGGCGAACGGGCTCGCCCGGCGGGGGTTGCCCGGGAGGCGGCGGCTCCTGCATCAGGCCGCCATCAGGTACTGCTCCCAGGCGGCGGGGATGCTCGGTGCGGCGACGTGGATGAAGATCGAGGGGTTCGGGGCCCTCGGCTTGCTGCTCGGCACCATGTTCGCCTGGCGCGGCAGCCGGTCGCCCTTGCGGCGGTTGCACGGGGCGCAGCAGGTGACGATGTTGTCCCAGGTGGACGCCCCGCCCTTGGAGCGCGGGATCACGTGATCCACGGTGAGGTTGCCGCGCTCGTGACCGCAGTATTGACAGGTCCAGCGGTCGCGGGCGAACACCGCCCGGCGCGTGATCTTGCGCCGGTGAGCGTCGCGCGGGATCCGCACGTAGCTGAGCAGACGGATCACCACCGGCCGGGCGAGCGTGAAGCTCTCGGCGTGGAGAGCCCAGTCGCCATGCTCGAGGATCTCGGCGCGCTCCTTCAGGATCAGGACGGCCGCGCGGCGGACCGTGCAGACGTTGATCGGCTCGTAGCTGGCGTTGAGCACCAGCACGCGGCCGGACGAACCTGAGCGCTGCGCGGGCCGGCCGGCCCCGTGCAGCGCGAGCGCAGGGCCTGGTTCGGAGTCACCTACTTCAGGGCCGACGATCCGCTGCGCACTCACCGCCATGGTGCGCGGATTCTAGCCAGAGGCCCCGCCGGCGATCGTGTACGAGCCGAGAACACGGAGCTCCTCGACGCGCGCCGCGAGGGCAGCGAGGGCGTCGCTCACAGGGGCCCGCCCGGCCGCCCCCTCGAGGTCGGCGAAGAACATGTAGTGCCCGAGCGCCATGCGCCGCGGCCGCGACTCGATCCGGGTGAGGTTGACGCCGCGTTCCGAGAGCTCGCGGAGCGAGTCGACCAGCCAGCCGGGCGCCTCGTCCCCGCTGCCCCAGAACACGATCGACGTCTTGGCGGGCCGCCCCGGGGCCGGCTCCTCCGCCTCGCCTGCCGGCGCCAGCCACACGAACCGCGTGGCGTTGTCGGGGTGGTCCTCCACGTCCGCCTCGAGCACGCGGCAGTCGTAGAGCTCGGCGGCGAGCCGGGAGCCGAGCGCCACGGCGGGCTCCTCGGGTGCGTCGCGGACCGAGAGGACGGCGTCCGACGTGGACGGCGCGATGGCGAGCTCGGCCTGGGGCAGGCGCTCCCGCAGGAAACGCGCGCACTGCGCCGTGGCCTGGGGATGGGACACCACCCGTACGACGTCCGCGAGGTCAAGGGCCCGTGCGGCGACTACGCAATGGTGGATCGGGTGGACCACCTCGGCCACGATGCGCACGCCGCTCGCCTCGAGGGCCAGGGTGTCGAGCGTGACCGCCACGGCCCCCTCGAGCGCGTTCTCGATCGGGACGACCGCGCGGTCCACGTCACCGGCTTCCACGGCCATGACGGCGGCGTGAATGGTCGGATACGGGACTTCCTCGACGTCGCCAGGCGCGGACGCCCGCAGAGCCTCCTCGCTGTAGGTCCCGGGCGGGCCGAGAAACGCGACGCGCGTCAAGCGGGCGTGCCGGCCATCGCGGCGTCGATGGCCTCCCGCTCCTCCGGCGACAGCTCCAGCTCGGACTGGCCCTCGTGCACCTGCTTCACATAGACCCGGGCGTGGTCGCGATGGAGGATCGACGAGACCACGACGCCGCTGCTGTTGGCGTCGAGCAGCGCCATCGTGCTCGACTGCCGGCCGGACATCTCGCCCCAGGCATCGTAACGGATGAGGGCGGTGTGGGCCACGCAGCCGTCGATGCGGTGCTCCGCGGCGGCCATGCGGTCCTCGAGCCGGGCGGCGCTCTCCTCGACCCAGTCGCGCAGCTGCACGAAGGCCTCCTGGATGGAGGCCGCGTGGGAGACGAGGTCGGACTGCCCGTTGCCCAGCACCGTGCGCTGAGCGGCGCGCATCCGGCGCAGCTTGATCGAGAGCACGAGGACCCAGACGAAGGCGACGAGAGCGAGCCCCGCGGCCGCGAGGGCCACGATCCCCTGGGTGGTCGTCAAGTCATCCACGCGCGGAAGATACTGAGCCCACGAGACGCCCGCCTGTCAAGGAAGCAGAGTATGCGGGGGTATGCCGGCGGAGCCGGCAGTAGGGGGTGTCCCCCTGGCTGAGCACAGCGAGAGCCGATGACGTAGACAGGCGATGCGGCGCAGCCCGCTCAGCCCGTGAAGATGACGGTGTACTCCTGAACGTTGTTGTCGGTGTTCTCCTCGCCGGGCACCGGGTCGACCTCCACCGTGATGGGCACGTTCTGGCCCGTCGGGGGCGGCTCGGTGAGCGGGATGGTCACCGTCTGGATCTCGCCCGGGGCGATCGTGTCGATCGCCTCCTCCAGCTCGAGGGCGTCGTCGCCCTCGCCGACGCTGACGATCACGTTCACGTCGGTCTCGGTGTGCTCGCCCTGGTTCTGGACCTGGATCTCGAAGGCCAGGTCGCCGGTGAGCGTCACGGTCGCGCCGGCACCGGGCGTGAGCGTCGCTCCGCCCAGCGTCACGGCCGCGATGCCGTTCCCGTGGAGTCCGGGCGCGGCCGCCTCGTCGCCCCCGCCAGTGCCCGATCGAAGGGCGTTCACCTGGTCGGCGACGAAGCTGGCGTCGAGCCACTCCACGTCGGGCACGAACGTGTCGCGCGGCAACGCCGGCGGCGCGAGCTCCTCCTCCTCGAGCGCCTCGCGCAGCTGCGGGCGGAAGCGGATCTGGTCGATCGTGTCGCTGGACAGGAACACCTGCATCGCCTCGGTCACGTCCTGGGTGCCCTCGCGGCGGTCCTGGTCGCCGAGCGCGGTGCGCATCGCGTTAGCCGTCTGGGCCAGCCCGTCACGGCGGAGCTCCAGCACGTCGAGCAGGTAGCGGTGGGCGTCGGAGACCTCGTCTGGCACGTCGAGGCCGCGGGCCCGGTCGACGCGCTCGCTCGACGAGACGCGGTACCCGTTCAGCTCGTTCTGGATCTCCACCACCTGGTCGGTGCCGCCCTCGCTCTGGAGCAGCTCGAACAGGGCGTCCCCCTCGAGCTTGGACTCCCGGATCAGCTCGGCGGACCGGTCCGCGTAGTCCTCCATCGCGTTCTCCTTGCGGGCGTCGAGGCAGCCGCGGAGCAGGAGCACGAACAGGATCACGAGGACGATCACGCCCACGATCGCGATGCCGCGGCGCGCCATCAGCGTCTGGCGGTCGACCGACGGGCCGCGGGGCGGGCGGCGGCGAGTACGAACGGGCTCGTCCGGTTCGTCGAGGAAGGACACGAAGCGGGATTCCCCTCCTGGCGCCTGAAGGGCGCCTGCCAAGGTTGCGTGGGAGTATGACCGGGGGGCAGGACGCGCCCCTTGTGGACCGAACACGGAACCTGACATGAAACGTCCCGAGATCAGCCTCACGGAGGAGCCGGGCACCCTGCCGCTTGGAGGTTCGGACCCTACCGAAGCTCTTCCTGGCGCTCCCGGCCCGCGGCTGATCCTGGGCCGCTACAGACTCGAGCGGCGGCTCGGCGCGGGCGGCTTCGGGGTGGTCTGGCTGGCCTGGGACGAGAAGCTCGAGCGTGAGGTGGCGGTCAAGGCGATCCCGCTCGAGAACGGGGGCGGGGAGAGGGTGGAGCGGGAGGCGCGGGCCGCCGCGCGGCTGAACCACCCGGGCATCGTGGGGATCTACGAGCTGGCCCACGACGAGCACGACGTGTACTTGGTGTCGGAGCTCGTTCGAGGCCGAACCCTTGCCGAGCTGCTGCGAGCGGGCGCGGTGGCCGACCGCGACGTGGCGCGCATCGGGATGGCGCTGTGCGAGGCGCTCGACCACGCCCACGCCCGCGGCGTGATCCACCGCGACGTGAAGCCCCAGAACGTGATGGTGGTGGCCGACCCGGCGGCGGGGGCGGGCTTCGCCAAGCTGGCGGACTTCGGCGTGGCGCACGTCGCGAGCGGCGATCCACTCACCCGTACGGGGGATGTGGTTGGGACGCTGGCGTACATGGCTCCCGAGCAGGCCGAGGGGGCGCGCACGACCCCGGCGAGCGACGTCTACTCGCTGGCCCTCACGCTGTACGAGGCGTGGACGGGCGCGAACCCGGTCCGAGCGGGCGGTCCCGCGGCCACCGCGAGGCGGCTGGGCCGGCCGCTGCCGTCGCTGGCCGCCGCCCGCCGCGACCTGCCGCTCGAGCTCTGCGACGCGCTGGACGCGGCCCTCGACATCGACCCCGCCCGGCGCCCCCCGCCCGCGGAGCTCCGCGCCGAGCTGTCAGCCGCGGAAGCCGGACTGGACGAGGAGGGCGGCCTGGCGGAGCCCGCGACGCAGCGCCGGGTGGGCCTGCCGACGACCGAGCGCCGGCGCACCGCACTCACGCGCCTGCTGTTCGGAAGGCCCACAGCCCTTGACTCTCCTGTTGTGAAGGGGTCAGACCCCTTGAGTGGGTCTGACTTAGATCGGGAAAGACAGCGCCACGACCAGCCCGCCGGCCGCCTCCGTAGCTTCTTCGGCGCCGGAGCGCAGCAGCCAACCCACGGCCTCCTCGGCCGGCCCTCGCCGTTTGCCGACGGCCGTCCCACTGTGGCGGCGCGTCTCCTCGGCCGGGCCGGCGCCGGCCTTCTCGCAGGCGCGGTTGCCCTCGGCGCGATCGAGACGCTCGGCCCCGAGCCCACCTTCTCGCCGGTGGCTGCGGCTGCCGCCGCGGCCCTCGCCGTCGGCCTGCTCCCCAGGATCGGCTGGCTGCTCGCGGCCGCGGGCCTCTGCGCCTGGCTCGTCAGCCCCGACGCCGATCGCCAGGGCACCGCGCTCGTAATCGCCGCCGCGGCCGCCCCGATCCCATTCCTGCTCCCACGAGCCGGCCTGCTCTGGTCGCTCCCGGTGCTGGCGCCGCTGCTCGGGACCGTGGCGCTCGGGCCGGTCTTCGTCGGCGTCGCGGCTCTCGCCCCGACCGTCCTTCGCCGCGCCGGCCTCGCCGCCGCCGGCTTCCTCTGGCTGGCGATCGGCGAGCTGCTCGCCGGCGAGAGCCTCCTGTTCGGAGTGCCGGACGGGGCGCTTTCGCGGGGCGACTGGGAGGGATCGATCAGCGCCGCCGCCTCCGATGCGCTCGGGCCGCTCGTATCCAGCCCCGCCCTCGCCCCGGCCGCCGTCTGGGCGGCCTTCGCCGTGCTGCTGCCGCTCCTGGTGCGCGGCCGCTGGCTGACCGTGGACATCGCAGGGGCGGTCCTGTGGGTTGTGGGCGTGATCGCGGCCCACATCGCGCTGGGCGACATGCTCGCCGCCACGACCGTGCTGGACGAGGCCCGCGGAGCCGCCGCGGGCGCCGTCGGGGCGGCGCTCGTCGTGCTCGCCGTGTCCCAGCTCGCGGCGCCGGCGGACGGCTGGCGCGCCCAACCGGCGGCAACGGCTTAGGACTACCCTGCGGAGCGAGCCATGAGCGTTCTACGCAACCTGGAAGCGAAGCTCGGCGGCCTCGTCGAGGGCGCGTTCGGCCGGGCCTTCAAGACCAGCGTCCAGCCGGTCGAGCTGGCGCACAAGCTCGCCAAGGAGATGGAGGACAACCAGATGATCTCCGTCTCGCGGGTCTACGTGCCCAACCACTACCGCGTGTTCCTCTCGCCCCAGGATCGCGAGCAGTTCGCGAGCTACGAGCCGGCGCTGCGCAAGGAGCTGTCCGACTACCTGCTGGAACACGGCCGCCAGGAGCGCTTCGCCCTCACGAGCAGGCCCCAGGTCGAGTTCCACACCGACGATCGCCTCGCGCTCGGCGAGTTCGGCATCCAGGCGCAGCTGCTCGGCGAGCCCGACGAGGAGCCGGGCGGCCGGGAGGTGGCCCCGTCGGCCGGCGACTTCGGGCACACGATGGTGTACTCGCCCGACCGGGCGCCCCAGCGGCTCGAGCCGGAGCTCGACCGGCGCCAGGCCCTGCTCGTGACCGAGGGCCGCCGCCACCCGCTGAGCGGCGACCGGATCCTGGTTGGGCGCAGCCGCGAGTGCGACGTCGTCGTGTCCGACCCGAACGTGTCGAGGCGGCACATCGAGCTGCGCCGCGGTCAGCACGGCTGGGCGGCCGTGGACCTCGGGTCCACCAACGGCATGAAGGTCAACGGCCGCCGCGTGGGCCACGCCGAGCTCGACCCGGGGGACCGCATCACGATCGGCGTCACCGACCTGACCTTCGAGCTCGACTGAGGGCAACGTGGACGATCCCGTAGTCGTCGCGCTCAAGTTCGGCTTCCTCGCCATCCTCTACCTGTTCCTGCTCTGGATCGCGCGAAGCTCGATGAAGGACCTGTCCGGGGCGGGCGCCGGCTCCGCGGCCGCTGAGCCGATCGAGCCCCCGAACCCACGCCGGCGCGAGTCCGCCCTCCCCGACCTGCGCGCGGGGGTCGAGCCGCGCCTCGAGGTCGTGGCGGCGATGGGTCACCACCCGGGTACGACCTTCGACGTGAGCTCCGGCGCGACGCTCGGCCGCTCGAACGGCGCCGACATCAACGTGAACGACCCCTTCGCCTCCTCGGCGCACGCGCGCATCTTCCAGCGCGGCGACTACATGTACCTGGAGGACATGGGCTCCACCAACGGCACCTACCTGAACGGGCGGCAGGTGCGCACCCCCGAGCGGCTCAAGGTGGCCGACACGATCCGCATCGGCGACACCGAGTACCGGTACCAGGAGTGATGGCTCTCCGAATCGTCGAGTACGCGGGCAGGACCGACGTCGGCCGTCAGCGCAGCGCCAACGAGGACGACCTGGTGCTCGCCCCGCCGTTCTTCGCGGTCGCGGACGGGATGGGGGGCGCCAAGGCCGGCGAGGTGGCGTCCGCCATGGCCACCAAGAGCTTCGAGGGCGAGCGCGACTCGGACGAGCCCGCCGAGGTGCAGCTGGCGCGCATCCTGCGCGAGGCGAACCGGCGCATCCACGACCTGGCCGTGTCCGACGAGTCGCACCGCGGCATGGGCACGACCCTCACCGCGGCCAAGGTCACCGGCGACGAGATCAGCCTCGCCCACGTGGGTGACAGCCGCGCCTACCGCATGCGCGACGGCGAGCTCGAGCAGCTGACGAAGGACCACTCGCTCGTGGCCGAGCTCGAGCGGAGCGGCCAGATCACGGCCGAGGCCGCCGAGCACCACCCGCAGCGCTCGATCATCACGCGCGCGCTGGGCCCGGAGCCGGACGTGGAGGTGGACACCTACACGCTCACCGGCCACGAGCACGACGTCTTCCTGCTCTGCTCGGACGGGCTGACCAGCATGATCTCCGACGAGGAGATCGGCTCCATTCTGCGCTCGGCGGAGAACCTCGACGCCGCGGCCGACGCCCTCGTGCGCGCCGCCAACCAGAGTGGCGGCAAGGACAACATCACGGTGGTGCTGTTCCGCGTCGGCGAGGCCGGCCGCGACGGCGTGCCCGGCGAGGACGAGACCATCGCCGGACAGGTCTCCGCCGCCGACCTCCAGGCCGCCGCGGCCCTCGACGAGCCGACGGAGCCGCACCCCGGCCCCACTGCGCTGGCCAGCGCCGCGCCCGACGCCACTGTCGTGGCGCGGCCCGACCGGACGGGCGCGCGGGAGGCGCCGCGCCGTAGGCGCGGGTTTCGCCGTCGCAGCGGTAGCGACGCCCGACAGGCGCCCCGCCGGCGCCGGTTTCGCTTCCGGACGCTGGTCAAGGGGCTGCTGGTGCTGGCGGTGCTCGCCGGCGTCGTAACAGGCCTCTACGCGCTGAGCCGCCAGGTCTACTTCGTCGGCACCAACGACGCCGGTCTCGTCACGCTCTACCGCGGCATCCCGTACGAGCTGCCGCTGGGCCTCGACCTGTACGAGGAGGAGTACCCGAGCGGCGTGCCCGCGCGGGCGATCCCGGACCGCCGGCGCGAGCGCGTGCTCGACCACGAGTGGCGCAGCCGCGAGGACGCCGTCGACCTGATCAGAGCGCTGGAGCGGGGGCAGCTCTCCGGCTGATGTCTGCGCGGACGCGCGAGCTGTTCGGACTGATCCCGGTGTCGCTCCTCGTGGCCGCCGGGTTCGCCGCCGTGCTCGCAACCCGGACGGAGGACGTGAGCGACGCCACGCTCACCTACGGCGCCGTCTTCCTCGGCCTGTGCGTGCTGGCCCACCTGTTCATCCGCTCCCGGCTCCCGGACGCCGATCCGTACATGTTCCCGCTCGGCGCCCTGCTGGCCGCGGTCGGGCTCGTCCTGATCTACCGGATCGACACCGAGCTGGCGCGCGAGCAGGCCCAGTGGTTCGTGGTCGGGCTGATCTTCTTCTGCGGCACGATTCTGCTCGTCCGCGACCACCACGTGCTGGAGCGCTACCGCTACCTGATCGCGGCCGCCAGCATCGCCTTGCTGCTCATGCCGCGGCTCCCCGGCATCGGCGCGCAGGTGAACGGCGCGTTCCTCGCGATCAAGCTCGGGCCGATCCAGTTCCAGCCGGCCGAGTTCGCCAAGCTCGGGATCATCGTCTTCCTCGCGAGCTACCTGCGCGAGACCGGCGACATCCTCGTCCGCCCCCGGCTGCGGCCGCTGCCGGGCACGAGCCAGCTGCTGCTCTACGGCGTGCCCGCGGCGCTGACGCTGCTCGCGATCCTGGTGCTCGACCTCGGCGCCGCCGGCTCCATCCTCCTGATCGTGTTCGTCGCCTCGCTGGTCGCTGTGCTGCGCGAACGGCCGTCGCCCAAGCACTTCGGGCCGCTCCTCCTCGTATGGGGGTTGGCGATGTTGATGCTGATCGTGATCCGCGACCTGGGCAGCTCGCTGATGTTCTTCGGCGGCTTCCTGGCCCTGCTCTACGTGGCGACTGGCCGGCTGTCGCTGATCGGGGTGGGGGCCACGATGTTCTTCGCCGGCTCGTTCTTCCTCGCCCGCAACGTGAGCCACGTGCAGGAGCGAGTCGACATCTGGCTCGATCCGTTCAAGCGGGGGGTGGTGGACGACGAGGGCTACCAGATCGCCCAGTCGCTGTTCGCGCAGGCGGACGGAGGCCTGTTCGGGCGCGGCTTCGGGGAGGCGCTGATCGAGTTCGGCGGCACGTCGATCATCCCCGCGGCGCACACCGACTTGATCTACGCCGTGCTCGTGAACGAGGCCGGCCTGTTCGGGGCCGCGGGCGTCATCGGCGCCTACCTGCTGCTCGCGTTCCGCGGCTTCAAGACGGCGATGCTGGCGAACGACGGCTTCTCGAAGCTGCTCGCCGCCGGCCTCACGGCGGTGCTCGCCCTGCAGGTGTTCGTGATCGTGGGCGGGGTCACGCGGGTGATCCCGCTGACCGGCGTCACGCTCCCGTTCGTGTCCTACGGCGGCAGCTCCATCGTGGCCAACCTGGTGCTGCTGGCGCTGCTCCTGATCGTCTCCGACCACGCGCGCTCGGAGCGCATCCGGCGCGGCGGGCTCGTGTGAACGCCCAGATCCGCCAGCTCTACGGGCTCTTCGCCCTGCTGTTCGCCGTGCTGGTGGGTTTCACGTCGTACTGGTCGGTGGTGGACGCCGAGGGGCTCGAGGACAACCCCGACAACCGGCGCGCGCTGATCGAGGAGCAGACGGTCCCGCGCGGCTTCATCTACGCCCGCGACGGCCAGACGGTCCTGGCGCGCAACCGCGCCGTGCGCCGCAGCGGCACGCGCATCTTCGTGCGCCGATACCCGACCGCCGGCACCTTCGCCCACCCGGTTGGCTACTCGTTCATCGAGAACGGCCGGCGCAGCCTCGAGCTGTCGCGCAACGACGCGCTCGTCGGCGAGGAGAACGAGTTCGCGACGATCCTGTCCGGGCTGGAGGACCGCGAGAACGAGGGCCACGACGTGGTCACGAACCTCGACGTGGGCGGCACCCGGGCGGCCGTGGCAGGGCTCGCAGGCCGGAAGGGCTCCGTGGTGGCCATCGAGCCCGACACCGGCAAGGTGCGCGTGATGGTGTCGATCCCCGAGTACGACCCCAACCAGGTCCCCCGCGACTTCCGGTCGATCGTCAGGAACCCCGACCAGCCGCTGCTGAACCGGGCGACGCAGGAGCTCTACCCGCCGGGCTCCACCTTCAAGGTCGTGACCGCGGCCGCGGCGCTCGACAGCGGCCGGGTGAGCCCCGAGTCGATCATCGACGGCTCCTCGCCCAAGACGATCTCCGGCGTGCCGCTCGAGAACTCCGGCGGCCAGAGCTTCGGGGCGATCTCCTTCACCGACGCGCTCACGAACTCCGTCAACACGGTGTTCGCGCAGGTGGGCGAGGACATCGGCCGCGAGCGGCTCGTGGAGTACATGCGGCGCTTCGGGTTCTACGAGGACCCGGAGCTCGACTACCCCGACTTCCAGATGATCCCGAGCGGGATCCTGAACGGCGACGGCGACTTCGTGGACGACGGCTTCGACGTGGGCCGTGTGGCGATCGGCCAGGGCGGCCTCGAGGGCGAGATCCGGTCGAGCCCGCTGCAGATGGCGCTGGTGGCCGCGGCGATCGCGAACGACGGGCGGCTGATGCGGCCGCGGCTGACCGACAAGATCGTCCGCAAGGACGGGCGCGTGGCCGAGCAGATCCAGCCGGACCTCCAGTCGCAGGTGGTCAAGCCCGAGACCGCCGAACAGCTCACGGCCATGATGAGCCGAGTGGTGGAGGAGGGCACCGGCACAGCCGCCGCGCTGGGCGACGTGCCCGTGGCCGGCAAGACGGGTACGGCAGAGGTCGGCGCGTTCCGAGAGTTCACCCAGCCGTGGTTCATCTGCTTCGCGCCGGTAGAGGACCCGGAGCTGGCGGTGGCCGTGACACTCGAGCGCCAGCCGGCCGGGTCGCAGGGCGGTACGGTCGCGGCGCCGATCGCGCGGAGCGTTCTCGAGGCCGTGCTCGGCGGTGGCGGATGACCGAGGTCGCCGACAACACGCTCGTCGACAGCCGCTACCGGATCGTCCGCCGCATCGGCTCCGGCGGCATGGCGGACGTGTACTGCGCCGAGGACACCCACCTGGGCCGGCAGGTGGCCCTGAAGGTGCTTCACCGGCGCTTCGCGCAGGACCAGGAGTTCGTGGAGCGCTTCCGCCGCGAGGCGAGTTCCGCCGCGGGCCTCCAGCACCCGAACGTGGTGGGCGTCTTCGACCGCGGCCGGCACGACGGCACCTACTACATCGCGATGGAGCACCTGCCCGGGCGGACGCTCAAGGAGATCGTGGAGGCCGAGGCGCCGCTGGCGCAGGAGCGCGCGGTCGACTTCGGCCTGCAGATCCTTCAGGCGGCCGGCTTCGCCCACCGCCACGGCGTGATCCACCGCGACTTCAAGCCCCACAACGTGATCGTCGACGAGCAAGGCCATGCCAAGGTCACCGACTTCGGCATCGCCCGGGCCGGGGCGTCGGAGATGACCGAGACCGGCTCGATCATGGGCACCGCCCAGTACCTCTCGCCCGAGCAGGCCCAGGGCCACGCCGTCACCGCCACCTCCGACCTCTACTCGATCGGGGTGATGCTCTACGAGATGCTGGCCGGGCGGCTGCCGTTCGAGGGCGACAGCGCGGTCTCGATCGCGCTCAAGCACCTGTCCGAGCCGCCGGCGCCGATCTCGCGCTTCCGCCCCGACGTTCACCCGGCGCTCGAGTCCGTGGTGATGGCGGCGCTCGCCAAGGACCCGGCGCGGCGCTGGCAGTCGGCCGAGGACTTCGGCGAGGCCCTGGCCGCCGCCGGGGCGCAGCTCGGCGACGTGCCGCCGGGCGGCACCGCCCCGACGGCGTTCGCGCCGATCCCCGCTCCGGTGCCCGCCACGGACGGCGACTCGACGGCGCCGCCGGCGCTCGCGCCGGTGTCGCGACCCGAGCCGCCGCCGGAGAGGAAGCGGCGGCGCTGGCCGTGGGTCCTGATCGGGCTGCTCACGCTGGCGCTGGTGGGCTTCCTCACCTACCTGGCGGTGAAGGCCCTCACCGAGCCGGAGACGCGTGAGGTGCCGCGCGTCGTGGGCCGCCAGCTGATCCAGGCGCGCGCCGTGCTCGAGCGGGCCGGCTTCGAGGTCGAGGAGACGCGCGTGCGCAGCCAGGCGGACTTCGACCAGGTGCTCGACCAGGATCCCGATCCCGGCGAGGAGGCCGAGGAAGGGTCCACGGTGCTGGTCGAGGTGTCGGGCGGCCCGGGGACGGTGCTGGTGCCCACGGTGCGCAAGCTGCCTCAGGGTCAGGCGATCGACGAGCTCGAGGAGCGCGGCCTGCGGGCCAATGTCGACCGGCTCTCGTCGGAGACGATCGAGGCTGGGCTCGCGATCCGCACGGTGCCCGGCGCCGGCACCCAGGTCGAGCGCGGCGAGCGGATCCAGCTCTTCATCAGCTCGGGTCCCGAGCTCGTGGCCGTGCCGTCCGTGATCGGGCTCTCGCGCGACTCGGCCGAGGCCCAAATCTCCGAGGCGGGGATGGTGCCGGCCGTGCAGGAGCAGGAGTCGCCGGAGCCGGAGGGCGAGGTGATCGGCCAGGACCCGTCGGCGGGGACGGAGCTGCGGCGCGGGTCCACGGTCACGATCACGGTGTCGACGGGGATCGAGCAGGTGGTCGTGCCGGACGTGGTCGGGCTCGGCGCCGGCGACGCCGAGCGCCAGCTGCGCGCCGAAGGGCTGTCGCCGGTCCGGCGTGAGACCGAGGTGACCGACCCCGCCCAGGACGGTCAGGTGATCGACCAGCGACCCGGCGCCGGCGTGGAGGTGGAGCCGGGGCGCCAGGTGGTGCTCATCGTCGGCGCGCTGGTCCAGGAGGAGGAGCTCGCGCCCCCCCTCGAGCCAGACCCTCCACCCGCGGAGACCCCTCCCGCGCCATGAGGGTCGCGGTGCTGGCCGGTGGCCGCTCGAGCGAGCACGACGTGTCGCTGGCGTCGGCCGAGTCGGTGCGGCGGGGCCTGACGGAGGGCGGGCACGAGCCGGTCGACGTGCGCATCGACCGCGAGGGCCGCTGGTCGTGTGGGGGGGAGCCGATCTCGTTGGAGCCCGGCAAGGGGCTCCTCGGTGCCAACGTGGTCTTCCCGGCGCTGCACGGGCCGTTCGGCGAGGACGGCACGGTCCAGGGACTGCTGGAGCTGCTCGACGTGCCCTACGTGGGGGCGGGAGTGCTCGGCTCCTCTCTCTCGATGGACAAGGCGCTGTTCAAGGACCTGATGGCGGCGCATGGCGTGCCGCAGGTCGACTACGCCGTCGTGCGCGACGGTGCCGGCCCGGGCTCCCTCGGCCCGCCCGTGTTCGTGAAGCCCGCCCGCCTCGGCTCCTCGGTCGGGATCTCGCGGGCGGTCAGCGAGGCGGAGCTCGACCGGGCGCTCGCGCTCGCCTTCGAGCACGACCCGGTGGTGGTGGTAGAGCGGATGGCCTCCGGGATGGAGGTGGAGTGCTCGGTGCTGGGCAACCGCGAGCCCGAGGCGTCCACTCCAGGCGAGATCGTGATCCGCAAGGGCGACTGGTACGACTACGAGGCGAAGTACACCGACGGGGGGATGGAGCTGGTGGTGCCGGCCCGTACGCCGCACCTCGAGGAGGTTCGGCGCCTGGCGGTCGAGGTGTTCAAGATCGTCGGCTGCAGCGGGATGGCGCGGGTGGACTTCTTCGTGACCGACGGCGGAGTGTTGGTGAACGAGCTGAACACGATCCCCGGCTTCACGGCCACGAGCGTGTACGCGAAGCTGTGGGAGGCGAGCGGGGTGCCGTATCCAGAGCTGCTCGACCGGCTGCTGCGCCTCGCCCTGGAGCGACACGCCGAGGAGCGCCGCTACCGGCACTAGGCGCAGCCAGGCATCAGCGGGGGTCCGGGGGCGTGAGCCCCCCGGATGTCATCGCATGAGACTGAGTTCCTTGACGACTGCTTTTCCGCCCTCCGGCAGCCGGCTGATCCAGAGGAGGTAGTTCCGGAACTCCTGCCGGGCGGTGTCCAGCTGGATCTCCGTGTTCTCCTTGACCCTGACCGTCCGGCTCACCTTCGTCCAGCGCTCGATCCGGCTAGGCACGCTGTCGGAGGCATACACGGCCGCGGTGAATCCCGGCGTGGACGTGACCAGGTTGAGTTGGCGGGCGGCCACGCGGTTGTCGGTGTTGATGTAGAGGCCGACTCCGCGCTTGTTCGAGCCCTCGAAGCCGCCATCGTAGGTCTCGGTGTCCCACTCGGTGGTGAGCTGCCCGTCGATGGCGAACTGGACCTGCCCCGAAGACTCTTCGCCGTCGCCTTCGGGGTCGTAGTCGTCGGCGGCGTCCTTCGAGAGCTCGACCTGCGTGAGTCCGGGTGGTGCGCTCGGCGTGGCCGCGCGGCCGGGCCCCTCCTCGGCGCGGGTCGCGAAGTACCCGATCGCCGCGCCCCCCAGCGCGAGCAGGGCGATCACCAGGAACGCCGCTCGCTTCGGGTGGCGGAGCCGCTGGGGGACGAAGTCCGCCGTGTCGCCGGACAGCGAACGCAGCACGGTCGTCGCCTCGCCGGTGGCCTGCCCGGTGCGGGCGGCCTCGATTGCCAGCACCTCCTCGAGGTCGTGCACCATGTCCGCGACCGTGGCGTAGCGGTTGTGGGTCTCCTTGGCGGTGGCGCGCTCCACGACCGCGGCAAGCGTGGCGGAGATCTCCGGGCGGCGGCGCTGGGCGTCGGGCATCTGCTCCCGGACGTGCTTCATGGCCACCGCGACCTGGGTGTCCGCCTGGAACGGGACCTCGCCGGTGAGCATCTCGTAGAGCACGATGCCGAGCGAGTAGATGTCCGACTGCTCGGTCACCTCGTGTCCCAGGGCCTGCTCGGGCGAGACGTAGTCGGTGGTGCCGAGCACGCGCCCAGTGGCGGTCAGCCCCTGGGCCTCCATCGAGCGAGCGATGCCGAAGTCGGTCACCTTGGCGCGGCCGTCCGGATCGATCAGGACGTTCTGGGGCTTCACGTCGCGGTGCACGAGCTTGTGGTCGTGGGCGCACTCGAGCGCCCGGCCGATCTCGATGGCGTAGGCGATCGCCTCGTCGATCGGCAGCCTCCCCAAGCGGCGGATCCGCTCCTTGAGCGTCTCGCCCTCGACGTACTCGAAGACGATGTAGGGGGCGCCGTCGTCCTCGCCGGCATCGATCACGGTGACCACGTGGGGGTGGTTCAGCTGGGCCACGGCCCTGGCCTCGCGGCGGAAGCGCTCGAGCTGGGCGGGGTCGCTCGAGATGTCGCGGTGCATCATCTTGATGGCGACCCGGCGCTCGAGCGTTGGGTCGAACGCGCGGTAGACGCTCGACATCCCGCCGGATCCGACCTTCTCCTCCAGCCGGAAGCGCTCGCCTATGAGGGTCCCTATCACCGTCATCTATTTTCCGCTGTCACTTGCCGGTACGCCTGCGCTACCACACCGATCCGGCGTGCCCGGCGTCGTGGGCCGCCGAGCCCGCCCTGCGCCGGCTCATCGTTGAGTTCGGCGCCGACCTCTCGATTACCTACGTGATGGGCGGACTCGCCCGAGAGTACGGGGCGCCGTACGAAGCTCGTGTTAGGGAATGGCTGGAGCACGCTGACCGCTCGGGGATGCCGTTCGACCCGCTGCTGTGGTCCGAGGGCCCGATCCGATCAACGTACCCGGCCTGCATCGCGGTGAAGGCGGCGGCGGAGCAGGGCGCCGAGGCGGAGGCGCGCTACCTGAGGGCGCTCCGGGAGGGGCTGATGTGCTTCCGGCGCAAGCTGGACGGGAAGGAGGCGCTCGTCGAGGAGGCGCGCGGGGCGGGGCTGGACGTGGCGCGTTTCCGGATCGACCTCGACTCGCACGCGATCCTGGAGGCGTTCGGGGCGGACCTCGAGGCGACGCGGGCCTACTCGTCCGAGCTGCCGTTCCTGGTCCTCGGCGAAGGCGGGCGCGTCATCGGCCCGGGAGACGATTGGCGCGCTGCGCTCGTCGAGGCGGGCGCGGAGCCGGCGGAACAGCCGAGACCCGACGTGCTGGGGGCACTCGGGCGCTTCGGTCGGATGGCCACAGCGGAGATCGAGGCGGTGTGCGACCTGCCGGGCCCGCGCGCGAGCGCGGAGCTCTGGCGGCTGGCGACCGAGTGGCACGTTAAGCCGGTGCGCGCGCTGACCGGGATGCTGTGGGAGCCGGCCTAGCCGGCCGGCACGAAGCCCCCGCGGGTGCCTCGCAGCCCGGCCCGGGGCAGCTCCACCACGCCGGGCGCCGTCGAGGCGCGGCCGACGACCGAGGTGCCGGGGTGCCGCCGTGCGAGCACCGATACCGCTTCTTCTGCATCGTCTGCGCGCACTACGCAACAGAAGCCGCACCCCATATTGAAAACTTCGTACATCTCGGTCGGATCCACGCCGCCCCGCTCGGCGATCTCCTCGAACAGCGGCGGCACCGGCAGCGGCTGGTCGATCAGGTAGCCCGCCGCCTCGGTGTGCAGGCGCAGCAGGTTGAGGAAGCCCTCGCCCGTGATGTGCGCGAGGCCCCGCACCTCCACCGCGGACTCGAGCAGCTCCCGGACCGCCCGCACGTAGATGGCGGTCGGCTCGAGCAGGCGCTCGTCGTCGTCTCCGAGCACACGGCGGGCCAGGGTGAGCCCGTTGGAGTGGATGCCGCTCGACGGGACGCCGATCAGGGCGTCGCCCGGCTGGATCGCCGCCCCGGTGACGATCGCGTCCAGATCCACCAGTCCGACGCAGAAACCGAGCAGGTCGAAGCCATGCGGCGACGGGTGGCCGCGGATCAGCTCGGGCAGCACCGCGAGCTCCCCGCCGGGGATCTCGACGCCGGCCGCCTCGGCCCCGGCGCGCAGCCCGACCGCGATCTGCTCGAGTGCCTCTGGGGCGGCCTCCTCGACGGCGATGTAGTCCAGCACGGCGATCGGTTCCGCGCCGACGCAGATCACGTCGTTCACGTTCATCGCTATGCAGTCGATGCCGACGGTGTCCAGCCGCCCGAGCCGCTCGGCGACGATCACCTTGGTGCCGACCCCGTCACACGAGAGCGCGATCCCGCGACGGTCGTCGAGGCGCAGCACGGAGGCGTAGTGCCCGGAGGGGAGGACCGAGCGCGAGGGAGCGCCGGTCTCGATCCCGGCGAGAACGGATACGAGAGCAGCGACGGCCGAACCGGCGCCGGCCTGATCGACACCAGCGCGCGCGTAGGCGGAGTCGTCCATCGGCGGGATTCAAGCGGAGCGGGCGGCGGGTGGGCCGGAGCCCGTCGAGCGCTGCGGATCAGCGGCGGCGGCGGAGGGCGAGCGCGACCGCGTCGTCCACGAGTCCGCCGGACCAGTCGGCGATCTCGTCGTGGACCGCGGTCACCAGCTCCTGCGGGCCCAGTGACTGCGCCAACCTTCCCACCAGTCGCGCAAGGCGATCGCTGCCGTACGTCTCCCGGTCCCGCCGGGCCTCCACCAGGCCGTCGGTGAACGCGAACACCATGTCGCCGGCGACCAGCTCCAGCTCTCGCTCCCGGTACTTCGGCGAGAGGTCGACCCCCAGCGGCAGCCCGCGGGACTCCAGCACGCGCACGCACGGACCGGACACGTGGACGGGCGGGAAGTGCCCGGCGCCCGCCCACACCAGCCGGCCGGGTGAGAGCACGCCGTAGAAGGCGGTCACGAAGGTGTCGGGCGGCAGCCGCCCCATCAGCATCGCGTTGGTCTGCTCGAGCACCGCCGCGGGCGAGCGCGTGTCCCAGCTGCGCGCCTCGACGAAGAAGCGGACCATGGCGGACAGCGCCGCGTTCTCGACGCCCTTGCCGGCCACGTCGCCCACCAGCACGGCGATGTCGCCGTCCGGGAGCGGCCAGGCGCCGTAGACGTCGCCGCCGGTCGGCTCGCCGAGCGCCGGCGCGTAGAGCAGGCCGGTCTCGTAGCCGGCGAGCCCGGGGAGCGGCTGCGGCACGAACCCGAGCGTGAGCGTCCGGGCGAGGCGGCGCTCGCGGCCGAAGTCGATCGCGTTGGCGATCGCGGCGGCCGACGACCGCGCGAGCCGCGCCAGGAGCTGGAGGTCGTCGTCGCCGAAGCGGCTGGACTTTTCGTGTGTGACGGTCAGGACGCCGTAGAGGCGCGGTCCGATCTCGATTGGCGCGTGCATGCGCGAGCCGCCGGCGCCGGTGTCGCGATGGGGACGCCGCGTCCGAGCCACCCGGCCGAAGCTCTCGCTGTCGATCGCCGGTGCGGCGCGCGGAGCGCCGCCGGCAGCGCGATCGCCGTCGGCTGCGAGCGGCGCGGCGGGTGTCTTCCGGAGCTCGACACTGGCGGCCGTCCGCAGCTCGCCCGAGCGTGCGTTCAGGCGAGTCAGCAGCGCCTGCTGGGCGCCGGTCACCTCGGCGGCGTGCTCGGCCACTCGCCGGTAGACCTCCTCCAGCTCGAGCGACTCCGATATCGACTCGGCAGCGCGCTTCAAACAGATCTCCTCGCGCACCCGGCGGCCCTCGTCCTCGAGCAGCGTGGCCCGCTCCAGTGCCATCGCCGCGAGGTCGGCCACCACCTCGACTGTCCCGAGATCGCTCCTGCGGAGCGGGTGTTGGGGGTCGAGCGAGGCCACGACCAGGGCGCCGACCACCTCGCCGGTCGACGTGCGGAGCGGACAGGCCGCGACGGACGCCGCGGCGAGCGGGGCGCCGGCCGGCGCGGGCAGGGTCAGCGCGGCCTCCCAGGCGTCCAGTCGCGGAAGAAGCAGCATTCGGTCGCGCCGAGCGACGGCCTCGGCCAGCAGCTCGGTCGCCTCGCGCAGCCGCTCGTCGGCAAACCAGCCGGCGGTGTCCTCGACCTCGCCACGACGGACGGAAACGAAGGTCACCGCGCCGGCGGGGATCAGAGTTCGCACGTGCTCGACCAAGCGCGCAAGGGTGCGCTCCCTCAGGGAGGGCCGGTCGGCGGCAGGGGTTGCCGAGGTGTCCGAGATCGCGGTCATCGGGGCACCCTGCCTAAATCCACCTTAGGTTCGGCCGGTCCTCTCCGCCAGCGGCGGAGGGCTGGATTTAGGCTGTTTTTAGGCCGACTCGGCAGCCGGGTCGCCGCCGCCCGCGTCGGCCTCCCGCTTGCGGCGCCGGTTCCGGACGATCAGATAGAGGACGCCGCCGACGATGCACGCCGCCACGGCGTAGTCGACGTAGTGGAGGTTGTCCTTCCAGCTCTCCCAATTGTCGCCCGCCTGCTGGCCGATGAACGTGAGCATCAGCACCCAGGGGATGCACCCGAGCATCGTCAGGATGCTGAACCGCCAGAACGGCATCTGCGCGACGCCGGCCGGGAGCGAGATGAACGTGCGGATGATCGGAAGCATCCGTGTGAAGAAGACGGTGGCGTCTCCGTGCTTCTCGAACCAGCGGTCGGCCCACTCGAGGTGGCTCTTCTTGATGTGCAGCTTCTTCCCGTGCTTCTCGAGCAGGTCGACGCGCCCGATCTTCCCGATCCACCAAGCGATCCAGGAGCCGACCAGGTTGGCCACGGACCCCACCATCGTGGCGGCGAAGAGGCTGTACTCGCCGCGCGACACGTTGAAGCCCGCGAACAGCATGGTGGCCTCGCTGGGCACCGGGATGCATGCGCTCTCGAGGAGCATCAGGATGAACACCCCTGTCAGGCCCATCGCATCCACGACGTCCACGGCCACCTCGACTATTGGGTCCGTGATCGAGGCGAAGAGCACCGGCATCGCGGCGAAGTAGGGTAGCGAGCCCTTTGACGGACGTACCCCTCTTCGCGAGCAGCCTCGAGCCGTACCACGACCGCCTGTCCGCGGCGTTCGACCGCGTCACGCGCTCCGGCCGCTACATCCTCGGCCCCGAGGTGGAGGCCTTCGAGCGCGAGTTCGCCGAGTACCTCGGCGTGCGGCACTGCGTGGGCGTCGCGAACGGCACCGACGCCCTCACGATCGCGCTGCGAGCGCTCGGAGTAAGGCCCGGGGACGAGGTCGTGATGCCGTCGTTCACCTTCTACGCGACCGCCGAGGCCGCCATCGTGATGGGCGCCAAGCCGGTCTTCTGCGACATCGACCTCGACACGTTCTGCGTCACGGCCGAGACCGTCCGGGCGGCGATCACGCCGCACACGAAGGCGATCGTGCCCGTCCACCTGTTCGGCAACGTCGCCCCGGTGCCCGAGCTGCGCGAGCTCGGCGTGCCGGTGCTCGAGGACGCCGCCCAGGCCGCGGGTGCGGAGCTCGGCGGCCGCAAGGCCGGGGCGCTGGGCGATGCCGCCACGTTCTCGTTCTTCCCGTCCAAGAACCTGCCCTGCATCGGCGACGGTGGCGCGATCGCCACGGACGACGACGACCTCGCCGAGCGGGCCCGGCTCCTCCGCTTCCACGGCTCGAAGGACAAGTCCACGTTCACCGACGTGGGCTACAACTCACGCCTCGACGCCGTGCAGGCGGCGGTGCTGCGCGAGCTGCTCCCTGAGCTGGACGGCTGGAACGCGCGGCGCCGCGACGCGGCGGAGGCGTACCGGCGGATCGGCCTCGGCGCCGGCGTCGCGCTGCCGCGCGAGACGCCGGGCGCCAAGCACGTCTACCACCTGTACGTGGTGCGGGCCGAGCGACTCCCGATCGGGCGCGGCTACTACCGCGTGCCGGTCCATCGCCAGCCGGCGATCGCGGCCGACGTCGACCTGCCGGCCACCGAGGAGGCCGCCCGGACCAACCACGCCCTCCCCATGGGGATCGATCTGACGGAGGAACAGGTCCGCGCCGTATGCGCGTCTGGGTGGACCTGACCAACAGCCCGCACGTGCTCGTGCTGCGGCCCCTGATCGAGCTGATGCGGGCGGACGGGCGCCAGGTGGAGGTCACGGCGCGCGACTTCGCGCAGACGCTCGAGCTGTGCGAGCGCTTCGGCATCGACCACACGGCGGTCGGCCGGCACCGCGGCGAGCGGTTGGCCGGAAAGGCGGTGGGGCTGGCGTCGCGCAGCGTGGCGCTGGCGCGCTGGGCCCGCGGGCGCCGCTTCGACGTGGCCATCGGCCACGGCTCCAACGACCTCAGCGTCGCGGCGGCGCTGCTGCGGGTGCCGAGCGCCACGGCGTTCGACTACGAGTGGGCCGCGGCTCAGCACCACGTGAACTGCCGCCTCGCCCGCGTCGTGATGGTGCCCGACACGATCCCGCCCGAGCGGCTCGACCGCTACGGCGCGCGCGGGAAGGTGCGGGCGTACGCCGGGCTGAAAGAGGAGTACTACCTCGCGGACTTCGAGCCGGACCCCGCCGTGCTATCGGAGCTCCGACTCGACCGTGAACGTCCGCTGGTGGTGGTACGAACGCCGCCCGAGGTGTCGCTCTACCACCGCTTCGAGAACCCGCTGTTTCGCCAGGTGCTGGAGCGGCTGGCCGCCGACGAGGCCCAGACCGTGGTGCTGCCGCGCACCGAGGCGCAGCGCGAGGAGGTCGCCCGGATCGGCCCCTTCACCGTTCCCGCGCACGCGATCGACGCGCAGAGCCTGGTGGCGTACGCCGACCTGGTGATCTCGGCGGGCGGTACGATGAACCGCGAGGCCGTCGCCCTCGGCACCCCCGTGTTCACCACCTTCGAGGGTCGGCTCGGGGCCGTCGACGAGGCGCTTCTACGCGAGGGGCGGTTGCGCAAGCTCGACGATCCCGGGCAGATCGAGGTACGGCGGCGTAACGCGAACGGGGGTTTGCGGGTTCGCCGGGATCCACGCGAACTCGTCAGACTGCTGCTCGCCGCAAGCGAACCATGAGCTCGTTCCGTCAATTCTCGAGCAACCTGCGCTCGTCCGTGACCGCCCGCCGGGCGGGACAGCTGGCCGTGGATGCCGCCCTGCTGGCGCTCGCCTACTACCTCGCGTACTACCTGCGCTTCGACGAGGGCATCCCGCGCCGCTACGAGAACCTGCTCGAGGAGACGATCGTCCTGACGGTTGCGATGAAGCTCGTGATCTTCGGGATGTTCGGGCTCTACTCGAAGCTGTGGCGCTTCGTCGATCAGAAGGACTTCGAGGCGATCCTGCGGGCGGTGGTGGCCTCGACGGTCGCCGTGATCGTCGTGCTGTTCCTCTTCTCGATCGGCCGCCATGACCCGCCGCGCTCCGTGGTGGCGCTCGACTTCCTCCTGTCGCTGGTGTTCGTCAGCGGGGCGCGCTTCGCCGTGCGAGCCTTGGTGGAGCGGCCGCAGCGCGGTCCGTTCCTGGAGCGCGCCGAGCGCGAGGTGCTGATCGTCGGCGCGGGCAACGGGGGCCAGCAGGTGGCGTTCGAGCTGCGCCGCAACCCGGGCCTCGCCAGCGCGCCGGTGGGATATGTGGACGACGACCCGCGCAAGCAGGGCATGCGGATCGCCGGCCACAAGGTGCTCGGCACCACCGACGAGCTGCCGCGCGTGCTCGACGACGTGAAGCCCGACGAGGTGATCATCGCGATCCCGTCGGCGCCCGGCGTGCTGCGGCAGAAGGTCGTGACGGCCTGCCGTGAGCGCGGCATCCCGGTGCGCACGCTGCCCACCACGTTCGAGCTGCTGTCCGGCGGCATGGACCTGATGCGCCAGGTGCGCGAGGTCCGGGTCGAGGACGTGCTCGGGCGGGAGCCCGTGCGGGTGGAGATCGACCGGGTGGGGGCCTACCTGCGCGGCCGCGTCGTGCTGGTCACGGGCGCCGGCGGGTCGATCGGGGCCGAGCTGTGCCGCCAGATTGCGCGCGTGGGGCCGAAGCGGCTGGTCCTGGTGGAGAACTCCGAGAACGCGCTGTTCGAGATCCAGCGGGAGCTCGAGGAGCAGCGGCACTTCGCGCGCGCCTCGGCGGTGCTCGCCGACTGCAAGGACGCCACCCGGATGCGCGAGGTGTTCGAGGAGCACGCGCCGTCGATCGTCTTTCACGCGGCCGCCTACAAGCACGTGCCGCTGATGGAGGAGAACCCCGTGGAGGCGGTGCGCAACAACGCGGTGGCCACGCGGATCGTGGCGGCGGCCGCCGGCGAGGCCGGGGTGGAGCGCTTCGTGCTGGTCTCGACCGACAAGGCGGTGAGCCCGGCCACCGTGATGGGCGCCTCGAAGGCGCTTGCCGAGTGGGCGGTGGAGGCGGCGCAGAACCGCTGGAGGGGCACGCGCTACGCCTCGGTGCGGTTCGGGAACGTGCTCGGCTCGTCGGGCTCGGTCGTGCCGATCTTCAGGCGCCAGATCGCGGCCGGCGGGCCGCTCACCGTGACCGACGTGCGGATGACGCGCTACTTCATGACGATCCCCGAGGCGGTGCAGCTGATCATCCGCTCGGGCGAGCTGGCCACCGGTGGCGAGGTGTTCGTGCTCGAGATGGGCGACCCGGTGCGGATCGTCGACCTGGCCGCGAACATGATCCGGCTGGCGGGGCTCGAGC
Source organism: Thermoleophilaceae bacterium (assembly GCA_035947555.1). Taxonomy (GTDB): domain Bacteria; phylum Actinomycetota; class Thermoleophilia; order Solirubrobacterales; family Thermoleophilaceae; genus JACVRW01. The sequence continues at coordinate 571 of DASZJZ010000318.1, read as the reverse complement.
CCGACGTCGACATCGCGATCGAGGTCGTGGGGCGCCGGGTGGGGGAGAAGCTGCACGAGGAGCTGTTCAACCCGGGCGAGCGGCCGCAGCCGACGCACGCCGAGAAGATCGTCAGCGCAGTCCAGCCTCCGCTCGATCCCGAGTGGGTGGAGAGCGCGTTCGCGCGGATCGAGGGACTTGTGTACGCGGGCGACGCGGCCGCGCTGGCGAGCGCGGTGGCGGAGCTGTCCGCCGAGCGGGCGCTGGCCGCCTCCGCCGGCACGGAGCCCGCTGCCTCTGGCGGCGCCCGGCCCGCTCCCTCTTCCGGCGCCCACCCCGCGTAGACTGCGCTTTGCGCGGTCGTCGCCGGTTCGCGCTCTAAGGTTCGACCCTTGCCCGAGATCGTCCAGGACATCGGCGCGTACGCCGGGCTGGCCTCAGTGGTGGGGCTGGCGGTTCTCTCGGCTCTCTACTTCTCCCAGGCCCGCGACGTAAAGCGCCTGAGAGAGTGGGCCGGGCGCGCCCCCGAGCGCGCCGGACAGGCCGCGCCCACGGTACCGGGCCGCCTGCTGCGGCTGCGCGAGCCCGCGGC
>DASZJZ010000317.1:0-8084 GCA_035947555.1 Thermoleophilaceae bacterium | reverse complement strand
GGCGCCGTCCTCCACGGCCCGCTCGATCGCCGCCAGGATCCGCTCGCGCGCCTGCTCCGACACGACCGGGCCGAGCTCGTTCTGCTCGTCGAGCCCATCGCCCACCCGCAGCCCGGCGGCGGCCTCCTGAAGCGGGCCCATCAGGCGGTCGTGTGCCTCGCCAACGGTCACCACCACCGAGCCCGCCATGCAGCGCTGCCCGGCCGCCCCGAAGGCCGAGCCAACGATCCCGGCCACGGTCTTGTCGATCACCGCGTCCGGCATCACGACCATGTGGTTCTTCGCTCCGCCCAGCGCCTGTACGCGCTTGCCGGCCTTTGCGGCGCGCTCGTACACCAGCCGCGCCACCGGCGCCGAGCCGACGAACGAGACGGCATCGATGCCGGGGTGGTCGAGGATCCCCTCCACCACCGCGCGGCCCCCGTTCACGAGGTTGACCACGCCCGCGGGCAGCTCCAGCGAGTCGAGCACCTCGAACGCGAGCTGCTGTGTGAGCGGCACCTGCTCGGACGGCTTCAGCACGAAGGTGTTGCCGCACCCGATCGCGAACGGCAGGAACCAGAACGGCACCATCGCGGGGAAATTGAACGGCACGATCGCGGCACAGACGCCCACCGGCTGGCGCACGGTCTCCGCGTCCACGTTGCGCGAGACGTCCTCGAGGATGCGGCCCTGCATGGTGGTCGGGATCGCGCACGCGCACTCGACCATCTCGATCATGCGCGCCACCTCGGCGCGGGCGTCGGCGATCGTCTTGCCCATCTCGGTGGTGACCGAGCGCGCCAGCTCCTCGCGCCGCGCATCGAGCCCCTCGCGCAAGGCGAACAGCCGCCGGGCGCGCTCGATCACGCTCACTCCGCGCCAGACGGGGAGCGCCTCACGCGCCGCCGCTACGGCCGCATCGAGGTCGGCCGCGCTCGACAGCGGCACCCGCACGAGCGTCTCGCCCGTGGCCGGATTCGTGACCGGAAGCTCCTCGGCCGACGACGACGGCGTCCAGCGGCCGGCCACGTAGTTGTCCAGCAGGCGCGTGGTGGTCGGGGTGGTGGTCATGGCGACAGGATCCATTCGTGGTCGGGGTCGTTCGCGATGGCCCATGCCCGCACCGGCCCGGCCATCACGTTCAGGTAGTACACGGTGTACCCGGGCGGCGCCGAGACGGTGTGATAGCCGCGCGGCACCAGCACGACGTCGCGGTCGCGCACCACCACTGTCTCGTCGAGCTCGCCGTCACGCGTGTAGACGCGTTGGAGCGCGAACCCCTGCGGGGGCGAGATGCGGTGGTAGTAGGTCTCCTCGAGGAAGCTCTCCTCGGGCATGGCGTCGCGGTCGTGCTTGTGCGGGGGGTAGCTCGACCAGTGGCCCGGCGGGGTGAGGACCTCGCAGACCAGCAGCGAGTCGGCGTCCTCGTCTCCCATGAGGATCGGCGTGACGGTGCGCTCCTGGGCGCCGTGGCCGCGCACCTCGACCTCGATTTCGTCGCCCGGGAGCACGCGCGCCGCGGCGCCGCCGCTAGCCGGTGCCGTGCAGAGGGCCACCTCGCCCTCACCGGATAGCTCGAACTCCGTTCCCGGGGGCAGGTAGGCGGCGTCCGGACGGCCGTCGAATGGATTCGGGCGCCCGCCGAGGCCGGTCCACTCGCCGTGGGCCGAGCGGAGATTGCACGTGCCCGCTAGCACGACGAGGCACAGCTCGCGGTCGTCTGTGTGACGGGACTGCGACTCGCCCGTCAAATCGATGACATCGAAGCCCACGAAGCGCCAGCCGGCGGAGTCGGGGGTCACGGGGGGGTGGGTGAGGAGAGAGCTCATGGCGTCGTCATTCGGGGGTCACGGGTCGCCGGGCGAGTCGCGCGCTCACGGCGTCCTCAGATACTGACGCTGCCCCTCGCGCGCCCGCTCGTACTCCTCGCGTGCCGAGCGGACCGCGGCGTCCTCCGACACCTCCGCCACCGGCACGTCCCACCAGCCGTCGTAGCTCGGCACGCCCTCGTAGCGGTCCACCTCGATGTGCACGACCACAGGCGAGGTGGCCCCGCGCGCCTCGTCGAGCGCCGCGCGCAGCTCGTCGATCGTCCGCGTCCTGATCAGCCGCGCCCCCAGGCTCTCCGCGTTCGCGGCGAGGTCCATGGGAAGGCGCTCCGCGGGCGTGGCGGGCCCGCCCCCGTCCGGACGGTCGAGGAGCTGGCGCCCGTCCCGCGCGCGGTAGTGGGTGCCGAAGCCCGCCGAGCCGAGCGACCGCGACAGCGCCCCGATCGAGGCGTAGCCGTGGTTGTCCACCAGCACCACCACGATCCCGATCCCCTCGGCGACCGCTGTGGCCAGCTCGCCCGGCAGCATCAGGTAGGAGCCGTCGCCGACCATGGCGAACACCTCCCGCTCCGGGGCCGCGAGCTTCACGCCCATCGCGCCTGGGATCTCGTAGCCCATGCACGAGTAGCCGTACTCGACGTGGTAGCTCTTCGGGTCGCGCGCGCGCCACAGCTTGTGGAGGTCCCCGGGCATCGAGCCGGCGGCGCATACCACGACTCCGTCCCGGCCGGCCGCGTCGTTGACCGCGCCGATCACCTCCGCCTGCGACGGCAGCGGCCGATGAACGGCATCGCTCCGGTCCGGGCCGAGCCCGGCCCCTCGCGCACGGGCCCGCCCGGTCAGCCGCTCCACCTCGCCGGCCCACGCAGCGGACAACTTGCCGGCGCGCCGCTCCCAGGCGGGGTCGGCGCGGTGGCCGGCGAGCGCCTCGCGCAGCGCCTCGAGCCCGAGGCGGGCGTCGCAGGTGACGGCCAGGGCGCTCTGCTTGGCGGAGTCGAAGTCCGCCACGTTGAGGTTGACGAAGCGGACATCCGGGTCCTGGAACGCGGACTTCGAGGCGGTCGTGAAGTCGCTCCAGCGCGTGCCCACGCCGATCACCAGGTCCGCCTCGCGGGCCATCGGGTTGGCCGCGCCGCTGCCCGTGGCGCCAACGGCGCCGAGCGACAGCGGATGGTCGGACGGGAGCGAGCCGCGCCCGGCCTGCGTCTCGCAGACGGGGATGCCGGCGGCCTCGGCCAGCGCCTTCAGGGCCTCGGTGGCCTCCGAGTAGATCACGCCACCGCCGGCCACGACGAGCGGACGGCGGGCGGATCGCACGAGCTCCGCTGCGCGGGCGAGCGCGTCGGGTGCGGGCGGCCGGCGCCGGATTGTCCAGACGCGCGGCTCCAAGAAGGCCTCCGGGACGTCGAAGGCCTCGGTCTGCACGTCCTCTGGGAGCGCCAGTGTCACGGCGCCGGTCTCGGCGGGGTCGGTGAGCACCCGCATTGCCTCGAGCGCGGATGGCACCAGCTGCTCGGGGCGGTCGATGCGGTCGAACCAGCGCGAGACGGGCCGGAGGCAGTCGTTCACCGACGCTGTGCCGTCGTGCGGCAGCTCGAGCTGCTGGAGCACCGGGTGCGGGCGGCGGTTGGCGAAGGTGTCGCCCGGCAGCAGCAGCACGGGCAGGCGATTGACCGTGGCGAGCGCGGCGCCGGTGACCAGGTTGGTGGCCCCGGGGCCGACCGAGGTGGTGCAGGCGAAGGTGCCCAGCCGGTTCCGCTGGCGCGCGTAGCCCGACGCGACGTGGACCATCGCCTGCTCGTTGCGGGCCTGGACGTACGGGAGGAGGTCCTCGTGCTGCTGGAGCGCCTGCCCGAGGCCGCCGACGTTGCCGTGGCCGAAGATGCCGAAGCAGCCGGCGAAGAAGCGCTGCCGCCGTCCGTCGCGCTCGACCTCCTGGGCCGCCAGGAAGCGGACGAGGGCCTGGCCGACGGTCAGCCGGATGTTCACGGCCGGGCCTCGCGCCGGCTCAGCGGCTCGCGGCGGGGTACATGCGCGACAACCCTCACCGCCGCACCTCCTGCCCCACCAGCGGCTCCAGCTCGCTCAGCGTCGGCATGTCGTCCGCGCAGGCCAGGCGCGAGGCCACCAGCGCCCCCGCCGCGTTGGCCAGCCGCAGCGCCCGCTCGGTGTCCCAGTCGGCGAGCAGCGCGTAGGCCAGCGCGCCGCCGAAGGCGTCCCCCGCGCCGAGCCCGTTGCGCACCTCGAGCCGGACCGGGCCGAGCTCCACCACGCCCGCGTGCGTCCGGGCCAGCACCCCGTCGGGCCCCCGCTTGACGATCGCCAGCCCCACGCCGAGGTCGAGCAGCGCCTGCGACGCCTCGTGCGGGTCCCGCGTGCCGACCGCCACCTCGACCTCTTCCTGGTTCCCCACCGCCACCGTGGCGAGCGCGAGCGCCTCCCGCGCCCAGCGCCCCGCCTCCTCCCGGTCGTCCCAGAACATCGGCCGGTAGTCGAGATCGTGGATCGTGATCCCGCCGTGCAGCGTCTCGACCCGGGCCTCGAGCGCCATCAGCGTCGCCGAGCGGCTCGGCTCGTCCGACAGCCCGGTCCCGGTCGTCCACAGAAGCCGCGCGCGCCTGATCGCCTCGAGGTCGAGGTCGGAGCGCGCGAGGTTGAGGTCGGGCGCCTTGGGCTCGCGGTAGAACAGCAGCGGGAAGTAGTCCGGCGGGTGGATCTCGCAGAAGGCGAGCGGGGTGCGCAGGTCGGGATCGGTGCTGACCCAGCGGTTGTCGACGCCGAAGCCCGTGAGCGCCTCGCGGACGTAGGTGCCGAACGGGTCGTCGCCCACCTTCGTCACGACGGCCGCCCGGGCGCCCAGCCGCGCCGCGGCAACCGCCACGTTCGTGGGACTGCCACCCAGTGACTTGGCGAAGGTCTTCACTCGCGGGAGCGTCACCCCGATCTGCTCGGGGTACAGGTCCACACCGACCCGCCCCATCGTGATCACGTCGAAGGTCTCGATGGTCACGCCGCCGCCTCCACGGACTCGAGCTCGGCGCGCATGCGGCCGAGCTGGTCCCTTACGGTGGGCAGCTCCACCCCCAGCCGCTCCGCCGTCGCGCGGGCGTCGAGGCTGGTGTCGAAGGGCACCGGCGCCGGGGGTGGATCGTCCGGATACGGCACGCCGGTCTGGAGCAGGTCGCCGTCCAGGTCGAACGCCTCCACGGCGAGCCGCGCGAGCGTGCCACGGTCCACGCTCTCGCCGCCGCAGCAGTGGAAGATGCCCTCGTGGCCGCTCGCCGCGATGCGCCAGAGCAGCCCGGCTGCGTCGCTCGCGAGGGTGGGCGTGGCGACCATGTTGATTGCGGGACTTTCCCAGACCGCGAACGGCCGTCCCGCGCGCAGCGACTCCACCAGCGACCCGACGAGGTAGCCGAAGCCTGCATCCTGGCGCCGCGGCGCCGCCGGCCGGGCCAAGTGCACGCCGTTCACCGCCGCGACGCGGGCCACGGCGCTGCGATCGGCGCGCTGCGTCACCACGAGCTCGCTGGCGGCCTTGAGGAAGCCGTAGAGGTTGATCGGGTTCGGCGGCGTGTCCTCGGTGGCGCCGCTCTGGGTCCCGTCGAAGACCCAGTCGGTCGAGACGAGCACCATGTGTGCTCCGTGACGGTTGGCGGCGTCGACGAGGTTCCGCGTGGCCCCCACGTAGGCCTCCCAGGCCCCGACACGGTCGGCGTACAGGTGGAGGAGGTCGTTGCGGATCGCCGCATGCACGATGGCATCGGGCCGGAACGAAGCGACGCTTCGCTCCACCGCGGCGGCGTCGGTGAGGTCCAGCCGCTCCCACGCGTACGGAGCGTCCTCGGGAGGCGCCATGCGGTGGACCGGGCAGAACAGCTCGGCGCCTTCGCGCCCGGCGAAGACCCGCGCCACGTTGCCGCCGAGGAAGCCCGTGGCGCCGGTCAGATATACCCGCACGGGGCTCACGCCTCGATCTCCTCCACGCGCACCGGGCGCCGCTCGCGCAGCGACCGCCACGCCGCCAGCCCGATCACCAGCGGGGCGCGGGCGTCCTCGATGCCGACGGCCGGCTCGCGCCCGTCCCGCACGGCGTCCACGAACGCCTCCCAGGCGCGCTCGTAGCTCTCGGCATAGCGGTCGAGGAAGAAGCTCGGCATCACCCGTGAGCTCTCCCCCTCGGCGTTGAGCACCACCCCGGCGTGCGTCGGCGGGTTGCCCGAGGCGGCCATCCCGGCGGAGCCGAAGGCCTCGACGCGCTGGTCGTAGCCGTAGGTCGAGCGGCGGCTGTTGTCGATCGCCGTGACGCAGCCGTCCTCGTGCTCCAGCACTACGAGCGCCGTGTCCACGTCGCCGGCGTCGCGGTACGAGGGCTCGATCCGGACGGACCCCCGCGCGTACACCTCCGTCACCTCGCTGCCGGTCACGTAGCGGGCCATGTCGAAGTCGTGGATGGTCATGTCGAGGAAGATGCCGCCGGAGACGCGCACGTACTCGAGCGGCGGCGGGAACGGGTCGCGGCTCGAGATGCGGACCAGATGGACCTCCCCCACCGCCCCGCCGGCCACCGCGTCGCGGACCGAGCGGTGGCCCGGATCGAAGCGGCGGTTGAAGCCGATCTGGAACGCCACGCCGGCATCGTGGACGGCCGCGCTGACCCTGTCCACGTCGGCGAGCTCGAGCGAGAGGGGCTTCTCGCAGAAGACGGCCTTGCCCGCCCGGGCCGCGGCGATGGTGAGGTCGGCGTGCGTGTGGGTGCTCGAGCAAATCGCGACGGCGTCGACCTCGGGGTCCGCGAGCATCCGCTCGACCCCGTCGTAGGCGGGCACGCCATGCTCGCCGGCCAGCGCCTGGGCCTGCTCGGAGCGCACGTCCTGCACGCCGGCGAGCATGGCGCCCCTCACGCGGTCGGCGAGGAACCCGGCGTGCACGCGCCCGATCCGGCCCGCGCCGACCACACCTACCCGCACCGGCTCAGCAGCGGCCGGCCTGGCCCCCGCGGTCGCCGTCTCCCCCATCGACCGCATCACTCCTCCCGCAGGGACACGACGTCCTCCCAGCGGCCCGTCTCGCACGACCGCAGCAGCGCCGCCTGCACGCTGACCGCGGCGAGCGCGTCCTCGAAGCCCGGGCTGTGGACCCGTCCCTCGGCCACCGAGCGGCAGAACTCGAAGTCCTCGATCGCCACCAGGTCCTCGAAGCCGATGCCGTTGGCGTTGCCGGGCACGAAGCGGCCGTGGTAGGGGAAGCGATCGCCGCCGTAGACGGTCGTGTAGCCGGAGTGCGGCTCGCCGGTGGCGAGGTAGACCTCGAGCTCGTTCATGCGCTCGAGATTCCAGCCGAGGGCGCCCCCGGTCCCGTAGACGTCGAAGGCCATCTGGCTCTCAGGGCCGATGAGCGTGCGGCTCGACTCGAACGTGCCGCGGGCGCCGCCGGCGAACTCGCACAGCATGCCGGCGTAGTCCTCGTTCGTCACCGCCCCGCGCGGATCCTCGGTGCGCCCGCGGCCGTAGTGCGTCCCCTCGCCGGGGGTGGGAAGCGGCCGCTCCGGGATGAAGGTCTCGATCGTCCCGACCACGCGCGTGATGGGCCCGACCAGCACGTGCGCGAGGTCGACGGCGTGGCTCAGCAGGTCCGTGGTCACCCCGTGGCCGCCCTCGTCCACGCGAAAGCGCCACGACAGCAGCCCGAGCGGATCGCTCCCGTACATCGAGAAGAAGCGGCCGCGGTAGTTCGTGACGTGGCCCAGGCGTCCCTCGGCCAGCAGCTCCGCCGCGTACCGCACGAGCGGCGCCCAGCGGTAGTTGTAGCCCACGCCGCTGATCACCCCCGCTCGCCGGGCGGCCCGCTCGGCCTGGGCCGTCTGCTCGGGCGTGCCGCCGACGGGCTTTTCGCAGAAGACGTGCTTGCCGGCCTCGGCCGCCGCCTCGATCAGCTCCACGTGGAACATGTTCGGGGCGGTCACGAAGACCACGTCCACCCCGGGATCGCCGATCACGCGCCGCCAGTCGTCCGTGCCGCGCGCGTAGCCGAAGGAGTGGACGGCGTCGTGCACGCGGGCCGGCGCCGTGTCGGCGCAGGCCGCGAGCTCGGGGTCGAACTCGCGCTCCGGGAACAGCGTGCGGATCCGCTGCAGCGAGCGGCTGTGGGCCTGGCCGAGCCAGCCGAAGCCGATGACGCCGACGCCGATGCGCCGCCGGGCCCGGGCCGGCGCGGCCGCGGCCGGGGTGGCGTGCGTGGCCGTCGTCAAGGCGAGGCCGAGGCGTCGTGGAG
>DASZJZ010000316.1:0-8483 GCA_035947555.1 Thermoleophilaceae bacterium | reverse complement strand
TCGAGGCGCGTCGAGCACGCGCCTCGATGATGTGCTTGAGCCCTTCCCGAGCTCTTGCTCGGCCTAACCTAACCGCTCGCGCCGGCGCGTGAAGGGCAGGCTTCAGACGTCGTATTCGGCCAGCCGGGCGCGCAGGTTGTGACACCGCGCCGTGAGCCTCTCGGTACGGGCCTGCGTCTCCCAGTGCACCGGGTGGCTGTTCGCGCCGTGGCAGCTCGCGCCCATCGCGAAGGCGTACTCCCACGAAGCCATGTGAGCCTTCAGCTCGGCCGTGGCCTGGGCAAGCTCGCGCTGTAGTGCATCTCGCATCTGGTCGGTTCCGGAACTCGGCCTACACACATTGAATCGGCAGCGCCGGACACTCTCGTTAGGCCGCCATCCGCGTCCGTCATCATTTGTCGCATGGTTGCTGAAGGTCCCTCCCGAACGATCCTCGCGGAGCCGATCGAGCTGCCGGCCGAGCCCAAGCCTGCCGAGCCGATCGAGCGCGAGCCCGAGCCGCAGGCGGCGAAGGTGGAGTGACCGCCGCGCCGCTCGTGGCCACGCCCGTCTACGGCCTGCGCACGTGGGCCGTGACGGGCGGGCCGGGGCACGAGCGGCTGATCGGTCCCCAGCGGGGTGAGGCGTGGCCGGCCGGCGGCGCCTGGCTCGAGGCCCGGTGCCCGACCGTGGATGGCCACACCGCCCCGGCTCCCGGGTGCAGCTGTGGGGTACACGCGTGGCATCCGCGCCCGCGCGCGGTGCGCCGGATCCTCGCCAGCCGGCGTGAGATGCCGGGCGTCGTGGAGGCCAGGGGCGTGATCGAGGTCCACGAGGACGGCTTTCGCGCCCAGCGGGCGCGGCCCTACGCGCTGTTCCTGGTGCCCGGGCGCAACGCCGGTCTCGCGCACCGGCTCGGCGAGGCACACGACGTGCCCGTGGTCGAAGTCGACGGCCCGGACGCGGTACTGCGCTGGTGCAGCGAGCACGGCCTGGGACTCGCACCGGCGGTCGTGGCCGAGCTGCTGGGTGCGGACGAGCTCGAGGCGCAGCGACGGATGCGACGCGCCGAGACCCGCCGCAACGTGCTGCGACTCGCCGCCGCGATCGTGGTCGCCGCACTGCTCGTCGTCATCGGGCTGATCGCCACCGACGACCCGGGCGAGCGGACACTCAGCGGCCGCGCCGGCGAAGTCCGGACGCGCTAGCCCGGCGCGCGCCCCCGCGCCCGCTCAGTTCCAGGGCAGCCGAGCGCGGGCCGCCCAGTAGCCGTCCGGGTCCTCCACGAGCCCGGCGAGCCGTCGTTCGAGCTCCTCATCCCACACGAGCTCTCGCGCCGCCAGGTTGCTGCGCAGCTGGTCCACGGTCGCCGCCCCGCTGAGGATCAGGTCCGCCCACGGTCGCGCGAGCGCCGCCGCCAGCGCGAGCGCGTCCTCCGTCGTCCCGAGCGCGCGAGCCGCTGCGCCCAGCACCGGGTTCGCCCCGCGGGCCGTGAGCCGCCCGTTCGCGACCGCCTCCTTGACCATGACGAGAAGCCCGGCCTCGTGTGCGCGCTCGAGTGCAGCCTCGGCTGAGCGCTCGTGCAGGTTCCAGGTGGCCTGCACCGCGTCGAAGCCGCCTACCGCCAGCGCCCGCTCGATCGTCGCCGCCTGGCGCGCGCCGGTGACCGTGAGGCCGATCCGAACGCCGCGCGCCCGCAGCGCGGCGAGCTCCGCGCGAACCTCGCCGTCGTCCAGCACCCCGCTGTCGACCGTGGCCGAGTGGATCTGGTACAGGCGCACATGGCCGTCGAGCAGCTGCTCCGTCTCACGCCACTGCCGTCGGAGCTGTGCGGCGGTGAGCTCCTTGACTTCGTGCTCGTCTGCGTCTACGCGCCAATCGGCCGTATAGGTGTAGCCCCACTTCGAGCTCACCTCCGCGTCGCCCGGCGCGAGCCCGCGGCGCGCAAGCCAGGAGGCGAGGAACGCCTCGGCGCGTCCATAGGAACGGGCAGCGTCGAACGCGCGCACGCCGGCGTCGTAGGCCGCATCGAGCACCTCGTGAGCGGCGCGCTCCATCCGCTCGACGGCGATGTCCTTCACGTCGTGCCCGTGGCCGAGGTTGATGTAGCCCGGACGCCCCAGGGCGGCCAGGCCGAGCCCGATCTGCGCGCCCGCGTGGTTCGCCGGCATGCTCGAAGCGTAAATCGGGAAGAAACCCTGTTCTGCCGGCGGAGTACTTGGAGCCATGAGCGAGGGAAGGATCAGGCGCGCCGTCCAGCAGGGCAAGGCGCGCGGCACGGACATCAAGACGCGAATGCCGGAGCTGCGCGAGCGCGTGCCCGAGCTGACCGGCGAGCTGCGCACGCGCGGGAGCGAGCTCGCGCGCCAGTATGCCGAGATGGACGTGTCCTGGGCGCGCTGCGGCTACGCCAAGGCGGCGCGCGAGGCGTTGCTGAGCCTGGGGCTCGGACCGCTGATCGACTACTACGTGCGCAACCGAACCGTGGGGCGCGAGATCTTCGACACGCTGCAGCACCCGGTCATCTTCGTGGCCAACCACTCGAGCCACCTCGACACCCCGACGATCCTGCGCGCCCTGCCGCGCAAGTGGCGCAGGCGCACCGCCGTCGCGGCGGCGGCCGACTACTTCTACGACAGCCGCTGGAAGGCGCGCGGTGTCGCGCTGCTCTTCAACACCGTCCCGATCGGCCGTAAGGGCGGCGGCCTCGGCGACGGCGCGACCGACCACGTCGACCGCCTGATCGACGACGGGTGGAATCTCGTCATGTTCCCCGAGGGCACCCGCTCACGCGACGGCCGCGTCGGCCGGGTGCGCTCCGGTGCGGCCGTGATTGCGGCACAGCACGGCATCGACATCGTCCCGATCTACATCCGCGGAACGCATGAGGCGATGCCGCCCGGCCAGGGCTGGCCGCGCCGCATCCCGGGCCGTTTCTTCTCGCGCCGTCACGAGGTGGAGGTCCGCTTCGGCCGGCCGATTCGCCCCACCGACGCGGACCACCGCCATGACGTCATGGACGAGGTCCGCGGCTTCTGGGAGCGGAAGGGGATGCCTGCGCCGCCGCCGCCCGCGCCGGTACGGCCGCGCTTCGAGCGCCCGGTGGTCACGAGGCCGGCCCGCAGCGGCGACCGCTCCACCACCGTCGCCTGAGTCGAGGTCGACCGGCCCCCGCCATTGCGGGCGCCGACCGCCCCGTATACGGTCCGCACGCAGCCGGCCCGACAACGCAGCGCCAGGAGGGGTGGATGAAGAAGCTGATCAATGAGCCAGACGCCGTGGTGCGCGAGGCGCTCGAGGGCATCGAGGCCGCGCACGGCGACAAGGTTCGGGTGAGCTACGACCCGTTCGTGATCGTGCGCGCCGACGCGCCCGTGCAGGGCAAGGTGGGCATCGTCTCGGGTGGCGGCTCGGGACACGAGCCGATGCACGGCGGCTTCGTCGGCCGCGGCATGCTCGACGCCGCGTGCCCGGGCGAGGTCTTCACCTCGCCGACGCCGGACCAGATGCTCGAGGCGACCAAGGCGGTGAACGGCGGCGCCGGCGTGCTGCACATCGTCAAGAACTACACAGGCGACGTGCTCAACTTCGAGATGGCGGCCGACCTGGCGAAGGGCGAGGGCGTCGAGGTCGAGGCCGTGGTCACGAACGACGACGTGGCCGTCCAGGACAGCCTCTACACCGCGGGCCGCCGCGGGGTCGGCATCACGGTGATCGCCGAGAAGATCTGCGGCGCGGCGGCGGAGGAGGGCAAGTCGCTCGCCGAGGTGGCCGAGCTGTGCCGGACGGTCAACGGGCAGGGGCGCAGCATGGGCATGGCGCTGACGCCCTGCGTGACTCCCGGCTCGGGCGAGCCGAGCTTCGAGCTGGGCGACGACGAGATGGAGATCGGGATCGGCATCCACGGCGAGCCGGGCCGCTTCCGCGAGCCGCTCGCGTCTGCCTCGCACGTGGTGGAGCGCCTCGCCACGGCGATCGTCGACGATCTGCCGTACGACTCGGGCGACCGCGTGCTGGCGTTCGTGAACGGGATGGGCGGCACGCCGCTGATCGAGCTGTACATCGTCTACCGCGAGCTCCACCGCTTCCTCGAGGAACGCGGGATCACGATCGACCGCCGGCTGATCGGCAACTACATCACCTCGCTCGAGATGGCGGGCTGCTCGATCACGCTGCTGCGGCTCGACGACGAGCTGACGCGGCTGTGGGACGCGCCTGCCGACACGCCGGCGCTGCGCGTGTGCTGAGGGAGGAAGCGGCTTGAGCATCACGTCGAGCGCGGTCCGCGACTGGATCCGCGCGTACGCCGCCGAGATCGCCGAGCACCGCGCCGAGCTGGTCAAGCTCGACACCGCCATCGGCGACGGCGATCACGGCACCAACATGGATCGCGGCATGCGCAAGGCGGTCGAGAAGATGGACGGCACCGAAGGCGAGGACATCGGCGCGCTGCTGAAGGCGGTCGGCATGGCGCTCGTGTCGAGCGTGGGCGGCGCCGCCGGCCCGCTGTACGGGACCCTCTTCCTGCAGATGGGCACCGCCTCGGCGGGTCGCGAGGAGCTCGACCTCGCCGGCTGGACCGCCGCGCTCGAGGCCGGCGTAAAGGGCGTCCAGGCGCGCGGCAAGGCCGAGCCCGGCGACAAGACGATGGTCGACGCGCTGCTGCCGGCGGTCGAGGCGCTGCGCGCCGCCGCCGACGACGGGAGCGAGCTCGCGGACGCGCTGAGGCGCTCGGCCGACGCGGCGGAGGAGGGAGTTCAGGCCACGATCCCGCTCGAGGCGCGGCGCGGCCGGGCCAGCTACCTCGGCCCCCGGAGCGTCGGCCACCAGGATCCCGGTGCGACGTCGGCGCAGCTGCTGCTCGCGGCCGCGGCCGGCAAGTTCGGGGGCGGCAGCTGAACCGCCCTTTGCGCCGTTTGCGCAGAAGCGCCGCGCGGCATAGTGTGCCCGCGGCTCGTCACGGAACCCGGACGGAGGAGGAGAGGCATTGAGCATCTTCGGAGCAGAGGTGATCGGGACCGCGATCCTGATCCTGTTGGGGAACGGGGTGGTGGCCGGCGTCCTCCTCAACCTGTCGAAGGCCCAGAACGCCGGCTGGATCGTGATCACGTTTGGCTGGGGCATGGCGGTCATGCTCGCCGTCTTCGCGGTGGGGCAGTTCAGCGGCGCGCACATCAACCCGGCGGTCACGCTCGGGTTCGCGTTCCAGGGCAGCACCGAGTGGGGCGACGTGCCGGAGTACCTCGCCGGTGAGTTCGTGGGCGCCTTCATCGGCGCCACGCTGGTGTGGCTCGCGTACCTCCAGCACTGGGGCGCGACGGAGGACCCCGGGCTGAAGCTCGCCTGCTACAGCACGGCGCCGGCGATCCGCAACCCCGCGGCCAACCTCATCACCGAGATGATAGGTACGTTCGTGCTCGTCTTCGGCGTGCTCGCGATCGTCTCCGACCAGGGGGCGATCGAGAGCGGGGTGGCCGGGCTGCTGATCGGCCTGCTGGTCTTCGGGATCGGGCTGTCGCTCGGCGGCCCCACGGGCTACGCGATCAACCCGGCGCGCGACCTCGGGCCGCGCATCATGCACGCGATCCTGCCGATCGCGGGCAAGGGGCCGTCCGACTGGGGCTACGCATGGGTCCCCGTGGTCGGCCCGATCATCGGCGGCGTGCTCGGCGCGCTGGCATACGACTGGTGGTGGCCGGGAGGCTGACGACGCGACAGTTCCGGACCTAGACGAGAGGGGCTAGATGGCTAAGTACGCGGCAGCACTGGACCAGGGCACGACCAGCTCGCGCTGCATGGTCTTCGACCACGGCGGCAAGGTCGTGAGCGTGGTCCAGAAGGAGCACGAGCAGATCTATCCGAAGCCGGGCTGGGTCGAGCACGACCCGATGGAGATCTGGCAGCGCTGCCAGGAGGTGATGCAGGAGGCGCTCGACGAGGCCGGTGCGAGCGCCGACGACATCGCGGGCCTCGGGATTACCAACCAGCGCGAGACGACGGTGGTATGGGATCGCAACACCGGCGAGCCGGTGACGAACGCGATCGTGTGGCAGGACACCCGAACCGACCGGCTCGTGGACGAGTTCTCGCGCGACGGCGGGCAGGACCGGTTCCGCGAGCAGGTCGGCCTGCCGCTGGCGACCTACTTCTCGGGCCCGAAGGTGCGCTGGATCCTCGACAACGTGGACGGCGCAGCCGACCGCGCCGAGGCCGGCGACCTGCTGTTCGGGAACATCGACACGTGGTGCATCTGGAACCTGACGGGCGGCACCGACGGCGGGATCCACATCACGGACGTGTCGAACGCCAGCCGGACGATGCTGATGGACCTCGCGACGCTCGACTGGGACGAGGGGATCGCGTCGACGATGGGCGTTCCGACGTCGATGCTGCCCGAAGTGCGCCCGTCGAGCGCTCCGTACGGCGAGGTGCGCTCGGGGGGCGGCTTCCAGGGCGTGCAGATCGCCGGAGACCTCGGGGACCAGCAGGCCGCGACGTTCGGGCAGACGTGCTTCTCGGTCGGGGAGGCGAAGAACACCTACGGCACCGGCAACTTCCTGTTGCTCAACACCGGTACCGAGCCGGTGCAGTCGAAGTCGGGTCTGATCACGACGGCCGGCTACAAGATCGGCGATCAGGACTGCGTGTACTGCCTCGAGGGCTCGATCGCCATCACCGGCGCACTGGTCCAGTGGCTGCGCGACAACCTGAAGATGATCCAGGCGGCGCCGGAGGTCGAGGACCTCGCCAAGTCGGTCGACGACAACGGTGGCCTGTACATCGTGCCGGCCTTCTCGGGCCTGTTCGCGCCGTACTGGAAGTCCAACGCGCGCGGCGTGTTCGCTGGGCTGACCCGCTACGTCAACGCGGGCCACATCGCGCGCGCGACCCTGGAGGCGACCGCCTACCAGAGCCGCGAGGTGGTGGAGGCGATGGACGCCGACTCCGGCGTCAAGCTCGAGTCCCTCAAGGTCGACGGCGGCATGGTGGCCAACGAGCTGCTGATGCAGTTCCAGGCCGACCTGCTCGGTGTGCCGGTCATCCGCCCGCAGGTGGCGGAGACGACATCGCTGGGCGCCGCCTACGCCGCGGGGCTCGCGACCGGCTTCTGGAACGAGGTCGAGGACCTGCGCGAGAACTGGGTCGAGGACAAGCGCTGGGAGCCGCAGATGGACTCCGCGCAGCGCGACGAGTACTACAAGTACTGGAAGAAGGCGGTCACGCGGACCTTCGACTGGTTCGAGGCGGACGAGGGCTGAAGCTGGATTTGCGCCGCCCCTAGGATTCAACGGGTGCCGAACCTTCAGGCCGAGGTGCTCGTAATCGGGGGCGGCGCGACCGGCACGGGCGTCGCGTGGGACGCGGCGCTGAGGGGGTTCGACGTCGTGCTCGTGGATCGGGCCGACCTGGCGGAGGGCACCAGCGGGCGCTTCCACGGCCTGCTGCACTCCGGGGGCCGCTACGTGGTGAAGGACCGGGTGGCGGCGGAGGAGTGCGTGGCCGAGAACGCGGTCCTGCGGAGCGTCATCCCCGACTGCATCGAGGACACCGGCGGGCTGTTCGTCACGACGCCGGACGACGATCCGGCCTACGGCGACCGCTTCCTTGCCGCATGCCGCGAGTGCGCGTTGCCGGCCGAGGAGATCGAGACGGCCGAGGCCTTGCGCCGCGAGCCCCGGCTCAATCCCCACATCCGGCGGGCCTTCACGGTGCCCGACGCCTCGATCGACGCGTGGAAGACCGTCTGGGCCTTCGCCCGCGGCGCCTCGGCGCACGGCGCCCGCGTGCTGCCCTACCACCGCGTTATCGACCTCCACCGCGACGGCAACGCCGTCACGGGGGCGCGGGTTCGAAACGAGCGCACCGGCGAGGAGCTCGACATCGAGGCGGGCTTCACCCTCAACGCGGCGGGCGCTTGGGCCGCCCAGATCGCGCGGATGGCGGGGATCGAGGGCGTCGCCGTGGTTCCCGGCAAGGGGATCATGATCGCCATGAACCACCGGCTCGTGAACACGGTGGTGAACCGCTGCGCGATGCCGGCGGACGGCGACATCCTCGTCCCCATCCGCACGGTGAGCGTAATCGGCACGACCGACATCCGCGCCGCAGACCCCGATGAGATCCCGGTCACCCAGGCCGAGGTCGACCAGATGCTGGACGACGGCGAGCGCCTCGTCCCGGGCTTCCGGCAAGCGCGGGCGCTGCGGGTATGGGCCGGAGTGCGGCCGCTGTTCCAGGACGCCCGGCAGGGCGAGGTCAAGGACACGCGTGACGTGAGCCGGACGCACGCCGTGGTCGATCACCGCGCGCGCGACGGCGTGGACGGGCTGCTCACGATGTCCGGCGGCAAGCTCACCACGCTGCGTCTGATGGCGCAGGACATCGTTGACGCCATGTGCGCTCAGCTCGGCACCGATCGGCCCTGCCGCACGCGCGAGGTCCGCCCGCCCGGCGAGCAGGACGGCGAGCCGTACGAGCTGGGCTCGCGCCTGCGCCGCCGCGAG